>JAEEXV010000243.1 GCA_016287975.1 Lentisphaeria bacterium | reverse complement strand
GCAAATCACGAGGCGGTATCGAGCACGCGGAATCCCCAGAGTGGATGCCGCCCTGCTCGAGGTGCTCCAGGATCGCCCCGACGACGGTCGTGGTGCCGTCCGAAAGGCAGTCCACATCCAGCTCCTGGGCATCGTCCAGGAACTTGTCGATGAGGATGGGATGTCCTTCGGAGACGCGTGTGGCCTCCGCCATGTACTTGCGCAATTCCGTTTCGTCGTTGACAATCGCCATGGCGCGTCCGCCCAGCACGAAAGAGGGGCGTACCAGCACGGGATAGCCGATTTTCGAGGCGATGTGGCAGGCTTCCTCCGCCTCCTGCGCCATCCCGCTGGGGGGACGGCGCGCGCCTGCGGCCTCCGCGATGGCCTTGAAGAGGCCGCGGTCGTCCGCCGCGTCGATGTCGGCTGGCGGGGTTCCCAGGATGTGGACGCCTGCAGCGGCGAGGTCGCTGGCGAGGTTGAGGGGTGTCTGGCCGCCGAGCTGCACGATGACGCCGTCGCACTGTTCGCGTTCATAGATGTTGAGGACATCCTCAAAAGTCAGTGGCTCGAAATAGAGGCGATCGGCGGTATCGTAGTCGGTGGAGACGGTTTCTGGGTTGGAGTTGACCATGATGGTCTCGAAGCCGGCCTCTTTCAGGGCGAAGACCGCGTGCACGCAGCAGCAGTCGAACTCGATTCCCTGGCCGATGCGGTTGGGACCGCCGCCCAGAATCATGATTTTCTTCTTGCCGCCCGCGTCTCTGACCGGTTCATCGTATTCAGCGTAGGTGGAGTAGTAGTAGGGGGTTACAGCTGCAAACTCGCCTGCGCAGGTGTCGACGGTCCCGTAGGCGGGAAGGATGCCCTTGCGTTTGCGGAGTTCGCGGAAGGATGGTTCGTCCATATTGAGCGCGTATGCCAGCTGCCGGTCGGAGTACCCCAGTTCTTTGGCCTTGCGCAGGGATTTCGGATCCTTGGCGATGCTTCCCTCGAAGTTGACCAGTTCCTGCAGTTTCCGCAGATAGAAGAGGTCGATGCCGGTCAGGGACTGGATTTTGTCCAGGGGCCAGTGACGTTTGAGGGCAGCGTGGAGTTGATAGACGCGATCGGCGTTGGGGCGGGCGAGTTCGTGTTCTAGGGCGGCGTCCTCCAGTGCCTCGAATGCGGCCTGCTTGGGTTCCAGACCGAAGCCCCAGTGACCGGTCTCCAGGGAACGGACGGCCTTCTGGAACGCCTGGTTGAAGTTGCGTCCAATGGACATGACCTCGCCGACCGCCTTCATCTGGGTCCCCAGCGTGGAATCGGCGGCGGGGAATTTCTCGAAGGTGAAGCGCGGCATCTTCACCACGACATAGTCCAGCGCGGGTTCGAAGCAGGCGGGCGTGGTGCGGGTGATATCGTTCTTCAGTTCGTCCAGCGTGTAGCCAACCGCAAGCAGTGCGGCGATTTTGGCGATGGGGAAGCCCGTGGCCTTGGAGGCCAGCGCGGAAGAACGGGAGACACGCGGGTTCATCTCGATGATGAGACGCTCGCCGTTGACGGGGTTGACCGCCCACTGCACGTTGGAGCCGCCCGTCTGGATGCCGATGGCGCGCATGACCTTCAGGGAATCGTCTCGCATCGCCTGGTATTCGCGGTCGGTAAGCGTCATGGCGGGCGCGACCGTGATGGAATCGCCCGTGTGGACTCCCATTGGGTCGAGGTTTTCGATGGAGCATACGATGACCGAGGTGCCGCGCTTGTCGCACATCACCTCCATCTCGTATTCCTTCCAGCCGAGAAGTGATTCCTCGATGAGCACCTCGTGGTTGAGGCTGGCTTCCAGTCCGCGCGTGACAATCTCCTCGAACTCCTCCTGGCCGTGGGCGATGCCGCCGCCCGTGCCGCCCAGCGTGAAGCCCGGGCGCACAATCAGCGGCCACTTGCCGAACGCCTTTGCAATCACCTGCGCCTCCTGGAGCGAGTGCGCCGATTCGGAGCGGGCGCTGCGGATGCCGATGGAATCCATCGTCGCCTTGAAGAGTTGACGATCCTCCGCGCGCTGGATGGATTCCGCGTTCGCGCCGATGAGTTCGACGTGATAGCGCTTGAGCACGCCGCTCTTCCAGACTTCCATTGCCAGGTTGAGCGCGGTCTGTCCGCCAAGGGTGGGCAGCAGCGCGTCCGGACGTTCGCGGCGGATGATTTCGCGCAGATATTCCGGAGTCATGGGCTCCAGATAGGTGCGATCCGCGAATTCCGTGTCCGTCATGATGGTAGCGGGGTTGCTGTTGAGGAGGACGAGTTCGTATCCTTCGTGCTTGAGTGCCTTGCAGGCCTGCACGCCTGAATAGTCGAACTCGCAGCCCTGGCCGATGACGACGGGGCCTGCCCCCAGCAGCATGATTTTATGGATGTCCGTGCGCTTTGGCATATTATTTCTCCTGGTGCTTCAACGCGGCCTGGACCAGGCCGACGAACAAGGGGTGCGGTGAAAACGGGCGGGATTTGAACTCCGGATGGAATTGGCAACCGACATAGAAGGGGTGCCCGGGCAGTTCGACCATCTCCACCAAGGTGCCGTCGGGACTGGTTCCGCCGACTTGCAGACCAGCTTGTTCCAGCTGCGTCCGATAATCGTTGTTGAACTCATAGCGGTGGCGGTGCCGCTCGGAAATCGCTTCTTTGCCATAGAGTTGCGCGGCACGGCTGCCCGCTGTGAGCTGGCAGGGGTACGCGCCCAGTCGCATGGTTCCGCCCTTGGCGGAGACTCCGCGCTGCTCCGGCATCAAGTCGATGACGGGATGCGTGGTCTGAGGGGCGAATTCCGTGGAATCGGCGTCCGCCAGTCCCAGGACATTTCGCGCATATTCGATGACCATGCACTGCATTCCCAAGCAGATTCCCAAGCAGGG
>JAEEXV010000242.1 GCA_016287975.1 Lentisphaeria bacterium | reverse complement strand
GCCGGCGGGCTTGCCCGCCGGAATGCCCCGCAGATGCGCCGCCCTGGGTTTCCCGCGCCCCGCTGTTCTGTGGTGGGCCGCCGCCCCGGCTTCCCAGCTTCCCGCGCCCCGCATTTCCCCGGCGTGTGCCGGCGGGCTTGCCCGCCGGAATGCCCCGCAGATGCGCCGCCCTGGATTTCCCGCGCCCGCTGTTCTGTGGCGGGCCGTTCTCGGCCCGCGTCCCCAAAGTCCCCCCATGCCCCTCCGTGATGACCAATACCAGCTTGTAGATGCAGGCGCCGGGCGCAAACTCGAGCGCTTCGGGCAGTATGTCCTCGACCGTCCGTGCGCGCAGGCCGTCTGGAAGCCCGCGCTGCCGCCAGAGGAGTGGCGGCGGCTGGCGGATGCCTTCTTCACCCGTGAGCACGGCAACCGCTGGGAGTTCCGCGACCGCGCCGTCGCCAAAGGCTGGCGCTGCGTCCTTGAAGGCATCACCTTCCTCGTGCGCCCGACCGACTTCGGGCACGTCGGCGTCTTCCCCGAGCACGCCTTCGGCTGGCGAAGAATCACCGAAGCCGCGGGAGGCCGCGACCTCGAAGTCCTGAACCTCTTCGCCTATTCCGGCGGCGCAACCCTCGCCGCCGCCAGGGCGGGATGCCGCGTCTGCCACCTCGACGCCTCCCGCAAGATGACCGACTGGGCCCGCGAGAACGCCGCCGCCAACCACCTCGACGACCACCCCGTCCGCTGGATCGTCGACGACGTGCGCAAGTTCCTCCAGCGCGAAATCCGCCGACGGCACCGCTACGACGCCATCATCCTCGACCCGCCCAGTTTCGGACGCGGCACCAACCAGGAACTCTTCCAGATCGACCACAACATGCTCGATCTGCTCGACCTCTGCCGGCAGGTCCTCGCCGACACCCCCGCCTTCGTCCTCCTCACCTGCCACACCCCTGGATACACCCCGACCGTCCTCGGCCACCTCGTCCGCCAGACCCTCCCCAAGGGCGCCTGCGACACTGGCGAGATGCTCATCCCCGGCCCCCTCCCCATCCCCTCCGGCGCCTACGCCTGGTGGGCCCCCGCCTGACCCCCATGCCGACCGACGCCGACATCCTCCTGCGCCAGAACGCAGACAAGGCCGCCGTGATGCTGGCCATCGGAGGATGGTTCCTGGCGTTGACGCCGCCCGCGTGGGGACGCTGGGCCAACAATCCTGGCATCGCCCTCCTGACGGGGGCCGCCTTCCCACTCCTCGGCCTCTTCGCGGGATGGGCCCTCGTCGCCAAGGAACATAGCTGGCACTGGGTGCTGGAACTGAAGCCAGATCTCGACTGGAAGCGCGTCCGGCGCTCAGCCGCCCCCCTTGTCCCCCTGCTCCCCATTGGGGTCTGGCTCTGCAATGTCGTCACCATCCTGCTCATGAAACGCTGGCTTGGCGTCCCCCCTGCCCAGCAAGCGGTGCTGCTGCTCCAGCAGGAGCGGAACCTCCTCCCAGTCGCCATCTCCTCCGTCCTCCTCGCCCCGATCCACGAGGAACTCTTCTACCGCCTCGCCCTCCCGCGTCTTCTGACGGAACGGGGCACCCCGCCAGGACGCGCCGCCATCCTCTGCTCGCTCCTGTTCGCCGCGATGCATTTCCTTTGGTGGGCGACGCCTGGTCTCGCCCTGCTTTCGCTGGCGCTCTTCCATTGCCGCCAGCGCTGGGACATCCGGGTCTCGATCCTCATCCACGCGACCTTCAACGCCATCACCTTCCTCTGCGCCATCGCCACCAGCGCCTGATTCCGCCATGCCGCTCAACCTCTATCTCACCGGCTTCATGGGCTGCGGGAAAAGCCGCACCGGCGCCAGCCTCGCAAAGCAGTTGAAGCGCCCGTTCCTCGACATGGACGAGCGTTTCGCCGCCGACCACGGCGGCGTCTCCGCAGGCGACTATATCCGCATCCACGGCGAAGCCGAGTTCCGCCGCGAGGAACAGGCGCTCCTCCGACGCCTCGCCGACGAATGCGAGTTCGCCGTCATCTCCACTGGCGGCGGCGTCCCCGCCTACCCTGGCAACCGCGGCATCATGCAGAACAGCGGCATCACCTGCTTCCTCGACCTCCCGCTCGAAGCCATCGAACGCCGCCTCTCCCGCCACGGCGTCGCCCAGCGCCCCCTCTGGAACCCCGACCACGCCGATGCACGGCGCGCCCTCTACGAAAGCCGCCTCCCCGCCTATCGCCAGGCCGAAGTCACCGTCGCCCCCGCGCCAGGCGCCACCCCCGACGCCATCGCCGCCGAGATCCGCCGCCTCGCCGCCGACTGGCTCCGCGCCGCCCCCGTCCGTACCCGCATCTTCCGCCGCCTCCTCCAGCAACTCTCCCGCGACGCCGCCGAATTCGGACTCTTCGCCGCCGACGACCGCATCCTCGTCGGCCTCTCAGGCGGCGAGGACAGCCTGCTGCTGATGCACCTCCTCACCGCCCTCCAGCGCCGACTGCCATTCCCCGTCGAAATCCTCCCCGCCACCATCGACCTGGGCTATCCAGGCTTCGACCGCGACGCCCTCCGCGAATACTGCCAGCGCCAGGGCTGGGACCTCCGCCTCGTCGCCGTCCCAGGCATCGCCGAACTCTTCGAAAAAACTGGCGGCGAACGCCCCTGCGCCCTCTGCTCCCGCCTGCGCCGAGGCAAACTCCACGGCCTCCTCGCCGAACTGAACTGCAACAAACTCGCCCTTGGACAGCACCTCAACGACCTCTGCGTGAGTTTCCTGCTCGCCCTCTTCCGAGGCGGCGGCCTCAAGACCATGGGCCCCAATGTCGCCGCCGACGGCGGCAAGGCCCGCCTCATCCGCCCCCTGTGGGGCTGCACCAAGGAGCAGATCCACGAGGCCGCGCTGTTCTTCGCCTTCCCGCCCATCCGCTCCTGCCCCTACGAGGCCGCCCTCCGCGAACATGGAGACCGATTCTATCTCGAGCAACTCCTCCGCGACCTCCAAAAGCGCTTCCCCGACCTCCTCCCCGCCATGCGGCACTCCCTCGGAGACCTGCGCACCGCACACCTCCTCGACCACCGCTACCTGCATGACAACCACGACCCGGACGCGGGCAGACTGTAAATTGCGCATTACATTGAATCGTTTACCGTCCTCGCGGCCGCTGCCGTCCCTTCTGTCCCTTCGGCCGCTGCCGTCCCTTCCGTCCCTTCTGTCCTTTCATCCCCTACCATGAGCCAGGAAACCCTCGCCAAAGCCTATCTCCCCGCCGAAGTCGAAGCCAAATGGTATAAACTCTGGGAGGACCGCGGCTATTTCCGCGCCGACGTCAACAGCGCGAAACGCCCCTACACCATCGTCATCCCGCCGCCCAATGTCACGGGCATGCTCACCCTCGGACACGTCCTGAACAACACCCTCCAGGACATCCTCATCCGTTTCGAGCGCATGCGCGGCCGCGAGGCCTGCTGGGTCCCTGGCATGGACCACGCGGGCATCGCCACCCAGGCCAAGGTCGAGGCCATGCTTAAGAAGGAGCGCGGCCTCACCCGCTACGACCTCGGCCGCGAGAAGTTCCTCGACGAAGTCTGGGCCTGGAAGGAAAAGTACGGCGGCAAGATCATCCAGCAGCTCCGCACCATCGGATGCTCCTGCGACTGGCCACGCGAGCGCTTCACCTTCGACGAAGGCCTCTCCAACGCCGTCCAGGAAGTCTTCATCCGACTCTACAACGACGGCCTCATCTACAAGGGCCACCGCATCATCAACTGGTGCCCCAAGTCCCGAACCGCCCTCTCCGACGAGGAGGTCATCTACCGCGAGGAGCGCGGGCACCTCTGGTATTTCAAGTACCCGTTCGCCGACGGCTCAGGCCATGTCACCATCGCCACCACCCGCCCCGAGACCCTGATGGGCGACACCGCCGTCGCCGTCAACCCCGAGGACGAGCGCTTCCAGGGCCTCGTCGGAAAGATGCTCATCCTCCCCATCGTCAACCGCCAGATCCCCCTCATCGCCGACGAATACGTCGAGAAGGGCTTCGGCACCGGCGCCGTCAAGATCACCCCCGCCCACGACCCCAACGACTACCAGGTCGGTCTCCGCCATGGCCTTGAAATGCCCAACATCATGAACGACGACGGCACCATGAACGCCGAGGCGGGCGCCGACTTCGACGGCCTCGACCGCATGGTCGCGCGCAAACTCGTCGTCGAGAAGATGGAGGCCCTCGGGCTGCTCGAGAAGATCGAGGACTACACCCACCAGGTCGGCTACTCCGAGCGCGGCAACGTCCCCGTCGAGCCACGCCTCTCCGACCAGTGGTTCGTCAAG
>JAEEXV010000241.1 GCA_016287975.1 Lentisphaeria bacterium | reverse complement strand
GACGCGGCCAAGGAGGTCCGCCACTGGAAGCAGGAGAAGCGCCTGGGGCCGTATCTGCCCGCCGAACGCCGCATCATCCACACCGCCCTCAAGGGCGACCCGGAGGTCACCACCGAATCCATCGAGGCCCCCGAGGCCGGCCCCCGCATGAAATATGTCATCGTGAAGCCCGTGTAACGGGCGCTAATATGGGGCAAGCGTAGCGGGGCTATTTTGAAGGCTGGTGCCTTCTTCCACGCACGCAAACGACGGGGGCTCCGCCCCCCGCACCCCCCCATGGGTGACCGGGGCGGCCGGTTATGGCTTGTCCTGTGCCGCCGGCGAAAAGCCGGCGGGGTGTCGTCAGACGACGGCTTCCCAGAGGCCGTGCTTGTTGCAGTAGGCGCGGATGACGATGCCCTTGGCGTAGGGGGCGCGGAAGGTGAACTCGGGGGCGTCGCCAGGCTGGAAGAAGTGCTTGCCGACACGGTCGCCGGCGTCGATCTCGATCCACTCGATGAAATGGTCGGCGGCCATGGGATGCGGGGCGGAGCCGACCTTGACCTTCAGCAGGCCACCGTCGTTTTCGGCGACGGGGACGTGCTTTTCCTTGGAGGCGTCGACGGTGTTGGCGACCTCGGCCTTCATGGGCTGGCCGCAGCACACGGGCACGCAGCCTGGGGTGACGACCTGGACGATGGCGCCGCAGAGCTGGCATTTGAAGATATCACCGCGCTTGGACATGGGGATGCTCCTGGGTTGATGGGGTTGGGTTGGGCTACAGCACTTCGGTGCTGTCGAAGCCCGAAAGGGCTTCGCGGAGGCGTGTGCGGACGGCGTCGGCCTGGTCGGGGGGGCAGAGGCCGAAGAGGGACGAGCCGGAGCCAGAGACGGTGGCGTTGAGCGCGCCGCACTGGCGCATGGTGTCCGCGAGGATGGAGAGGACGGGGAACTTGACGCAGAGTGCCTGTTCGAGGTCGTTGCTGGCGAGTGCGGCGAATGCGGCGAGGTCGCGCGGCGCCTTCGGAGGCCAGGACGGCTGGAAGGCGGTTGCGGCGGCGCAGTGCCGATAGGCCCATGCGACAGGGGAGGGCAGCCCCGGATAGACGAGCACGATCGCGTGCGGCGGGGGCGTCCAGGGCAGCGGGGAGAGTCTTTCGCCGATGCCAGTGGCGAGGGAGGGGCGCGGGTCGAGGAAGAACGCGACATCCGCGCCGAGGGAGGCCGCCAGCGCGTGGAGGCCAGGGTCGCGCCCCGTCAGCCGCCGCATTTCAAGGAGGGCCGCCGCCGCGTCGGAGGAGCCGCCGCCGAGGCCGCCCGAGACGGGGATGCGCTTGTGGATGGTGACGGCCCAGTCGGCGGAGATGCCCGCGGCGCGGCAGAAGGCGGCGACGGCGCGCGCGGCGAGGTTGTCGGCGGGATCGCCGTCCACGGGGCGTCCCGTCAGGGCGACAGTAATGCCTGCGCCAGGCGGACTGGGGGCGATGGAGAGGTCGTCGCCGAGCTGCGGCACGGGCAGGAAGAGGGTATGGAGCTCGTGCCGCCCGTCCTCGGGGCGCAGCGGCCCGACATCGAGGATCAGATTGACCTTGGCGGGGGTGAACATCGCGAATCAGTTGCGGGGGAGGAGGACGATGGCGCTCTGGGTGATGGCCCAGGCATCGTCCCACGCCATCTCCTTCTTCTCATGCCCCGACCCCCAGCTGTCGGTGTAGAAGACGGCTTTCTTCTTGTCGTTGTAGCCGATGATCATGCGCATGTGGCCGCCAGGCCTGGAGCCGTTGCCCTTCGCCTCGTTGTACAGCCCCAGGTTCACGCTCCACAGGACGGGAATGCCCTGGTCGATCTGCTTGCAGATCGACTCCCAGCAATTCCTGGACGCCTTGTCCCGCCCGCGCATTTTCTTCCAGACCTTGTAGTTGATCTTGCGGATGAAGGGGACGAAGCCCTGGGTCTGCAGCGCGCCGTCGGCGGGGATCTCCACCCTGTCCCGCCGTTCGGCGAGCTTGTTGTAGTCGGCCAGGGCCTGCTTGAGGTCGCCGACCGTCCACATGAACTTGTAGAGGTCCAGCGGGGAAAGCCGCAGGGTCGTGGAGTATTTCTTGATCTGCTCGACCATCTGGACGACGTTGGTGCCCTTGTTCTTGTCGTAGCCCATCGCCTTGCCGAGCTTGCCCATGGAGACCTTGTTGTGCTCGCTGTAGTAGTCGAGGAGGCGCTTCAGGGTGGCGATGGCGCAGCTGGGGTCGGAGCCCTGGTCGATCATCGGGATGCCCTCGATGAAGACCTCGCCGCGGTAGTGCTTGACGTGGCGCTTGAGGTCCTTGTCGGATTCCATGTCCTTCTTGTCGACCTTGAGATCCTTCTTCTTGACCTTCGGCGGCGGGGAGACGGGCTCCTTCTTCGTCTTGGCCGGGAGGGCCGCTGGGAGCAGCAGGGCGAGGAGCAGGATTAGCGTGCGAAGGAGTGCATTAGCCATGTGAAGAGATCCTTGGAGACTTGGACGGGGACTTTCCATCCCGCGTCCCAGTTCTGGGTGAGCAGGATGAGGGCGAGGTAGAGGAAAAGGAGATTCGCGCCGAGGATGAGGGTGTAGGAGAGCAGGTAGCCGCAGTGGTCCATGTCGGTCTGGGCGCGGGAGAGGGCGACGGCGGTCAGGACCACGTGGTAGGCGTAGCAGAAGCCCAGCCAGGCGAAGAAGGCGACGACGGCGACGGGCGGGGGCGTCCACCAGAGGAGGGCGAAGGCGGCGAGGCCGACCGAGAGGAAGAAGTAGAGCGGGACGAAATAGGGGGCGAGGGTGATGAAGGCGTTGGGGTCGGTGATCTCGACGAAGCCCGAGGCGCTGCGCACCTGGAAGCGGCCGGTCTTGCGCAGGCAGAGTTTCGCGGCGATCCAGTGCGTGAGTTCGTGCCCGAAGACATAGACCACGGTGAAGCGGTGGAACGGGAAGAGGAAGAGGCCGATTCCGAAGGCGAGGACGAGTGCGAGGAGGTGCGGGTCGCGGAACGACTGGAAGTCGTACGGGAAGCGCCAGAGGCTGCCGAAGAGCACCGCCACCAGCGGCATCGCGATGAGCAGCCCCAGCAGTTTGCCTGGCCAGCGCAGGCCGTGCCGCAGGGCGGGCGGGCGGCGGGCGGGCGGCGGGGATGGGCGGCGGGCGGGCACGTTTCGCCTCTATTTTTGGGGGCCGGTGCCGATGGCGTTCTTGGAGACGAAGTCGAATTTGACCTGGGTCTTCCAGCCGTCGCCGTCGAGGCGCATCTCCTTGACGAACCAGATGCCGTTGTCGAACTTCTTGGCGCCCTGGAGGAGGAGGGTGCGCCAGGGCTTGGTCTCGCCCTGGCGGTACCATTCGGCCTGCATGGGGAACTTGTATTCGGCGTCGAACCAGACGTGGGCGGTCTCCTTCTTGTCGGGGGAGACGAGTTTCATGACGCGGCAGTCGCGCCAGCGGCTGGAGGAGCGCGGGAGTTCCTCGACGAAGTCCCAGTAGATGAAGGCGAAGGAGAGGTCGGCGGGGGTGACGCCGAAGTCGAAGAGCCCTGGCTTGGCCTCCTTGTCGGGAAGGTCGACGGTGATGCGGCGGTCGGCGCGATTGAACTGCTGTTCGAGGATATAGGTATTGCGCTCGTTGAGTTTGAGTTCCGCGAGCATGGCCTGCGGCGTGAAGTTCAGGCGCACCCAGAGATTGCCTTCGAGTTTCGGCTTGCCCTTGCGGACGTGGACGAGGCGGCCCGTGAACTCGCCCCACGCCTCCTGGGTCAGCGGCGCGCGCAGTTCACGCAGGAACTCCTGCGGCGGGAGTTCCTTTTCGGCGGCGGCGAGGAAGAGGGGCAGCAGGGCGACGGCGGCACAATAGGTGAGGAGGCTGCGGCGCATAGGCGGACGGGATGGTGGAAGGGGGGAGGGCGCTGGGGCGGCGAACAGCCGCCGCCCGCAGCGCGGTTTCAAAATCAGACGCGGACCTTCACGATGATCTTGCGGAGCTTGCCCGCGCCGCCGCCCGGGGCGTGCGCGTCGCCGGGGAAGAAGACGATGAACTCGCCGCCCAGCACGGTCTCCCAGCGGGGGACGGCCTGGTGCGAGAGCTGCATGTCCTGTTCGGCGTTGTATTCGTTCTCGGGCTGCATCGCGGCGTAGGGCATCCAGCCCATCAGCTCCATCTCGCCCAGCGGAATCTGCACGTCGATGTACTTGCGGTGCGCCTCGACCGGGATGGCGGCGACGTTGCGCCCCGTGATCTCCTGGACATTGGCGAAGGCCTCGCCGTCGGGCAGGATCTCGTGCTTGCCGGTCGAGAGTTGCTTGAGGTCGTTCTTCTCCAGGAACTCCGCCACGGCGGCGAAGCGGGGGTTGAGCGCGGCATACTGCCGGAAGTTCTGAAGCGTGTCGTGAATCATGGCGTTTCGGTCCTTTTTACCCAAAAGGCCAGCCGGGAACCCCGGCTGGCCTCCGTTTCAAGGTGCGGTTTGGCGCAAGCCCTGGACTACTTCTTCTTCGCGGGCTTCTTGTTGGCCTCTTCGATGCCCTGCTTGTAGTCGGCGGGGGTCAGCAGCACGAACTGCTGCGCGAAGGCCTTGTCGTCGTTGGAGGGCATGTCGGACTCCCAGTCGTAGTCGGCGCGGGTGACGACCGCGGCCAGCAGCGGGGAGCCTTTCGCGCCGAACATCTTGCCGAGGGTCTCGGTGTCGATGGGGGCGAGGATCGCGAACTTGACGTTCTTGGCCTTGGCGGCGACCATGCCGATGGCCTTGAAGATGTCGATGTTGGAGTCGGGGCCGTCCGGGAGGGCGTTGAAGACGACCACGTCAGCGCCTTCGAAATTCGGCAGCATGGCCATGAGGGCCTTCGCGGCGAGCGAGATGATGTCCATGCCGGGATCGGGGGCCTCGTCGGGGTTGGCGGGTTTCGGTTTCTTGGGGACGTCCTGCCAGATCACGTCGACGGTGGCGCCGCCCAGGCCTTTCTTCAGGCCTTCGATGGCGTGGTCGACGACGGGGGTGGTCAGGGCATCGCCGTAGCCGTCCACATGGCTGCTGGCGTTGTCGATGATGACGACCTTCTTCGGGGAGGCCTTGGCGATTTCCTTGGCGAGGTAGAGGCCGCGCAGCTGCTGCGCGCGCTGGTTCTTCTGGATGCCTTTCTGGTCCCCGTTGAGGGTGCCGACGAAGTTCCAGACGGCGGCGCCGATGGCGAGGATCGCGCCGATGATGGCGAGGGGCTGCCCCCAGGTGGCGCCCTGTTTCTGTTTGTTGACACCGACGATGGCGGCAATGATGCCGATCACCATGATGATGATTGCTGGTAAAGTCATAAACGAATGATTCCTTTGTTTAGAGGAAAGTTTGTACGCAAGAATGCCAACCGACGCGCCAACGCCAGTGGCCGCATGGCGCCGCGTCCGCTTTGCGGCGGGACGATGCCATGCTAAACAGTAACGTAACACTTCAACGGAAGTTTTCCCGCGCGACGGCACAATTTTTTCGCATTTTATCCGTTTCGGCGCGTTTTTTCCCGAAACTTGGCGGCTTCGCGAACTTTTTGGCGTCGGGGGTGGCAGTCTGGGGGGAGTGGGCTATATTTTGTCGCGTTCTCGCGGGAAGCGGGGGCGTTTTGACTTTGCAATCGAGAGGTGCAGAACAATGTCTTTGTGGGAAACGATCCTATCGTGGTTTGGCCGCAAGCCCGAGGCTGCGGCGGACAATGGCAAGGCGTATATGGGGGAGGGCGGCGCCAAACCTGTGGTGAAGCACAACAAGAACGTGTATGACGAGGCGCGCGCCGTGCCGGTGCCGGATTGGGCGCAGGGCCTCAACAACACGGATCTGGCCAGCCAGCTGCGCCAGCACGCGGTCTGCAAATACGTGCCCGCGTTCGGCTGGAAGAAGATCATGACGACGACGGTGGGGCCTGACGGCAACCTGGTGCCGGAGTACGACGGCATCGCGGGGGACTGCGGCGCGGTCAAGAACTTCGGGATGAAGGTGGCGCAGCACGACGGGCGGACGATGCCCTACAAATATGTGGACCTCAACATGGCGTACCGCTGCTGCTGCGGCATTCCCAAGAAGTGCCCGTTCTACCTGATGGCCATCGGCGAGATGGAGGCCACCAACGCGCGTCGCAGCTGACGCCGTGAGGCAGAGGAGGGGGGGGCTCCTGCGGTCAGAGCCGCGGCCAGTGGCGCGCGCCGTAGCCCGCCAGCACGAAGTCGGAGGCGGCGGCGGCGATGGACTGGACGATATGCAGCCGCGCCTCGGGCAGGCAGTGCTGCGCCTCAGCGGGGCGGAGCACGGTGACGGAGGGCTGGCCGCCGTCGCCGACGGAGAGCACCCCCCAGCCTGGCATCACCTCGTCGGCCGTGATGCATCCCGACGGGGCGGCCAGATAGAGTTCGTCGGCGCAGTCGCTGTGCCCGATGAGTTCCATGCGCGTGCCTCGGAAGAGTTCCTCCTCCAGGGATTGGCAGCGGAGACGGAGGCGCTGGTATTCGGGGTTCCTGGAGCGGTCGAAGTTCCAGACGGCGTATTCCTCGAAGAGCGTATGGTCGTCACGGAGTTCAGGCTCCTCGGCGCGGATGCGCGCCTCCAGGGCGGGCAGCGCGGCGTGGCAGGCCGCGAGTTCGCGGTAGAGTTCGGCGGGATTGGCGCCCGCGTTCCAGCATTCCTCACGCGACAGGACGCACAGGACGAGCGCCGTCCGTACTGGCAGCTGGAGGACGCGGCCCTGCCTGCGGCGCGCCGCGCTCCAGAAGGCCGCCACGTCCACCAGGTTGGAGCGGTTGCCCCGCGTCGGGACCTCGCACGCGCATCCAGTCGGCGCGGGGTCCTGCGCCGCGAGCCATGCCAGCACTGCGCGTCGGATCTGCGCCCTGCGCCCCGCGCGGCTGTTCCGTCGGATTCGGATGGTGGGAAGTCTGGCCATAGGAAAAGCAGGTGTTTTTCCGTAACGTAATGCCTGAAAGGCAATTTGGCTTCCTGTGCAACAAAAAACCCGATGCAGATTCCTGCATCGGGTGGAAGATGGTGGTGGGTCGTGGATTCGAACCACGGAAAGCATAGCTAGCAGATTTACAGTCTGCCCTCGTTGACCGCTTGAGTAACCCACCTTTGGGAAGTCTTCATAAGATAATTGCCATTTCCCGATTTGCAAGCCGAACCAGGGATTTTTTCCGGGCGCCTGCGCGCCATGCGCCCGCCGGCACAACCCCGCGCAGGCTGGCAGTGCCCCAGGCCAATGACCGCCAGGTCGACACGGGAGCGGTCCCCACAGTGCCGGCGGGCTTGCCCGCCGGGGGGATTCGGCTTGCCCGCCGGGATGATTCGGCTTGCCCGCCGGTGAGGTGGTCATGCCTCGGGCGTTGGCGGTTCGGGGGTGGCGGCGGGCGTCGGCTCGTCGGGGAGGTTGAGTTCGCGCAGGATGGTCATGACCCTGTCGGCGCGCGCGGCGGTCTCGTCGAGCTTGAAGTTGAGCACGGGGGTGTATTTGAGGATGATCTTGCGGGCGAGGGCGCTCTGGAGGGCGGCGCGCTTGCGGGCAAGGACCTCGAGGGCGCGTTCGCGGGCGCCTTTGCCGCCGTACACGCTGACGAAGACGTTGGCGGTGCGCAGGGTGGATGCGATCTCGACGCCGGTGATGGTGACGAGGGCGTCGGGGATGGCGGGTCGCACGAGGCTTTCGCAGAGGATGCTCAGTTCCTTCTGGATCTGGGCGTTGAGGCGGGTGATGCGGTCGACGGGCATGGGCTACAGCTCCGGGGCAATCTTCTGGGTCTCGAAGATCTGGATGCGGTCGCCGACCTCGAAGTCCTCGAAGTTGTCGAGGCGGATGCCGCATTCCTGTCCTGCGCGCATCTCCTTGACGTCCTCCTTGAAGTGCTTGAGGGAGGCGACGAGGCCGGAGTAGATGAGTTCCTTCTGGCGGTAGACGCGGGCGCTCATGTTGACCTTGACGGTGCCGCTGTTCACGCGGCAGCCGCAGATCTTGCCGGCCTTGGAGATGTTGAAGATCTGGATGATCTCCGCCTCGCCGAGCTGCACCTCGCGGGTCTCGGGGGTGAGCATGCCGCGCATCGCGGCCTGCAGTTCGTCGAGCAGGTCGTAGATGATGGAGTAGAGGCGGATCTCGACGCCCTTCATCTTGGCGACCTTGTTGACGCCGGGCATGACGCGCACGTGGAAACCGAAGATGATGGCCTTCGAGGCGGCCGCCAGGATGACGTCGGTCTCGGTGATCTCGCCGACGCCGCCGTGGATGACCTTCGCGGTGATCTTGGTGGACTTGATGCCCTTGACGGCGTCGGTGATCGCCTCCAGGGAGCCGCGCACGTCGCACTTCAGGATGAGGTTGAGCTCGGGGATGGAGGAACTCTGCGCGTTCTGCTGGAAGAGGGCGTTGATGTCGGTGAGGCTCACCGAGCGCTGCGGCCCCGCGAGTTCCTCGGCGCGCTTGCGCGCGGTCTCCGCGTCCGCCGCGGCCTTCGCGGCCTTTTCGTCGGGCTGCCAGACGATCTTGTCGCCCGCCTCGGGGACGGAGTTGAAGCCCATGATCTTGACCGGCATCGACGGGGTCGCCTTGGCGAGGCGCTTGCCGTGCGTGTCGAGCAGCGCGCGGGCCTTGCCGTAGGAGGAGCCGCAGGAGAACCAGTCGCCCTGGCGGATGGTTCCGTTGCGGACGAGGATGTTGGCGGTGGGGCCCATGCCCGTCTCCATCTGCGCCTCGATGACCAGCCCCTCGAAGGGCGCGTCGGGGTCGGCGTTGAGTTCGAGCATTTCGGCTTCGAGGAGGATTCGTTCGAGGAGGTCGTCGACGCCCTCTCCGGTGATGCCCGAGAGGGGGATCACGGCGACGTCGCCGCCCCAGTCCTCGGGCTGGAGGCCGTTTTCCTGGAGGCCGCGCTTGACCATGTCGGGGTCGGCGCCGGGCAGGTCCATCTTGGTGATGGCGACGATGATGGGCACGTGGGCGGCCTTGGCGTGGTTGATGGCCTCGACGGTCTGGGGCATGATGCCCTCCTGCGCGGCGACGACGAGCACCGCGATGTCGGTGGCGTTGGCGCCGCGGGCGCGCATGGCGGTGAAGGCGGCGTGTCCCGGGGTGTCGAGGAAGGTGATGGTCTGGTCGCCGTACTGGGCGACGGAGGCGCCGATGGCCTGGGTGATGCCACCGGCCTCGCCGGCCGCGACCTTGGTCTTGCGGATGTAGTCCTGCAAGGTGGTCTTGCCGTGGTCGACATGGCCCATGAAGACGACCACGGGCGGGCGGCCGACCTTCTTGCGCG
>JAEEXV010000240.1 GCA_016287975.1 Lentisphaeria bacterium | reverse complement strand
GCCCCCCACCACAGACCTCCACGCAAACGGCGGGGGGCTGCCGCCCCCCGCCCCCCCTGCCCGGCGGAGGGCTGGCCCCCTGCGGCCCGCTTAGCGGGGGCGGGGGGATTGGGGGGCGCCCCAATGGGGCCGCCGTGTGGGCGGGGGATGGCGCTTCACGGGCGGGTTGGCGTTGCGGAGGCGGGGCGAGGGTGGGGGATGCTGACTTCAGACATCCATGCAAACGACGGGGGGCTGCCGCCCCCCGCACCCCCTGCCCGACGCAGGGCTGGCGCCCCCCGCACCCCCTGCCCGACGCAGGGCTGGCGCCCTGCGGGCCGCTTAGCGGGGGCGGGGTGGATTGGGGGTGCGCCCCAGCGGGGGTGCTGTGTGGGCGGGAGTTTGCGTGATTCTGTTGGAAAAATCCACAACAGTGCTTACATTAATAGTCGCAAAGTGGTTTTTCAGAGTTGACCGTGAATCCCCAATCAGGAGTTGTTGAGATGATGAAGAAACTGTTGTTCGCGATCGCCATGATCGCGCTGGTCGCGTCGAGTTTTGGCGCCGAGTGGTATGTCTCCGCCAGCACGGGCAAGAAGAAGGGGCCTGGCACGAAGGCGGCGCCGTTCAAGGCGATCGGGGACGCGCTGAAGAAGGCGGCTCCTGGCGACACGATCTACGTGGCGGAAGGCAAATACACGGGGCCGCTGGGCGCGAGCGAAATCAAGATCGAAAAGCCAGTCTCCATCGTCGGCGGCTATTCGGCGGACTTCTCGAAGCGCGACGTCTGCGCGCACGCGACGCTGATCCAGCCGCTGAACGAGAAGAACGATTCCAAGGGCCTTGGCGTGATCACCCTGAAGCTCCCGAATGGCAAGGGGCCCGACATGGTGCTGGACGGGATCGTCATCGACCAGGCCTTCATGAACAGCTACCACGACGTGAAAGGCAAGCCAGCAGGCGTCGAGACGGGCATGTGGCTGGAGCCGCCCGCCAAGGGCTCCAAGGACAAGTTCGCCTCCGCGAAGTCCTACTCCATCTACAGCGAGACGGCGAGCCGCTACGAGGGCAACATCGTCATCCAGAACTGCGTCATCGCCAACAGCGGCATGTACGGCATCAACATCAGCCTCTTCAAGGGCAATGTCAAGGTGCTGAACAACGTCTTCGTGGCCTGCCGCATGATCTCCTGCAACGTGATGTGCTCGAACGCCCAGGCGGGCGCCGCCACCTGCGAGTTCGCCAACAACACGGTGCTCTTCTCCTGGAGCCGCACCAATGACTTCGGCGACATGGGCTACGGCTACCGCTGCAATGCCAAGGTCGTCTCCAATGTCCACAACAACATCTTCGGGCTGAGCGTCTTCACTGGCGTCGACGCGGCGATGGGCGATCCCAAGACCAAGAAGATCTCGCTGGACAAGAACGTCTTCTTCCTCAACAAGAAGGGCGACGTCGCCGTGGTCAAGAGCCCCAGCATCCTGAAACTCTGGGTGGACAGCGAGGAGTTCGAGGACATGTCGGACTTCCCCGGCATGGAGAGCGTCGAGGACAACACCTCGCTCAAGGATCCCAAGGCCTTCAAGGGGCGCATCAACGACGCGTACCTGACCGCCTTCCTCAATGCGTCGTACTCCGAGAAGACGGACTATGACGAGAACTCCCCCGCCAACGTCTTCCGCGAGGCGATGGGCATGAACAAGGTCGGCAAGATCACGACCAAGGTCTCGATGTACGCCAACCGCTATCCGCTGGCGGACGCCTTCAAGCTCTTCGGGGCGCTGCCTGGCGCGGGCGCCCAGGTCGTCAAATAGGCGTAGACGGGGCGTCGGGGCATGGCATCATGCCCCGCCATGCGCGGCGGGACCATGCCGCGCATGGCCAGGACTTTCGGCAAATGGAGCAAGGCTATGCTGCCGCAGAACATCAATGTTGATCTGACCAGGCTTCCGGATCTGGACTTCTCGGTGCCGTACATCGGCACGCCGACCCTGGAGAGTCCGCTTCACAACGCCACCTTCGTGGAGGACACGGAGCGCATCAGCTTCTATGCGGACGAGTCGATCAACGCGGCGTGCAGGGCGGCGGGCAAGGCCGTGCCCGCCTTCGTCGCGGCGGGGCCGCGGCGGCGGATTTTCCGCGACCCGACATGGACGCGCGCGGCGATCGTGACCTGCGGCGGGCTGTGCCCGGGGCTGAACGACGTCATCAAGGGGCTGGTCAACACCCTCTACTATTTCTACGGCGTGGACAATATCTTCGGCATCAAATACGGCTACCAGGGGCTGAACCCCAAGTACGAATTGTCGCCGCTGCTGCTGAATCCAGATGTGGTGGACGACATCCACACCTCGGGCGGGACCATCCTGGGGTCGTCGCGCGGCGAGCAGTCGCCCGAGGAGATGGTGCGCACGCTGGATCGGCAGAACATCCACATCCTCTTCACCATCGGCGGAGACGGCACGCAGCGCGGGGCGCACGCGATCGTGGAGGAGTGCCGAAAGCGCGGGATGCAGTTGAGCGTCATCGGGATTCCGAAGACCATCGACAACGATTTGAACTTCATGGACAAGACCTTCGGCTTCGAGACGGCGGTGCAGTCGGCGGCGGGCATTCTGTCGTGCGCGCACAACGAGGCGAAGGGGTGCTTCAACGGTCTGGGGATGGTGCGGCTGATGGGGCGGGATTCGGGCTTCACGGCGGCGTATGCGAGCCTGGCGAACTCGGTGGTCAACTTCTGCCTGATTCCAGAGGTGCCAGTGGTGCTGGAGGGGGAACGCGGGCTGTTGAAGGCGATGGAAAGACGCATGGCGAACAAGCACCATGCGGTGCTGGTGGTCTCGGAGGGCGCGGGGCAGGCGCTGCTGGCGGACGGCTCCGAGGTCAAGGACAAGTCGGGGAATGTCCTGCACAAGGACATCGGGCTGTTCCTGAAGGAGCGCCTGAAGCGGCATTTCGCCGAGATCGGCCAGGAACTCAGCATCAAGTACTTCGATCCGAGTTACGAGATCCGCAGCCAGCCCGCGAACGCCTCCGATTCCATTTTCTGCCTGCATCTGGCGCAGCACGCGGTGCACGCCGCGATGGCGGGCATGACCGACGTCGTCGTCGCCAACTGGCACGGCTACTACACCTACGTGCCCATCCCCCTGGCGACCTCCGCGCGCCGCAAGATCGACCCGCACGGGCAGCTCTGGCAATCGGTGCTCCTGACCACGCGCCAGGCGCAGCTGATGGACGGACAGCACGGCGCGTAGCACCGCCAGCGGGCAAGCCCGCTGGCACACGGGCGCCGGAAAAGCCGGAAACTCCGGAAAAGCCGGAATAGATTTGCATTCATTGTCTCATCAACCTACATAGGAATTGTTTTTCATGAGCCTTCCTCCCGACACTCCGTCCTCGCTGCATGACTTTCTGGTCTTCGCGGTGGAGAACCGCGCTTCGGACGTGCACATCCGCGAGAACAAGCACATCCAGTTGCGCATTGACAGCAACCTGAGCGAAGTGAACGTGATGACGGACACTGCGTTCCTGGACAGTTTCTGCGAGGAGATCGTCCCGAAGGGTCAGATGGAGAAGTTCCAGAAGACGGGGGACCTGGACTTTGCGTGGCAGGAGCCTGGGGCGGGGCGTTTCCGTGTGAACCTGCACATGCAGCGCGGGCAGCGCGGTCTTACGATGCGGTGGGTGAAGAGCAAGGCCCCGACGGTGGCGGAGGCTGGACTGCCCGAGGTGCTCAAGAAGATCGGCGACGCCAACAACGGCATCATCTTCATCACGGGGACGACGGGCAGCGGCAAATCGACGACGATGGCGGCGCTGCTGGACTACATCAACAACACCTACCGCCGCCACATCATCACCATCGAGGACCCGATTGAATACACCTTCGAGGACAAGGAATCCTTCTTCGAGCAGCGCGAGGTCGGGCTCGACGCCGAATCCTTCGAGTCCGCGCTGGTGCACGCGCTGCGCCAGGATCCCGACATCATCGTCATCGGCGAGATGCGCAACCGCGTCACCTTCGAGACGGCGCTGGCGGCGGCGGAGACGGGGCATCTGGTGATCACGACGCTGCACACGAAGGACGCGCCGCAGTCGATCAACCGCATCCTCGACATGTTCGCGCTGGAGGAGCGCGAGGCGATCCGCAAGTCGCTGTCGGACACGGTGCGCGCGATCATCTGCCAGCGGCTTGCGAAGAAGGCGTCGGGGAAGGGCGTGGTTCCGATCACGGAGGTGATGACCAACGAGCCGATTGTCAAGAAGTTGATCTTCGACGGGCGCGTCGACAAACTGGAGCAGGCGATTGCGGCGAACCAGGAGGCGGGCATGATGACCTTCAACCAGTGCCTGCTGGAACACTTCAACAACGGCGACATCTCGCAGGAGAAGGCGCTGGAGCTCTCGGACAATCCGCAGGAACTGCAGATGAACTTCCGCGGCATCTTCCTCTCCGACACCAGCGGCATCATCCAATAGTGCCATGTCGCCTGAGCTCCAACGCCATGCCAGGGACGAGGCGCGCCGCCGCCGGGAGATGCTGCTCCGCGTGATCGTGGAGGGCGGGGGCGGGCGCCGACGGAGCGGAGGCGTTTCGCGCCATCCGCGCGAAATGCTGGCGCGGTGCCTGCGGCTGTTGCTGGCGGCGGCGGCGATCCTGGCGATTCTGAGCGTGAGCTATGAGTTCTTCTTCTGAACGGCGCGGTCTGGCAATTCTCGGGGCGACTGGAAGCATCGGCCGCAACGCGGTCGCGGTCGCGCGCGCGTTTCCAGAGCGCTTCCGCGTGGAGGTCGCGACCTGTGCGCACCAGGGCGGGCT
>JAEEXV010000239.1 GCA_016287975.1 Lentisphaeria bacterium | reverse complement strand
GGCGGCCTCGCCGCCGCCGTCCAGTTGACCCTGGACCTCGGCTGCGCGCGCGCCACCCTGCACGTCCCCAAGGTCACCGCCGCCGCCTTCCCCGCCGCGCGCGCCGACCTCATCGACCGCTTCCGCGCCATCGCCGACCACCTCCCCGCCGCAGGCGTCGAGATCGGCATCGAGAACCTCCACACCACGCCAGGCGCCACCGACGACGCCCACCGCAACTACGGCTGCACCATCGAGGAATGCCGTGCCTGGATCGAGGATCTGCGCGCCGTCTCCGCCGCGCCCGACCGCATCGGCTTCCACCTCGACCTCGGCCACGCCCGCAACAACGCCCCCTTCTCCGCCACCGAAAACCTCAGCGACTACTACCGCCGCCTCGGCTCCATCGTCAACGGCTACCACTTCCACCAGGTCCGCCAGAACCACGACGGAACCTTCTCCAACCACCGCCGCCTCAACGGCCTCCACGACAAACTCATCTCCCTCTCGGGATTCCTCCTCGCCCTCCGCGAAGGACAACTCCCCCACGCACCCATTTTTCTTGAAATCAACGAAGACAACGCCGGCATCGAGTGCTGGCAGAAACTCACCCAAGCCATCGGATGAAACAACCATGAAAAAGCCCCGCCCGTTCACCCTGATCGAACTCCTCGTCGTCATCGCCATCATCGCGATCCTCGCCTCGATGCTCCTGCCCGCCCTCTCCAAGGCCCGCGAGAAGGCGCGCTCCATCTCCTGCATCAACAACCTCAAGCAGATCGGCATCGCCAGCCACATCTACGCCTCCAGTAACAACGACTGGCTCCCCTACACCCTCAACTACGGCACCAGCAACGGCACCGTCCACCTGGCCGCCTGCGCCTACTACAAACTCTCCACCACCCCCAACTCCTCCCCCGCCAACCTCCTCTTCAGCGAAGGCCTCCTCGGCAGCGGCATCCCCTCGGACTCCAAGTCCTTCTCCAAGGCCGTCCGCCAGCTCTTCCGCTGCCCCTCCGACTCCTTCAACTTCGAGGTTCCCACCGCCACCAACGGCTCCGCACCCATGTCCTATATCTTCTGGAACTACGCCTCCCTCGATGAAATCCCCGAGAAGAGTGCCGTGGCAGGCTCCTCCCGCTGCACCGCCGACTACTACAGGAACTGGAAGGAGAACAAGAGCCTCCGCGCCCGCGTCGGCCGCGACCACGGCGGCTCCATCATGTACGCCGACATGTTCTCCAACGGCAACGGCGTCTCCTGCCGCGACGTCCACAGCCAGGGCACTTCCAAGCCCAACCACCCGAACGGCCAGTTCAACGCCCTCATGGTCGACGGACACGCCAGTTCCAAATTCATCCGCCCGCTCTCCGACGCCGACGCCTGGTACTCCAAGACCAGCTGGTGCCGCCTCCCCCTCATGTTCGACGAGTGAGCCGCTTCCGCCACCTGACCGCATTGTAGAAAAGACCGCCCTCCCATGAAATACGCCATCCTGCTCCTCCTTGGCATCGCCCTGCATGCCGCCACCATCCCTGGTGAAATCGCCTGGTATCCGCTGCATGACGGGGCGGGCACCGAGGCGAAGGAGGCGCACGGGCGCCTGCCGCCCATCCGCATCACCGATTCCTTCTGGATGACGCGCGACGGGCTCACCCTCATCGACTTCGGCGGGATGAAGAACTCCCGCCTGGCCCAGGCCACCCTGCCGCACATCGAGTTCGACGGCGAATTCACCATCGCCATCTGGGTCTCCGCCTACTGGTGGCACGAGAACTGGGGCCCCATCTGCTCGCGCGGCGACACCACCTACGGCCTCCGCAACAACCAGAACAAGCCAGGCCAGATCCTCTTCCGCGTCAAGGACAGGGACGCCAAGCGCGGCGCCAACCTCTTCAGCTCCACCGTCCTGGACCGCAGCACCTGGTACCACCTCGCCGCCGTCTTCAAGCCAGGCCAGTATCTCCGCCTCTACGTCAACGGCCGCCTTGACGCCGAGCGCACCGGAAAAGTCCCCGTCCACCTCGCGCACGACCAGGACTGCTTCACCATGGGGCGCGCGGGCAAAAATCCAGGCTATGCGGGCGTCCTCTCCAATTTGCATCTCTATAACCGCGCCCTCTCCCCACAGGAGATCCTCGGCCTCTACCAGAGCGAGAACCGCTTCAGCCTCCCCGTCCCCGAGGAAGCGCGCCTCCCGCGCAGCGGCCCCGCCGCCGCCGCCCTCCCAGGCGCCGAGGTGCTTTCAGGCGG
Organism: Lentisphaeria bacterium; assembly: GCA_016287975.1. The sequence continues at coordinate 4,283 of JAEEXV010000239.1, read as the reverse complement.
CGCGCTGCGGATCCGCGCAGGCAAGGCCGCCTTCCTCCTGAGCACGTCCTGCGCCTATCCCGCCGAGCCCTACATGGGCACCAACCTCCTCGCCGCCACCCCCGTCCCAGGCGGCGAGCCCACCTGGAAGCCCGCCGTACTCGACCTCAGCCAGGGCGAGGCCGCCGTCTCCGCCCACGGCGCCTTCTACCGCCTCGACCGACGCATCCGCCATCTGCCTGACGGGCGCATCCGCGTCTCCGACCGCGTGACCAACCTCACCGACGAGGACCAGGCCTTCGTCTTCACCCACTTCCTCCAGAGCGAGACGCCCCTGCGCGAATGGGTCCTCCACGGCGAGGAAAACGCGCGCTCCCCCAGCGGCGTCCCGGGCTGCAACCCCACGGGATGGTTCTCGTGCGGCGAGGACGCCCTGGCCTGGGTCGTCGAGGACGACGCCTTCCGATGCCACCTCGAATCCGCCGTCCGCGCGCCGAAGGACGCCCCCGCCACCTGCCTCTTCGGCAGCCGCCGCATCGGCATCCCCGCCCGCAAGTCCCGCACCTTCGAGTTCACCCTCTATCCCGTGCGCGGCGACTACTTCGACTTCCTCAACCGCCTCCGTCGCGACTGGCAGATCCCCGTCGTCACCATCCCTGGCCCCATCGTCGGCTTCCGAACCGCCGCCCAGCGCTCCGAGACCTACCGACGCTTCGCCGCCGACCCCGCCGCCATGAAAGCGTTCTTCCAGCGCCGCAACGCCCGCGTCTTCAACCTCAGCCCCTGCTTCAACTACTGGGACGGCACCATCTTCAGTACCCGCGACGAATACAAGCGCCACATCCAGGAGGCCATGCGCGTCATCCGCGAAGCCGTCCCCGACGCCATCTTCCTCGCTGGCCTGGAGACCATCGTCTATTGCCTCGCCGAATCCGACTTCACCACCCCCGCCGCCCCTGGCTTCTCCTGGAAGAAGGCCACCCCCGCCACCCGCCGACGCGTCCTCGAATCCCCGTGGCGCGACTCCGCCACCCTCCACAGGAACGGCAATATCGACCTCTATCCAGACACCCCCGTCGCAGGAAACCCGCACCCCGCGCTCTATCTGATCGTCCACCCCCTCGTCGGAAACCACTTCTTCCAGCGGCGCCTCGACGAATACGCCTTCCTCCTCGACGAGGTCGGCCTCGACGGCGTCTACCAGGACATGTTCGGATTCGCAGGAGCACCCTCCGTGCTCCACGACCGCTGGGACGGCTTCTCCGTCTCCGTCCTCCCCAACGGCCGCATCGCGTCGCGCTTCGCCCACCTCGGCCCCCTCACCGCCCCCGCCCGCGAAATCTGGCTCAAGGACATCCTGCGCCGCGGCAAGATCGCCCTCACCAACTTCGGCGCCCCCACCACGCGGAACCTCCAGACCATCCCCTACATGAACTTCTGCGAAGCCGCAGGAAACGGCATCGGCCACCAGAATCTCGACGCCATCCCACCAGAGGCCTCAGGCTGCACCATGAACCAGCTCTCCACCCCCCTCGCCTACGGCCCCCACCGCACCGAGGAAATCGACCCCGTACGCCTCATGAAGCGCGTCCGCGCCTATCTGCGCCACGGCTGCCTCTATGTCCACACCTCCGTCCGCAACTTCTTCCCCGAGGAAAAAGGCGGCTACGGCCCCATCAACCACTCGTTCCCCATCACCCCCGTCGAACTCCACCGAGGCTGGATCAAGGGCAGGGAGCGCATCGTCTCCTGTGTCTCCTACACGACCACCTGGGGCAAGCCAGGAAAACCCGCCGTGCTGCGCTTCGACGCCGTCGGACATCCCATCCCCGTCGGCGACGCCGCCGCCATCACCGGCGCCCCTGGCAACTGGTCCATCACCGTGAAAATCGCCGACTGGCAGGAATTCCTGATCCTCGAATAACCCCCGTTATCCCTTTTCACCTCCACCCCTTCCGTTTGCAAATCCCAAACGCCATCCGTTGAATCTCCGCGACCATTTCGGCCAGTCGCCGATCCACCTCGGCGGCATCTGGCGCCGCATCCAGCACCGAATAGACCCCTTTGTCCCACGATTCCGCGCGCGTTTCCGTCCGAGCCGCGTGCATCCGTTCGCGGACACCACCGTGTTCCAGAAAGTCTGCTTCCTGCCAATGGAGCAACCGTTCCAAAAGGAAACGGCACTGCTGGATCAGCACGATCATCACATTTCCCAGTGTCGCCGCCGACCGCGTCTCGAAAGCGCTTTGCCAACCATCCCACGTGGGATGCCGCTTGGCGTAGGCGCGCACGCGCTCCTTTACTTCGCTTCCCTGCGCCCACTCGGCCGCCCCGTGCGACTTCAGATAGTCCACATAGTCCTCCAGCAGTTCATCCAGCGAGGCACGCGCCACATTCGTCAACTTCAACTGCGTCTCCAGGCTTGTCCCCGCCGCCGCGCTCCCCTCCGCGATGTTCTGCTTGCAGGAACGCGCCGCCTGCGTCATCTGATCGACTGTCCGATCTCCGTATGCAGGCAGGAATCGGCGGCAAAACACCACTGTCCCTTGATAAATCACCTCGCTTTTCTGAAACGCAATCAATTTGCGATAGCCAGAATGCGGCAGAATGATCTTGCTGCTTTCACGATTGGGATTCAAGGGATTCAAGGGATTCAAGGGATTCAAGGGATTCAAGGGATTGCAGATTCTTTGCTTTCGGCTTTTGCGGCAATATAAGCCAATTCTTCATCATTGCAACCAAGAATTAGCACTTTTCTTGCCTTTTATCTTCACCATCCCTTCGATCCCTTTGATCCCTTCGATCCCTTAAATCCCTTAAGTCCCTTAAATCCCTTCGATCCCTTAAATCCCTTCGATCCCTTAAATCCCTTCGATCCCTTAAATCCCTTCGATCCCTTAAATCCCTTCGATCCCTTAAATCCCATGAAACCCCTCCTCTCAGCACTTCTGTTCCTCTCCGTCGCCGCATTCGCCGCCATTCCCGGCGAAGTCGCCCACTACACCTTGGCCGAAGGGAAAGGCACTGCGCTGCACGAAGCGGCGCGGCGTCTGCCGGATCTCACGCCGAAAGACTCGTTCTGGGTACCGCAGAGCAACGGTCTCACCCTCCTGGACTTCGGGGGCATGAAGAACTCGCGCGGCGCGCGCGTCACCCTGCCGCCCGTCCCGATCACCGGCCCCTTCACCATCGCGATCTGGGTGCGCGCCTACTGGTGGAAAAACAACTGGGCGCCCATTGTCTACCGTAGCGACGCCACTTTCGGCCTCCGCAACAACGCCTCGAATCCCGGACAGCTCCATTTCCTCGTGCACCAGAAGGGCGTCCGCCGCGCGACCCACCTCTACAGCAAGCGCATCCTCGACGCGCGGCGCTGGTATCATGTCGTCGTCACCTTCGATCCCGGAAAGACCATGCGCATCTACATCGACGGGCAGCTCGACTCCGAACACACCCATCACACGCCCACCGAATATCCCCAGGAGGACTCCCCCATCTACCTCGGCTCCAAAACCGGACGCGGCGACGCCTACGCAGGGCTCCTCTACAACCTCCACCTCTACAACCGCCCGCTCGACCCCGCCGAAGTCGCCGCCCTCTTCAAGGAGGAGGACCTCTTCCACGAGAACCACACCGAAACCCTCCCCGCCCCCGGCAAGACCGCCGCCTCCATCACCGACGGCCCCACCTCCATCACCGCCTTCGCCGCCGGCGGCTACCGCATCTCCTTCAAAGGCCAGCATTACCTCCTCCACTCCTTCTACAGCTACCCCGCCACCCCGCGCCTCCGCAACAACGCCCTCGCCGCCTCCCCCGTCCCGGAGGCCGAGCCGCAGTGGCGCGTCACCGTACTGCCGCAGGACGCCCGGCGCCTCCGCATCGCCGCACGCGGCAAGAACTATGCCGTAGAGCGCCTCATCACCCTCGAATCCCCCGCCAAGATCCGCGTCACCGAGCGCATCGAGAACCTCACCGACACCGACCAGGGCGTCATCATCCGACATGTCCTCCAGCCCACCCATAAACTGACCAACTGGTCGCTGCACGGCCTCGAACAGGGCACCTCCTCCGACGACGCCCGCCTCGCCCCCATGAACCCCACCGGCTTCCTCGCAGGCGCCGGCGGCTCCCTCGGCTGGGCCGTCGAGGATGACCTCCTCCGTTGCCACCTCCACGCCCGCACCATCCCCCTAGCCGACGGCCTCGTCTGCCAGCAGTTCGGCTCCTCCCACCTCGGCTTCCCCGCCCGCAAATCCCACACCTTCGAATACACCCTCCACCTCTCCGAATCCACCGACTACTTC
>JAEEXV010000238.1 GCA_016287975.1 Lentisphaeria bacterium | reverse complement strand
CCAAGAAACTCGGCGGCGACGACTCCTACCAGATCGACATCGGGGTATAGGGCCGCGCGGCCACGCAATGGCCCGATCGCCCGCGGGGATCGGTTTTTCCAGACAACTCTGTTCCCCAGGCGGGCAGGCAATTGCCTCGGTTGACGCCCGAAAATGGTAGCCACGGCGTCCCGCCGTGGTTGCCCCGACGAGCGACGCAGCGAACGATTCCGCCGCCCGATTGCAAACTCTGTGTGGCTCACCCGCCTGCCACGGCGGGACGCCGTGGCTACGTCCGCTTCGTCAATCGCGCCCAACCCACACGCTTCTGGCGTGTCTGCTTTATGAGGGGCTGTTACCGACCCTCTTGGGGAGCATTCCAGACAACTCTGTTCCCCAGGCGGGCAGGCAATTGCCTGGATGAAGCCCCGATAATGGTTGCCACGGCGAGGCCGCCGTGGCAACAACTTCGGGCCTGAAAAGGCGGTTTTACCGACCATCTTGGGGAACAGCGCGTTCCATTATTTCCCAGCCCCCGTTTGGCGGGCCTACACCATCGTGAATCCCATGATCAGATATGCGATGGATGCCACCGCCGCGCAGACGAGCGCGTATGGCATCTGGGTCTTGACATGGTCGATGTGGTCGGCCGCCGCGCCTGCGGAGGAGAGCACCGTGGTGTCCGACAGCGGCGAGCAGTGGTCGCCGAAGACGCCGCCGCCCGCGACCGCCGCGAAGCAGGCCATGACGAGCGGTGTGACCTTGCCGTCCGTGTAGTTGAAGGCAAGCGGGAGGGCGATGGGCATGCAGATGGCGAACGTGCCCCACGAGGTGCCAGTGGCGAAGGCCATGACTGCGGCGATGACGAAGATCACGAAGGGCAGCAGATGGGGCGAAAGGAACTGCTGCGTAAGCGAGACAATGTAGTTGGCCGTGCCCATGGTCTTGCTCAGGGAGTTGACGGAATAGGCGAGGGCCAGCAGCACGACGACGGGGACCGCCCCCTTGATGCCGTCGGTGGCGGTGTTGACAACCTCCTTCAGCGGGATGCCCTGGATCCACAGGCTGACGGTCATGAACAGCACGACCGCCAGAAAGGCCTCCATGGTCTTGGCCGAGTGCAGCGTGACATACGTTCCGACTGCGATGCCGACGATCATCAGGACGGGCAGGATGAAGTTCAGGAAGACGCGCGTCTTGATCTTCCCGTGCTGCTCCATCTCGGTCAGTTCCCTGCCGATGACAGGCTCGGCGCCGTCGCGCAGCACCTTCCCCTCGTTGACGGCACGGGCCTCGGCGGTCTTCATCGGCCCGAAGTCCTTGACGACCCCGCTGCCGATCAGGAAGACGAAGAACACCGCGAACAACGCATAGAAGTTGAACGGGATGGCGCGAACAAACAGCCCCATCGCCTGCTCCTGGTCGGCGATGCACCCCACGCCGACGGCCAGGCCGCTCAGATACGCCGCCCAGCCCGTGATGGGGACGAGGACCGACACTGGCGCCGAGGTCGAATCCGCGATGTACGACAGTTTCTCGCGGCTGACCCTGGCCTGGTCCGAAATGCGCCGCATGACGGTGCCGACGAACAGCGGCGAAAAGGAATCGCTGAAGTATACGAAAAGCCCGAGCAGCCACGAGATGAGCTGGACGCCGCGGCGGCTGAGGTTGCAGTCCTGCACCCGCCGCGAAAAGCCCTGGATGGCGCCGGACTTCTGGAAGTAGGCGACGATGATGCTGATGAACACGTTCAGCATCATCACCCAGGCGAAGCCCGTCGTCCCCATGCTTTGCTTCAGCAGCGTCGGCAGCCCCATCGGCCCCTGGTGCGCCAGCAGCGTGCCCGCCGCGCAGGCCACCGTCAGCGAGACGATGGTGTTGCGCGTGGCAAAGCACAGCACGACCGCCAGAAGCGACGGCACGATCGAAACAAAGCCCATGTTCTCCATACTTCCTCCGATGCGCTATGGGTGCTTGTAGAAGTTGTCCGACCGCGTCACCGTGGCGGGCGGCGCGGGGTCGAGCCGTCGGTCCGCGATGCCGAGCACATCCTCGGGGCGGATCCACGGCTTGTTCTGCAGGGCGCTGGTCTCCTCGTGGGTCAGCAACCCCTTGTAGCAGGTCAGCGCGCGCCGCAGGAAGCCGTCGCGCACGCACGCCTCGGCGACGCCGTCGCGGAGGATGCTGCGGAAGTGCCCGATCACCGACGCGGCGTAGGAAATCGACGTGGACTGGGCGATCGCGCCAGGGATGTTGCTGACGCAGAAGTGGACGATGCCCTCCTCGACGTAGCGGGGATGCTCGTGCGTGGTCTCGTGGAAGGTCTCGATCGCGCCCTGGTCGTCGTTGCTGATGTCGACAAGCACGGAACCCTTTTCCATCAGGCGGAGCATCTCGCGCGTGACGAGGTATTCCCTGCAGCCCTTGGGCCACTTCACGCAGTTGAGGATCATGTCGGTCTGCGGCAGGATCCTGGCGATGTTCTGGCGCGTGGACAGGGCCGTGTCGATCGAGTCGCCATATTGCATCTGGAGCGCGCGCAGCGTGCCGAGGTTGATGTCGAAGACGGTGCAGTGCGCGCCCAGGGCGTGGAGCACCTGCAGGGCGCTCTTGCCGACGATGCCGCCGCCGAGGATGACGACGTTCATGCCGGGCGCCCCGGCAAGACCGCCGACGAACTTGCCTTTGCCGCCATGGATGCAGAGCATGGATTCGAGGCCGAAAAGCGCCCCCTGCTTGCCGGCCGCCTCGCAGTTGGGAGAGCCGTAGCGGTGGCAGTCCTCCGCAGTGAAGGCGATGCACTTGCTCCTGAGAAGCGCCTCCACTTCGGCGGGGTGTGCGGCAGGGTGTATGCAGGTGAAGACAATCTGGTCCTCGCGGATGAGATCATACTCGCACGGCTCGAATTCCTTCACCTTGGTGACGAATCCGGCGCGCGCATAGATCTCCTCCATGGTACCGACCAGTTCCGCGCCGGCCTTTTCATAGGCTTCATCGGAAAAACCGCATCGTTCTCCGGCGCCCTTTTGTACCAGGGTTTCATGCCCGTCGGCGACGATCGCGGCGATCTCGCCGGGCGTGGCGATGGTGCGGTATTCGCCGTTTTTGAT
>JAEEXV010000237.1 GCA_016287975.1 Lentisphaeria bacterium | reverse complement strand
GCCGAGGGTGGCGGCGCCGAGCCAGAGGGCGCGCGCGCCGCGGAGCATCCTGGCGACGCCTGGGCATTCGATGCGCCAGCCGCCCTCGACGGTGGTGACGCCCGCGGCTTCATCGACCTGGACGGCGAGGGGCGCGAGGAAGACGGCGTGCGTGTCGCGGCAAAGCGCCGCAAGGCGCGCCAAATCGCCATCCAGGCGCCGCTCCTCCGCCTCGGGGAGGCGGGTGAGGCCTGTGCGGTAGCCCAGCCGCGCCAGGATGTTTCGGCGCGGCAGCGCCCACGGCAGGCGGTCAATGCGGACAGGGGCCGATGGCATGGCGGGGCGGTCGGTGGTTGTGTTTCGGCGGCAGGGCGGGCCTACTCGGCGAGATCTTCGACGGCGAAGCAGACGGGGGGCTCGGCGACGGCGGGATCCTGGCGGATCTCGTTGAGGGCGCTGTCCATGTCGGCCTGGGCGGCCTGCTCGGTGAGGATGAGCATGGGGACGGTGTCGCCCGGCTGCTCGCTCTGGCTGACGGAGGCGATGGAGATGGCGTGTCCGCCGAGGACGCCCGCGATGCGGCCGAGCACGCCTGGGCGGTTGGCGACCTGCACGCGGATGTAGAAGCGGCTGCGGATCTCCTCCTTGGAGGCGAGCGCGAGGGACGGATCGTAGACGGGGAACGGCGTCACGCGGCGCGGGCACTTGGCGGCGCGGTTCAGCGCCAGGTCGATGAGGTCGGCGACGACGGCGCTGGAGGTGGCCGCGCGGCCTGCGCCGCGGCCGTAGTACATCGTGGAGCCGACGATGTCGCCCTTGACCCACAGCGCGTTGAAGACGCCGGAGACATTGCCCAGCAGCGAGGACTTCGCGACCAGCGCGGGCTGCACCGAAAGCTGGAGCTTGCCGTCGAGCTTGCGGATCACGGCAAGCAGCTTGATGCGGTAGCCGAGCTGCGAGGCGAACTCGATGTCGGTCAGGGTGACATCGCGGATGCCGCGGACGGCGACGTCGTCGAGCTTGAACCAGCGCCCGTAGGCGAGGGAGGCGAGGATGGCGGCCTTGTTGGCGGTGTCGTAGCCGTCGACGTCGGTGGAGGGGTTGGCCTCGGCGTAGCCTGCCTGCTGGGCGGCCTTGAGGACGAAGTCGAAGTCGGCGCGCTCGTTCTCCATCCTGGTGAGGATGTAGTTGCAGGTGCCGTTGAGGATGCCGTACATGCACTCGATCTGGTTGGCGACGAGGCCTTCGCGAAGCGCCTTGATGCAGGGGATGCCGCCGCCGACGGAGGCCTCGAAGTAGATCTCGGTGCCGTGTTCGGCGGCAAGCCGGAAGAGTTCCTCGCCGCAGAAGGCGAGGAGCGCCTTGTTGGCGGTGACGACGGGCTTGCCGCGCTTCAGGGCCTCGGAGACGAACTTGCGGGCGATGGTGGTGCCGCCGACGAGTTCGACGACGACATCGACCTCGGGCGAATCAATGAGCGCCATGGCATCGGGGCCAAGGACGCCGGCAGGGACCTTGATGCCGCGGTCGGTGGTGGTGTCGAGGTCGGCGATGCGGGTGATGACAGGCTCGATGCCAGTGCGCCGCGCCATGAGGCCCGCGTTCTTGTAGACGGTCTCGACCACTCCAGCACCCACGGTGCCGAATCCAATGACTCCGATGCGTAGTTTGTCCATGATTCTCTCCGATGCTCGTGGGAATGGTTATTTCTTGGGCTTCTTGGCGTTGGCGGCGATGCGGAGGCGCAGCGCGTTGAGCTTGATGAAGCCAGTGGCGTCCTGCTGGTTGTAGACATCGTCTTCCTCGAAGGTGACGACGGCGGGATCGTAGAGGGTGTAGGGGGAGCGGCGCCCGACGATGAAGCAGTTGCCCTTGTAGAGCTTGCAGCGGACTTCGCCAGTGACGTTCTTCTGGCTTTCGGTGATGGCGGCCTGGAGGAACTCGCGTTCGGGGGCGAACCAGAATCCGTTGTAGATGAGGTTGGCGTAGCGGTCGATGAGGGAGTCGCGGGTGCTCATGACCTCGCGGTCCATGGTGATGGACTCCATCGCGCGGTGGGCGTGGAAGAGGATGGTGCCGCCGGGGGTCTCGTAGACGCCGCGGTCCTTCATTCCAGTGAAGCGGGTCTCGACGATGTCGATGCGGCCGATTGCGTGCTTGCCGCCGAGGCGGTTGAGTTCCATCATCAGCTTGGCGGGGGAGAGCTTCTTGCCGTTGATGGCGACGGGGTTGCCCTGCTCGAACTTGATGGTGATGTATTCGGGCTTGTCGGGGGCCTGCTCGACGGGGACGGTCAGGACATGGCACTCCTCGGGGGCCTCGACCCACGGATCCTCAAGCACGCCGCCCTCGAAGGAGATGTGCAGCAGGTTGCGGTCCTCGGAGTAGGGCTTCTTCGCGGTCACGTTGACCGGGATCTTGTGCTTCTTCGCGTAGGCGATGAGGTCCGTGCGGGACTTGAAGGTCCAGTCGGGGGAGCGCCAGGGCGCGATGACCTTGATGTCGGGGTTCAGCGCGTAGGCGGAGAGCTCGAAGCGGATCTGGTCGTTGCCCTTGCCCGTGGCCCCGTGGCAGATGAACTCGGCCTTCTCCTTCTTCGCGACCTCGACGAGGTGCTTCGCGATGCACGGGCGCGCGATGGAGGTCCCCAGGAGATACATGTTCTCGTAGATCGCGTTGGCCTGGAACATCGGGAAGATGAAGTCGCGCGCGAACTCCTCGGTCAGATCCTCGACGTACGACTTGACCGCGCCGCACTTCTTGGCCTTCTCATGCAGCCCGTCCAGTTCTTCGCCCTGCCCGACGTTGGCGCAGTAGGTGATGACCTCGGCCTTGTATTTTTCCTGAAGCCAGGTGAGGATGCAGGATGTGTCCAGACCGCCCGAATACGCGAGTACGACTCTCATGGTGTTGCCTTTTCCTTGTTGCTGGGGTGACATGGCCGCCACCAGGCGGCCGTTTAGGGAAATCTCCCTAATATAATCTGTAATCGCTGAAAGTTGGGAGCGGCGGAGCTTTTCATCGCGACCCCAGACCCCAAACTTCAGACCCATCAAGGACCCCAGACTTCAGACCCCAGACCCATCGAAGACCCCAGACTTCAGACCCCAGACCCATCGGGGGCCCTAGACTTCAGACCCCAGCGTTCTGTGCCGGCCCGTTTTCGGGCCGGAAAATGACCAGGGGCCCGCGCTTGCGCAGCCAGCCAATTCGCGCTTCCGCGCCGCCCTGGATCATGAGGCAATGGGAGGGCCGGGCTCCTGCGCGGCCGGCCAAGCGTCGTGGGTGAGGGGGGAAAATTGCGGCCTTCCCGTTGCTTGCAAGGGAAGACGGGATGCCGACTACGCGAGCATCCCGATGCGGTATTGGCTCATCCCCGTCCCTGCGGCCTCGATCTTCAGGTATTTCACGCTTTCGTCGACGGCGGCCATGCGGATCACATCGGTGAGCTTGTCGCCGTCCTTGAGCGTCAGCGACGACACCCCGCTCTTTGAGGTCCCGTTCGCGTATTCGACCGAGGCTACCTTCACCGCTTTCTTGTTCGCGTCGAAGAACGAGGCCTTGACCGAGCCCGCCTCCATCTCCAGCGACAGCCCGTTCTGCCACGAGGTTAGGTCGAAGTAGTCGACGGTGTCGCCGCCCTTGCCGAGACAGCCCGCGAATTCGCAGGTAAGCGCTGTCGCGCCGTCCCAGGTGTTGTTGTCCGTGCCGGTGAAGACGCCATGCTCCTCCATCGTCACGGTGTAGTGGCTGTTCTGCGCTTTCTTGGCGCCCGTCGCCTCGACGGCGAGCACGTATGTCCCGCCCTCCGCGAGCGCCAGCGCGCCCGTCGAGATCGACGGCTTCTTCGCCGTCGCCGAGACTGACTTCACGCTCTTGAGCTTGCCGTTCACAAGCGAGTACACCGTCATCTTGACGCCGTTCTCCGCGCCCGACAAGCCGAACGAGTAGAACCCGCCCTTTTCGTCGACGGCGATGGTGCGGTAGTCGACCGCGTCGCCGAGGCCGACCCAGTCCGCGAGCCGCTCTCCTGCGGCGAGAGCGGGGGCCTTCGCCCATGCGTCGTCGGAGTTGTCGCCCTCCGTGAAGAAGGTGCTCTTCGCGTTCAGCGCGACCGTGTAGTCGGCGTTCCCGCCCTTCGCGGCGTTCGTCGACTGCACCGAGAGGTAGTACGTCCCTGGATTCAGCAGCTGCGTCTTGGTCGAGGCCGTGTATTGGCCTGGCGCCTTGTTGAGTTTCGGCGTGACATTCCCGACGGACTTCAGGCTGTATTTGCCCTCCGTCCCCGTAAGCGACCACACGGTAAACTTCACCGCGTCCGATGCAGTCACGTCGAATACCAGCGACGCCCCGCTGTCGAGCGTGAACGCCTTGTAGTCGACGGCGTCGCCGTAGCCGACCCAGTCCGAGACCACCGTCGCCGCAGTGAGCGTCCCGATGGCCCCGACCGCGCCCGCGGCCCCCTTCGCCTTGACATCGCCCCAGTCGTCGGAGTTGTCACCCTTCGTGAAGAGCGTCGTCCCGTCGAAGGAGAGCGAGTACTCCCCGGCCACCTTCCCCTTGTCGGTGTTCTTGACGACCAGTGTGTAGTTCCCCGTGTCCAGCAGCGCCGCCTTGCCCTTGTTGAAGGTGAAGACGCCCTTCTTGACCGTTCCCGAGGCCACCTTCTTCTTTCCGTTCAGGATCTCGACCGAGCCGCTGAGCCCGCCGAAGTCCCCCGTCAGCCGATACCACCCAGGCAGCGCCACGTCCAGCGCGAAGGTGTCCTGGTAGTTTAGGTTGCGTCCGAGGTCGTCCGCGAACTCGCGGTGGACAAATTCCTGCGGCGTCACAATGTTCGACACCTCGTAGGAGGCCGTCGAGGCATTGCCCGCCCCGTCCGTCCCGCGGAACTCGGCCACGCCGTTCTCCGTCATCGTGACGGGCCCGGTGTACTCCTGCCAGGCGCCGCCGTCGATGCACCATTCGCGTGCCACCGCGTCCTCCGCGAAGGACGCGGAGACCTCCACGGGGCGCCACGTCGTCTCCGTGGTCGAGGCGGTGGCAATCGGTGCATCCGGGGCGTCCGAGTCGTAGTTGTCCACCTCGTAGGAGCACGTCGTCTCATTCCCCGCCGTGTCCGTCGCCCGGAAGGTGACGATGGCGTTCTCGTTGACCACCGCGCCTTCGCCATAGTCCTGCCACTCGCCGTCCCCGACCTTGTACTGCGCTGATGCCACCTCCACGTTGTCCGCGAAGACTGCGGTCACCGTTACCGGCTGGTTCGTCGGCGAGGTCGTGTTCGCCACGATTCCCGTGATCTTCGGCGCCACCTTGTCGATGTTCGTCACCTCGTAGGCGGCGGTGGCGACATTACTGAAAGTATCCATCGCTTTAAATGCGACAGTGGCGTTTTCGAGGATTATTGCACCGTCAACGTAATCCTGCCATTCGCCGTCACCGATGCGATATTGCATCGACGCAATTTCCACGTCGTCCAAAAAGGAGGCCGTCACAACCACATAGCCATTTGTCGGCTTCGTTGTGGATGCAGTAATGTTCTCAATGGTCGGGGGCGCCTTGTCGATGTTCGTGACCTTGTAGGAGGTTGTTTCGGAGAAATTTCCAGCGGCGTCGACACCTCGGAAGAGAACCACACCATTGGTGTCAAAGCGAATCGCGTCTGTGTAATTGCTCCACGTGCTTCCATCCAGCGAGTATTGCCGAAGCAAAGAATCCACACTGAAAGACGCGGTCACCGTTACGCTCTGCGTCGTCGGTTCGGTGATATCCGCCAACGCGACCGGTTGCTCCGGTGCCGTCTTGTCAATGTTTCCAACTGCATACGCTATGATCTCCGAAATGTTCCCCGCCGCGTCGATGCCCCGGAAACGGACTGTTCCGTTGATTGTCATCACGACACCGTCCGCTGGATAGGCATTCCAATTCTGACCGTCCAGCGAATACTGCCGCAACGCCGAATCCGCGCTGAAGATTGCCGTCACGGTCACATCACTGTTCGTGGCAACCGTGATGTCGGCGGAGGCCGTCGGCGCTTCCGGCACCGTCTTGTCAATGTTCGTCACCGCATACTGGATGATCTCGGAGACATTCCCCGCCGCATCCTGCCCGCGGAACCAGACTGTGCCATTATCGGAGAAGACAATCCCGGTGGTGTAATTGTTCCAGTTCTCACCGTCCAGTGAGTACTGCCGCTGCGTCGAATCCGCACTGAAGGTCGCCGAGACCGTCACATTCTGATTGGTCGGCCCCGTTGCGTTGGCTGCGGCGACTGGCGCCTCGGGGGCGGTCTTGTCGACGTTCGTCACCTCCAAGACCGTGGCCTCCGAGATGTTCTCGTGGCTGTCGATGCCACGGAACCACACCGTGCCGTTCGCCTCCAGGACGACGGGCGCGGTGTAGTCGCTCCAGTTCTCACCGTCCAGCGAGTACTGTCTCTGGACGCTGTCCTCGCTGAAGGTTGCAGTAACCGTGACATTCTGGTTGGTCGGAATAATGATGTCTGCGGCAGCCGTCGGCTTTTCCGGCGGAGTCTTGTCGAACTCGAAGCTCTGCGCGGCGCTCCATTCGCCGACATTGCCGTTGTAGTCCTCCGCCTGCACCCGCACGAAATACTCCCCCTGCTCAAGATTGTCAATCTGATACTCCGCAGAAGTGGTCAAGTCCTCCCGCACAATCGTCCCGAACGCGTCATCTGCCGCAACCTGCACCCGGTATTGCTTCACGCCGTTGCCGCCGAGATTGTCGTGCGTGGGATTCCATGAGAGGATGGTCTCGCCATTCATATACTTAGCCGCCAATTCAGCCACCTGTTTTGGAGCCTCCGTGTCCGGCAGAAGACGCTGTTTCCAGCCATCCTCGTCCTGTACCTGGAACTGCACAAAGTTGGCTTCCTCGGTGTAGATGGTGAAGTTCTTGCTCTGGTTGTAGAGGCCAATGGCGAACTCGTAGGTCTGGAAAGTCGGGTCATCCGAAATCAGGATGCGCACTTTGTCCGCATCGGCCTGGCCGCTCCAATCGAAGTCAATCCGCGTCACCTCCGCGTCCGGGGCGAAGTGCACAGTCAGGGCATTGTCATTCAGCGATGCATTGCGGAAGACCTCGATTTCCGTGGTGCCGCCCGCTGTCAGCACCACCGCGCCGTTCAAGGTAATGGAACTATTGATGACCACGCGGTTGTTTCCCAGCCCGAGATCCATCATGCCGCCGATCGTGGACTCTCCTGACACGGTAATCATGTCGCCGGCATGGCCGCCCTTGACGTTGCCGTCCAGATTCGCCCCATTCAAATTCAGGTTAAAGGCGGAGTTCACATACCGCAACTGCAGTTCCGACTTGACCGTTCCACCGCCTGAAATCGTCAGGTTCTGGACATACAACTTCCCCCCCTCTATCGTGTAGCCCCCCGTGGCAAGAGAATCGCGTCCGCTTCCAAAGTCCAGAATGCCATCCAGTATCCACCCGCCATCCAGCGTTACCGTATCACCATATTCGCTCAAGGTCAACAGCGCGTCCGCATCTACTGACCACTTGCCAGAGGATATCGAACGACTTTGCGAGAGTAATCTCAGCTCGCCTTGCGCAACCGTCCATTGGCCGGAATATATTGCAATGTCCGAGTGGATGGTCATAGTGCCTAGGCCATTCTTGGTGATGCTTCCGCCGCTCCCCGCAATGCTGTCGGTGTTTTTCCCTTTCTCACCAATGGTTAGACTGGCATTCTCGCCTATGTTGAACAAGGTGAAGCAATTGTCCGCATAGAGGAAGCCTCCTCCCTGGTTCGCCTGGTTGCCGACAATCTGGTTGTCCTGCTCATATACAGAGAAGGATAGAATCGCGGAAATGGCATACACCGCACCGCCTCGCGCGGAGGCGGAGGCGGAGGCGACATTGCCTATGAACGAGGCATTCGTGAACTTGGCTGACGCACCTGTTAGATACACCGCACCACCTTGCGCGAAGGCGGAGGCGGCTGAGACGATGTTGCCGGAGAAGGAGGCGTCCGTGAAGTTCGCCGAGGCACCGTCCCCCAGATACACCGCACCGCCTTGCGCGGAGAAGCAATGGCCGTTGGCGGAGGCGATGTTTCCGGAGAAGGAGGCGTCCGTGAAGTTCGCCGAGGCACCGCCCCCCAGATACACCGCGCCGCCTTGTGCGGGGGCGGCGGCGTCGAAGGGGGCGGCGAAGGTGAAGGAGGCGGAGGTGACGACGGCGTAGGCGACTGCGGAGGCGATGTTGCCGGAGAAGGAGGCGTCCGTGAAGTTCGCCGAGGCACCGCCCCCCAGATACACCGCGCCGCCTTGCGCGGAGGCGGAGGCGGAGGCGAAGACAGCGAAAGCGGAGGCGGAGGCGATGTTGCCGGAGAAGGAGGCACTCGAGAAGTTCGCCGAGGCACCGTCCCCCAAATACACCGCACCGCCTTGCGCGGAGGCAAAGACTTGGCAGGTAGAGGAGGCAGAGGTAACGACGGCGGAGGCGACGGAGGCACGGGCGACGGTGGCGGAGACGCAGGCGATGTTGCCGGAGAAGGAGGCGCTCGAGAAGTTCGCCGAGGCACCGCTCCCCAGATACACCGCGCCGCCTTGCATGTAGGCAGAGGAAGCGCGGGATATGTGGGAGGCGATGTTGCCGGAGAAGGAGGCGCTCGTGAAGTTCGCCGAGGCTCCGTCCCCCAAATACACCGCACCGCCTTGCGCGGAGGCGAATCTCCCGTTGGCGTTGGCGATGTTGCCGGAGAAGGAGGCGTCCGTGAAGTTCGCCGAGGCACCACTCCCCAAATACACCGCACCGCCTTGCGCGCAGGTCGCTACGCCGACGGCGCTTGTGCAGGCGTAGGCGATGTTGCCGGAGAAGG
>JAEEXV010000236.1 GCA_016287975.1 Lentisphaeria bacterium | reverse complement strand
CGCGCCCTGGTGCCGCGCGGGGCAGGCCCCTGGAATGCTGGTCGGCACCCGCGCGCGGCGCGTCCCGGAGCGCACCGCCATCCTGCTGGGCGACATCTACTCCAATCCGTCGATGCTGACCCTCTACGCGCGCCGCGCCATCGCCGCCGACAAGGCCTACCCAGGTCCTGGCGGCTACACCGTCCGCACCGTCTTCGAGCCCTTCCAGCGCGGCGCCGACGCCATCGTCCTCGAAGCCAGCGACGACGGCGGTGTGCACAAGGCCGCGGACGCCTTCCTGCGCCTGCTGCAAGAAACCGCGCGCGCGGACGGGGGCGTCCTCGCCCTCCCCCGCCTCTTCGAATGCCGCCTGGCCCCGCCCTTCACCCCGCCCGCGCGCGACTCCGGATATCTGGAGGCGGGGCTGGAAAAGGCGCGGGAGGTGCTGTCCAGCGGCCTGCACACCAGCCTTGGCGGCTACCTCGCCGTCATCGCCCGCCGCTATCTCGCCTGGCAGGATCCGCTGGACGCGCGGCTCTACGCCGAGGTCTTCAAGTTCTATCGCCGGAATGCCGTCTCCGACCAGCGCAAATACGGCGGGGCCTGGGGCTTCGACAGCGACTTCCCCTCCGTCTACACGATCCTGGGCTGGGATCTCATCGAGCACGACCCCTGCCTCTCCGACGCCGACCGCCTGGAAGTCACCCAGGCCATCCTGCAATGGATCAACGAGGCGATCGTCCCCGAGGCCGCCGAGTTCAGCCTCAACAGCGAGGGCGTCACCTCCAACCACCTGACCTTCTGCTCCCTCGGCGCCACGGCGGGCGCCCTCTACTTCTCCAAAAACCATCCCGCCCTGAAGACCCCCGCCGACTGGCTCGCCATCGCCGCCCACACCTTCGAACGCCAGACCGCCGCGGGAAAGGTCATGGACGACTGCAACGCCTACCAGTGGCTCACCTGGAACCACTGCGCCGTCTTCTCCCTCATCCTCCCCGACGACGCTTTCTTCGCCACCCGCTGCCACGCAGGGCGAATCACCTCCAGCCAGGGCGTCTACGTCTGCGGCCAGACCATGGACAACCTCTGGACCCAGTCCCCCTACGGCGACGACAACGGCTGGGCCTCCAACGCCGCCGAACTCCCCTTCCTGCGCATCATGCACGCCGCCACACAGGACGCCCTGGCGGGCACGCTGCTCGCCCTCAAAGCCTCCCGATGGTCCCCCCGCGAAGACCTCCCTGGCTTCCGCTCCGCAGGGGCGGACGACCCCCTGGCGCGTCTTGGCGTATTCAACGGCGACTGGCGCGTCCAGCCGACGGCGGAACTCGACGGGATGCAGATCACGCCGCTCGACCCCGTCTACTACCGCTCGCTTCCCAGCCCGATGCCAGTGCCGCCGTGCGAGCGCTGCTTCGACAAGCTCTCCTTCCGAAAGGCGCTCGCCCAGGGCGCCTTCTACGCGCTGGTGGACGGCGTCAACAACGGCGGGCATCGCCACGAGGACGCGGCCAGTTTCCTGCGGCTGTCGCTCTTCGACCGCGAATGGCTGATGGAGAACGAATACATCAAGCCCCAGCAGAAGTTCCACAACACGCTGCTGTATCTCGCAGGCGGCGAGGCCTTCGCCCTCCCCGACTACATTGAACTGGCGGGGCGCGGCGAGACCGACGCGGTCTGCTGGGTTTTCCTGCGCGCCAATGGCTTCGGTCCCGCCGACTGGATTCGCCGCATCTTCTGGTTCAGGGAGGAGGACGCGCTGGTCGTGGTCGACGAACTCCAGGCCTTGAAGCCAGGCCGCTACCAGGTGCGCCAGCGCTGGAACGCACTGGGACGATGCACGGCCCGCCCCGATGGCATCCAGCTCGACCAGCAGGGCCCCGCCCTCCGCCTCCAGTCGTGGGGCGGCGCGCGCCTCTCGGTGCGCGAGGACGCGGATCTCGGCAAGGGCTGGGAGAGCTACCCCTACGCGCAGCCGCGCGCGCATGTGCTCGACCAGGTCTGCGAGGCGGACCTGCGGAAAGGCGCGCGGATCACCATTGGAATCGTGCTTCACGGACGCCCCGACGGCGATGTCCCGCCCTGGGGCTTCCAGCGCACGGCACGGGGATTCGCCCTGGACACCAGCCGACGCCGCTACCGCCTTGAATTCGGGGCGGACAGCCTCGCCGCCTGCACGGTCTCCGACGGCGACGGCACTCCGATTCCCGAGCCGCCTGCCTCGGCGGGCGGCCATGCGCGCCGTCTGCCAGGCGCCCCGCTGGAGCCCGTGCACGCCTGCCGCCTGCGGGACGGGCGGGAACCGTCGGAAGTCACCTGCATCCTGCCCTTCGCCTGGCAGGGCGGGCAGCGCTTCGCCCTCTCCACGCGCCAGGGCGCCGTGCATATCCTGGACGGGACGGCACGGCGCCTCTCCTCCTTCGCGGTCGGCGCGCCCGTCCACGACCTGGCCGCCTGCGACCTGGACGGCGACGGGGCCCCCGAACTCCTTCTCGCCTGCGGGGACTGCTGCCTGCGCGCCTGCCGCATCGACGGCACCCCGCTCTGGAAGCACGACTTCCCGCACTACCGCCTCCCCGCCGTCTGCACCCTCGTCCGCGTCGCCGACCTCCTGGGCGACGGCCGCCCCGTCATCCTCGCGGGCTGCGACAGCTGGCGCGTCTACGCCCTCGACCTGACGGGCGCCGAACGCTGGAACTTCGAGGTCATCCACCCCACCCGCGCCCTGGAGGTCGCCGACCTCGACGGCGACGGACGGCTCGAGATCCTCTGCGGAACCCGCTACTACTACGCGACCGTCCTCGACGCCTGCGGCCGCAAACTCTGGGGCGGCCATTTCGCGCGCGGGGTCAAGGCCATCACTGGCGTCCGCGCGGGGGCGCGGGAGCGCACCCTCGTCGTCGGCGAGGACAAGGGGCTGGTCTCCTTCTACCGCCCCGTCGGCAGCCTCCTCGCCACCTTCGCCACTGGCGACGAGGTCATGCGCGCCGCCCCCGTCCGCCGCGCCGACACGGATCTGCGCGAGGATGTCCTCGCCGGCTCCCGCAACGGCTTCGCCTACCGCTTCGACTGCGACGGGCGCCTGCTCTGGGCGCGCGACCTGGGCGCGCCCGTCCTCCTTTGCCGCGCCCTGCCCGACGGGACCGCCGTCTTCGGCACCGAGGCGGGCAAGGTCGTCCTCATCCGCATGGACGGCACCATCGCCTTCCGCCACGCCCTGCGCGCGCCCGTCGCCGACCTGCGCGTGCTCGACGGCCGCCGCATCGCCGCCGCCACCGCCAGGGGCGCGTTCGCCGTTTTGTCATGCGCAAAGGATTGAGGCAGCGAAACGCCAAGATTATTGCCCCGGGGTTGCGGGGAGGAAGGCGCGGATGAGCGCCGCGAGGCGGCGGTGGCTTTCCTCTGGGGCGTCGCCGACGGGAGTGCCCACCAGGAATGCCGTCCAGCCGTCGTCGGCGCGATAGGAGGCGCGGAAGAGGAGGAAGTTCGCGGTGGACTTCCGCGGCGTGGAATACCATTGCCAGAACAACTGCCTTCCCGACCGCCCTTCGGCCAGGATCTCCCGCACCTCCCAGGATTCTCCCTTGGGGTCGTCGGGGCGCCAGCGGACAGTGCGCTCGGAGAGGATGCGGTATCCGCTGGCCCGCAGGCAGAAGGCGACGGGATGCACCTGGTGGATGTTGTCGATGTCGCCGACGGCCAGGACGTGGACGGGGGCGCCGTCGGAACGGGCGAACAGGAACCGCCGGATCGTGCTCCTGCCGTAGAACTGCGCGTCCTGCGGGGTGGCCTCCTCGGCGACCCCCCTGAAGCCGCCTGAGAGGAGGGCGGTGAAGTCGGGGTTCAGCGGCGGTCCCGCGGCCATCGGCTGGTTCGAGACGAAATATCCTGCGGCGATGAGCGCCGCCAGGCTCCAGAAGAGGCACGTCTCGGGCGCGGGGACGGGCGTCCTGCGCCAGTGGAGGAGCGCCGCGAGCGCCGCCAGGGCGGCGGCGGCGATGGTCTTCAGGAGCAGGGCGCTTCCAGGCAGGAGGATGGAGAGCAGGTAGCCAGTGTTGGGGAGGAACAGCAGCAGCATTCCCGCCGCGGGAAGCAGGGCGGCGGCGCACTGCCACCCGTACAGGCAGAGCGCCATCGACCACGGCAGGAGAATGGCGCCGACAAGCGCCAGATAGTGGATGTGCCGCAGCCAGCCCGCCAGCGCCGCCAGCAGCCCGACAAGCAGCGGCAGCAGGCGCCAGGCAGACCACGGGACGGGAGACGCCGCCGCGCGGCGGAGCCTCGGGACGGCCGCAGCCGCCAGCGCGGCGGCCGCCAAGAGGAAGCACCAGTTCCAGTGTTCTGGCGGGGCGCTGCGCATTCCGCGGAAACAGTAGGGGAGTTTCAGGCAGAACGGCGTCGCCGCGAGGAGCATCAGGATGGGCGCGCGAAGTCGCTTCATGGTTCGTCGGGGGTGGGCTGGTCCAGTTTGAACACGAACGAACTCAGCCAGATGAGCAGGGAGGTCGTGACCACGAAGAAGCAGCCCAGCAGGAAATGGGGGCGCGGCGCGTAGACCCGCTCCCCGATGACGCGGAACAGCACGAAGGTCAGCAGCAGCCGCAGGGCGTTGCCGAGCGTCACCCACAGCACCAGCAGTGACCCCCAGCCCCATTTCTTCCAGGCGTCCGTCCGCAACGGACGGACGATGAGGTATTCAAGTAGGACGAAGAGGCCCATGAGGGAGATCCCGCTGCAGGCCTCCGTGATGGAGAGCGTCTGGTCGCCCCAGAAGAGGCTGGTGCCGTCGCACTGGACGTGGAAGGCACAGAGGTTGAGCACCCCGACCGAGACCAGGGTCGAAAGCTGGCGCAGCGGATAACTGAACTCCAGCAGCAGGAGTTCATACAGGGGCAGGACGAGGATCGCGAGCGCCAGCGGCGGCAGGGATCTGGCGGTGGCGCGGAGCCCGTCCCGCCGCAGGAGGACGGCGGCGGCCACGGACAGGACGGCCGCGTGTTTGCAGAGCAGCGGGGGCAGTTCCCGCTGCCCGTCGGGAAGTCCGCGCGAAAGGACGGCGGAAGCGACCATGGCCGGCGCGGCCGCCGCCAGCAGGAGCCAGCCAGTGCGGCGGCTGCCAGGCGTGGCATGGGAGGCGAGCGGGGACTTTAGCAGATCCCAGGCCGCCAGCGCGTACAATATCATCAGGAATGCGCCGTCCTCCAGATGTGGCCTGCACCAGACCAGGAATCCGACGACGCCGAAGAGCCCCGCGGCGGCGAGGAGGACGAGCGTGGCGGGACAGGCGGCGGCGTTGCCCCGCAGCCCCTCACAGGGGCGTCGGGGCCTGTCCTGGCCAGCCATGTCACTGCTTGGGGTTTGCATAGTCGCGCTGGAGTTGGTCCAGTTGCCCCAGGCACTCCTGGGCGCGGGCATGGCCTGGCTGCAGGCGGAGGATGCGCTCGGCGATTGAACGGCAGAGGCTGTAGCGGTGGGCGTCCAGATTGCTTTCGAGGTTCTTTTCGAGGCTGGTCAGCAGAATGTCGCGGAACGGCGGGACATCGGCCGAATCGGGAATCAGGTCCGCCGCCTTCTGGAAGTCGCCGTTTTCCGCGCACCGCACCCCGTAGACGCTCTGCGCCAGCGGCGATTGCGGGAACCGCCGATAGGCCTGCTCCGCGTATTGCAGGGCGCGCGGCAGGTCGCCGAGGTCGGCGTAGATTTCGGAGAGATTGAGGTCGATGGTCGTGAACTGCGTGAAGTAGGGGGCGAGCGCCTCGTAGATGGCGATGGCGCGCGGATACTCGTGGATGAGCGCGAGGCAGATGGCGAGCGGCAGCATCAGCTCGCGGTCCTCGGGGCGCTCGGCGGAAAGCCCCTGCTCCAGCGGCGTCTCCTTCAGGATGGCCTCCGCACGATGGATGTCCCCGTAGCGGCGTTCCTTCTCGAACTCCGCGAAGGTCCGCAGAGAGGGTTCCTGCGCGGCGAGCTCCAGCGCCTCGCGGTTGCCGTTGCGGATGCCGAACGCCAGGCAATGCTTGCGGTTCGGCAGCGACGGGTCGCTTTCCAGCATCTTCTTCAGTTCCTTCACGGCTGCGTCAAACTGCCTGCCCCCCTCCAGATAGAGGACCTTGTTGTAGCGGGCTCCAGAGGCATTGCCGCTGGTCTCGATGAGCTGGTCGAAGGCGGCGAGGGTTCCTGCCATATCCCCCTTAGCGGCGGCCGCGCGCAGCGCCAGGCTTCGGAAAAGCGTGTCCTTGGGGAACAGACGGATGGCCTGGTGCAGGGTCGGATCGGGCACCCCGCGGGTGGCGGCCAGCGCGAGCAGATACGAATGCCAGGCCATCTCCACAGGCGGACGAACATCCAGGAAGAGACCCGCCAGTTCCTGCACCACATCCCATTGCCGCTCCTGGACGGCGTGGTCGAGCAGCGGCTGCGCGCGGGCGAGGAAGTCCTTCAGGCGCTGCTTGAAGACCGTCGTCGGCTTCCAGGCGGCAAGCACCGAGCTGAACAGCCGCGCGTCCTTGGTCTCAATGGCGACCGCATAGCGGAGCATCAGCGCGGGGCGCGTCCCCCGCTGGACCTGCGCGACCTCGAAGTTCTTCACCATCTCGGCAGGCTGGTTCTCCAGCAGGGCCGCCAGGCTGTGGATATAGGCCCGCATGGGGATGACATTGGCATGGGCCCTGGGAACGAGCTGCGCGAGCCGCTTCAGGGCGGCGACGTCCTTCTCATGGAAGAGGGCCTCCGCGTAGTCGAAGAACGCGGAACTGGGCAGCCGACCTTCGGGGATCTCGCGGAAGACCGCCACCGCGTCCTTGTACCGCCCGCACCGCCCCAGGAAACTCGCCAGTTCACTGCGGCAGACCGCGGGGTTGATTTCCACCGCGCGTCGGAAGCAGCGCTCCGCCCGCGCGAAATCCCGCTCCTTCCATTCCGCCAGGGCCGCATCCTGGATGAAGGCCTCCACCTGGACGACGGGGTCCTCGTTCTTTTCCAGAATGGCCAGTTCCGAGGCGGGCCCTGGCTTCCACAGCGCCTGGATGAGGCGCGCCGTCGTGCCGTCCTTCGCGAGTTCGCCGACGAGCTTGACGGTGTCGGGCGCCTGGGGCGCGAGTTTGAAGCGGGTCAGCGTGTAGAGTTCGCGGTATTCCTGGCGCTTTTCCTCGGAGACGCGCAGGAAGAGTTCGCCCAGTTCGGTGTAGTCGTGGATGCGGTAGTGCGCCTGGAGGCATTCGCGCAGATAGTCCTCGTTCAGCGCGTTGAGACGGACCAGGCGCCTCCAGCAGTATGCCTCCACGATTGGGTCCCCTTTTTTCCGATAGATCTCGGCCAGGCTGCGCCAGGCCTCCTCATGGTTCGGATCGACCTTGAGATACCGCTTGAACGCAGTCTCCGCCGCCGCATAGTCGCCCTTTGCAAAGGCGCTTCTCGCGCTTTGGAAGAGCCGCTTGTGGCTTTGATGGCGGCGCGCCATCACCACCAGCAGCGCCGTCAGTCCCAGGGCCACCACGATGCCCGCCAACAACAGAATGCAGAATAGATGTTTCTTTTTCAAAGGCGCGTCCCCATCATCGACGGAAAGGTCTGGCCTCCTCCTGCGGAGCCGACGGACATGGCCGCAGGGGTGGCGGAATCAACGGGCGGCTCCCCATTCGAAGACACCCTGAAAAAAGAAAAGCCGACGGCTTTCACCGTCGGCTTCCCGATCAAAATCGATTATTTATTGCGGCGAAGGCGCTTGCCCAGAAGGACAGTCCCCATGGAGAGGAGCCCAGCAAAGAGCGCGCCAGGAAGCGGCTGCCCCGAGGGCGGGACGGGGATGTTGCCGTCGAAGTCGCCTTCGGACCAGCTTGCGACGAACTCGCGCCCGATCAGCCCGTTCGTGGCGCTGTTCACCCCGAAATTGATGCGGATGTTGTTCGCCAGATCCTTCGTGCCGTCCACTCGCGAAACCAGCGTCGAAGTGGGGTCGAACACCATGCCGCTGTTGGGATCGTTCACATACTGGAACGAATCAACCGTCTCGCCGCCGTCTTCCGCCAGCGTCGTCATGACGAAGTAGATCTCGTCGTCCTCGCCGAAGTAGTCGAGGTAATACGCCGTCGTGGAATTGGTGATGGTGGGGTTGGGATCGTAGGTGAACGTGACTTCCTTCGAAGCGCCGTTCGCCCAGTGGATCAGATTGCTGTAGTCCGCTGCAGGGCCGACCGCCTGCACTTCGCTCTTCCGAAGGTAGCCATACTGATTGGCGCCCATCTGGAAGACATTCCCGTTCAAATCCAGAAGCGGCTGCGGATCGTATGCGCTCACAGAAAATTGGCTCACGTAGTTCGACAGCCAGACGCTGGTGCCGCCCTTGACGGACAGCGAGATCATCTGCGCACCCAGCCAGTCCTGCTCTGGACGCTGCTCATTGTGGATGCTGCCGTCGGCAAACTGCACGAAAGGCGCCTTGACGCCCGCGAACGCCGACAGCGCGATGGCCGCCACGAAAAGGGCCAGCCGCATGGAGAAACTCTTGTATGCCTTCATTGTAAACCTCTTATGACTGGGGTTTAAGAACTCAAGGGACAATCCGAACGTATGGAAAACGGCTTAATATATCTTATCTCCTTGAGATTGCAAGCCGCTGACTGCAAAAAAAGCCCGCAGATCGGGTGACGTCCCAAAGTAGTTGCCACGGCCGTGGCAACCATGTCGGGGCGTTCACCAGGCAATTGCCTACACTTTTGGGAGAGTTGAAAAAGTAAACGCAACCTTGCAGGAGTAAATGCAAGTTCAGGAGAAAAAGGCGTGCATTTACATCTGCAATTGGGGCCTGGCGCCGTGCAGGCGGAGACCGGGCGAGGCGGCGACGTGCATTTACCGCTG
>JAEEXV010000235.1 GCA_016287975.1 Lentisphaeria bacterium | reverse complement strand
GCCGCTGCGGCGCTGGCGGGTCTCGGGCAAGGGACGGGCGCCCGCGCAGTCGCCGCTGTGGGCGTTTGACGAGAAGGGCGGCGCCATCCCGCTGGTCTACGAGGCGAAGGTCGGAAGGGGGCGGCTGGTCTACCAGTCCTGCGCGCTGGGCGCACCGCTCTTCTGCGATGAGGTCGCACCCATCAACGGCGTCTGGAAGTTCGAACTCGACGAAGGGCTGGCGCGGGTCTACCGCGCCTTCCTGGCGGATCTTCTGCGCGGCGCCAGCCCGTGGCGGGTGAAGGCCCCGCTGAAGGTGCACACCGAACTCTACCGCCAGGGCGACGCGTATGTCGCGCACTTCCTGAACGGGCAGGGCGACACGATGAAGCCTGGCGACCGCATCGTGGCCGAACTCCCAGGCGACCCCTGGCCGCCGCTGGCCGAGGACATCGTCTTCACCCTGGACGCACCCCAGGTCCGAGAGGCGTACGCGGTCTCCCCCGACTTCCCCGGCCGCAAACCGCTGGCGCTCGTGCGCGACGGGCGGAACGTCACCGTGACTCTCCCGAAGGCGCTGCTGAAGGCGTACACGCTGGTGTGGATGCGCTGAGCCGCCCAGGCGTGCCGAATGCCGCGCGGGAGGCCGCGCTCCTGCGCGGCCGACCGATGTGGCAGGGTCGGCAGAGCCAGCGTGTCGGCAGAGTCGGCTGGGTCGGTTATTTCTCCGCGTGCTATAGTATCTTAAGCAACAGCAAGGGGGAACATTGAAGATGGAGGAGTCGAGATGATGCGAAATCTTTTTGCCGTGGCTTTTTGTGCGCTGGCACTGTCGGCGCTGGCGGGCGCGGGTGCGTTCACGGTGGAGGAGCAGGACGGGGACTTCCGCGTGCTGCACCGCGGGAAGGTGCTGCTGGATTCGGTGAAGGCGGTGGCGCTCGCGGACGGCGGGCTGGGGCTGGAGCCGAAGGCGTCGTCGGCGGTGCTCAAGGACGGCACGCGGGTGTGGAACCGCTGGAGCGAGGCGCGGGAGACGCGCATCCGCCTGGAAGTGGCGGTGAAGGGGGACGGCTCCGAGGTCGAGATCACGATGATCGGCGAATGCGAGGCGTACGCGAAGGAACAGCGCCGTCTCGTGGAGATCCGCCTGCCCTGGAAGGCGGTGGAGGGATGCGCGTACGAAGGGTTGCTGGGCAACGGCCGCGCATGGCGTCCGCAGAAGGGGACGCTGGACGGAAAGGCCAAGGACGACGTCAAGATCGGCGGCGCGCTCTGGCGCTATCTGTGCTTCCAGGGCGGCGCGGGCGCCGCGTCGGGCGTGGTCTTCGACTTCAACCCGCTGGGGGCGGGGGACTACATGAGTTCGTATGCGGGCGGCGCCATCCGCGGCGTCTTCAGTTTTGTCCGCGAGGGAGAACACGCGCGGATGAGGGGCGGTCTCGTCCTGTCCGAGCGCCCTGGCATCACGGGCGGCAAGCTGGTGCTGCGCGAAGGCGCCTTCGCGTCGGACTATCCAGCGCACCACGCCTGGCGGGACTTCGGCTATCTGCACCGCCTGGCCTGCCAGCGCCTCTACTCCTTCGGGGCGGTGAAGCATGGAAAGATGTACCAGGCCGCAGACCACTCCGCCTTCGACGCCGCGCGGGGCTTCGGCTGGGTGGACGCCCCCGCCCTTCGGACGGTCCAGGCGGCGCCAGAGGGCGCGCTCTACTCGGCGGTCGCGGGGAAGGACGCCGTCTTCCGAATGAGCGGAGTGACGCCTGGAATGCACATCGTGACCGTGAAGTGCGGCAACTACGGCGGCGTGCCCAATTCCTTCGCCATCGCGGTGAACGGCCGCGAGGCGCTGGCGCGCCAGTCGGTCGCCAAAGGCGAGTTGCTGGCGCTGGCGATGCCTGTCTGGGCGACTCAGGGGACGATCGAAGTCCGCTTCACGGGCGACTTCCTGGTCTCGGCGATCGGCACAGGCTTCCTGATGGCGCAGGCGGAGGACTTCACCTACCAGCGCGGCTACTGGGTCTCGGATGGCTTCGAGCCAGGCACCATCTTCCGCAACTGCGAGGCGCGCCCGAACGCCGTCCTGGCGGTGTCGGTGGAGCGCATGCCGATGCCGACGCCAGGCGGCGAGGAGGCAGGGCCGCTCAAGCCGCTTGTCCATTACCATTTGGAGATGCCTCCGCGCCCTGCGGCGGTGGCCTGGATCAAGAAGGCGGTGGTCGGGCGCTTCAACAATCTCGCCGACACGATGGCGGAATACGCCGACCCCGCCATCATGAACCGCCGCCTGGATGAACTGCAGCGGGACGGCGTGAACACGCTGCGCACTGGCGGGATGCACTCGCGCCACACCTATCCCGACCACCTCGACCGCGGCCTGGAGGTGCTGGGGAGGGTCACGGCGGCAGCCCACGCGCGCGGCATGAAAGTCATCGAGCAGCACGAGGCGACGCTCTTGTGGCAGGAGAACATCGGCTTCCGCGTCATGGCGGAGCGCCTGGGCGAGACGACGCGCGCGCTCCCTGACATGATGCCAGGGCCCGCCTTCTGCGTCATGAACCCCGTCTTCGCGCGCACCTACCGCGACTATCTGCTGGAACTGCTGCGCCGCACTGGCGTGGACGGCCTGCAATGCGACGAGGTCTATTTCTTCCCGTATTTCTGCGGCTGCTCGCATTGCCGCGCGGCCTTCCACGCCGACACTGGCTGGTGGCTGCCGATGAACGAACTGGACGCACGGCTGATGAACCGCGACACGCGCCTGTGGAAGACCTACCTCGATTGGCGCAAGACCAAGCTGGCGCAGTGGTGGGTGGACTTCTGGCCAGAGGCGACGAAGATCAATCCCGACCTGGTGAAGTCTGGCTACACGACCCATTTCGGCTTCTCCACGACGCGGGGGGCGCTGGAGAAGGGCGGGGACCTGATCGAGGCGGCGGGGGCGGGCTGCTGGTTCGGCACCGAGATCATGCCCAGGAACTGCCTGGTGAACGAGCGCCCGCTGGTGCCCTACCGCAAGATGTACAACCTGCTGCGGGACATGACGCGGCTTCCGCTGTGGGGGCTCATCTACGGCAGCAACCACGATGCCAAATACTTCGCCTGGGCGGCCTGCAACCTGTGCGCGCAGCGCGGCTTCACCTTCTACGAGGCGGGGCCAGGGCGGGCGAACTTCGTCGCCTTCGGCGCCAATCCCGACAACATGGACATCGCCCAGGCGCGTCCGACCGCCGAGGTGATGCTGTTCTTTTCGCAGGCTGGGCGCGACTGGAACAAGGAGGTGTCGATGTCCCATGAACTGATGGGCATCGCCCAGACGCTGGAGGAACTGCACATCCCGTATCGGATCGTGACGGAGCGCACGCTGACCGAGGAGAATCTGAAGCCCTGCAAGGTGCTGGTCGCGGGCGCGGCGGGCTGCATGTCGGAGGAGACCGTGGCGCGGCTGGTCGCATTCGCGCGGCGCGGCGGCACCGTCTATCTGACGGGCAATGCGGGCCGCGCCGATGAACTGGGCTTCCCGCGCAAGCAGTGGCCCTTCGAGCAGTGGTTCGGCTTCACGGTGCAGGACCGGCGGCGGAGCATCCTGGTGAAACTGGGGACGGCGCAGGATCCCGCCCAGGCCATCGCCCCGCGGACGCCGCTGAGCGTCTGGCGGCTCGCGGGGAAGGGCTCGCGCCCCCGCCAGACCGCCCTGTATGGCTTCGGGACGACGGGCAAGCTCTTCCCGCTGGTCTTCACCGCGAAATGCGGCAAGGGCCGTCTCATCTACCAGGCGTGCACCCTCGGTCTGCCGCTCTTCTGCGAGGAGGACAATGTCGGGCGCAAGTTCCGCTTCGAACTGGACGAGGGCGTCGCGCGGCTCTACCGCGGCTTCCTGACGGACCTGCTGAAGGACGCGACGCCGTGGCAGGTGTCGGCGCCGCTGAAAGTGCACACGGAACTCTACCGCCAGGGCGACGCCTACGTCGCGCACTTCCTCAACGGGCAGGGCGCCACCCTCAAGAAGGGGGATCCCGTGCAGTATGACCCGCCTGGAGACCCCTGGCCGCCGATTGCGGGGGACATCACCTTCACGCTGGCCGCCCCCAAGGCACGCGAGGCCTACGCCGTCTCGCCTGACTTCGCTGGTCGCAAGCCCCTGAAACTCACGCGCAGCGGCGCGAATGTGACGGTGACCCTGCCGAAGGCGCTGCTGAAGGCGTATACGGTGGTGTGGGTGCGCTGACTCGGCGCCCCGATGCCACTGAGTGGCTTCGCCGGCGGCACGGGGTGGCTTCGCCGGCGGCTTTTCGCCGCCGGCACCGAACGGCTTAGCTGGCGACACCGGGGGGATTCGCCGGCGGCTGTTCGCCGCCGGCACCGGACGGCTTGGCTGGCGGGACTGGGTGGCTTCACTGGGAAAGATGGAAGTTGGAGGAATCGAGATGATGCGCGGTCTTTGGGCTTTGTTTTTTGGGGCGCTGGCGATGTCGGTGCTGGCGGGGGCGTTTTCGGTGGTGGAGCAGGGCGGGGAATTCCAGGTGCTGCACCGCGGAAAGGTCCTGGTCTCCTCGGTGAAGGGGATCGGCATGAACGACGGCGGGCTGGGGAAGGAACCGAAGGCGTCGTCGGCGACGCTGAAGGACGGGACGCGGGTGTGGAACCGCTGGAGCGAACACCGCGACACCCGCATCCGCCTGGAGGTCGCGCTCAAGGGCGACGGCTCGGAGGTCGAGATCACTGTGATGGGCGAGGCCGAACTCTATGCGGCGGAATGCACGCGCCGGCTGGAACTGACGCTGCCATGGCCGGCGCTTGCGGGATGCACCTTCGAGGGGCTGCTGAAGACGGGGCGGCAGTGGCTGCCGAAGTCGGGGCGCGCGGAGGAGGCGCTGAAAGGCGAGAAGTGGCGCTACCTGTGTTTCGGGGAGGGCGAGGCGGCGGCCGCCGGGGTGGTCTTCGACTTCAACCCGCTGGGTGTCTGCAACTACACGATGGGCTACGCCTCCGGCTCCATCCGCGGAATCTGCTCGGTGACGCGGGAGGGGGAGCGCGTGCTGATCTCCGGCGGCGGAACGATGCCGTCCAACCGCTGCGGCATGACGGGGGCGAAGATCGTGCTGCGCGAGGGGGCGTTCGCGGAGGACTACCCGACGCATCACGCATGGCGGACATACGGCTACAACGACCGACTCGCGGCGTCGCGCCTCTACTCCTTCGGCGCGAAAAAACACGGGAAGACGTACCAGACGGCGGACGGCATCCGCTACAACAAGAAGCGCGGCTACGGGTGGCTGGGCACGCCGGTGTTCCAGGCGCTGAACGCGGCGCCCGAGGGGGCGCTGTACTCGGCGCTGTCGGGGAAGGACGCGACCTTCCGCCTCGGCAATCTGCCGCCGGGCCTCTACTTCCTCAATGTGGAGTGCGGCAACTTCGGCGGCGCGCCGAACCGCTTCGGGATGACGGTCAACGGTCGCGATGTGCTTCCCGTTCAGAGCGTCGCAAAGGGCGAACTGCTGGGCGTCGCGGTGCCGGTCTGGGTGACGAAGGGGGACATCGACATCCGCTTCCAGGGCGAGTTCCTCGTCTCGGCGATCGGCGCGGGGTATCTGATGGCGCAGACGGAGGACTTCACCTACAAGCGCGGCTACTGGGTATCGGATGGCTACGAGCCGACCATCCTCTACCAG
The DNA here is from genome assembly GCA_016287975.1 of Lentisphaeria bacterium. Next base: position 28,744 of record JAEEXV010000235.1, on the reverse strand, counting down.
AACGCCGACATGCGTCCGGACGCGCCCATGACGATCGCGGTCACGCGCCTGCCGATGCCCGTGCCGGGCGAGGAGGCGAAGGGGCCGCTGAAGAAGATGAAGCGCGAGAGCGCGCCGCATGACCCCGATTCGCCGGGGCTGGCGTGGACGAAGAAGGCGGTCACGGGCAAGGTCGGCTACAACACCGACACGATGGCGGAGGTCGCCGACCCTGCGCTTCTGGCGCGCCGGCTGGACGAACTGCAGGCGGACGGCGTCAACACGGTCTATGTGTCGGGGATGCACTCCCGGCACAGTTTCCCGAGGAGCCTGGAGCGCGGCAAGGCGATGGTGGCGCAGGTGGTGAAAGCGGCGCACGCGCGCGGGATCAAAGTCGTCGACCATCACGACGCGACGCTGCTGTGGCAGGAGAACGTCGGGTTGCGTCTGGCAGCGGAGCGTCTGCCTGAACTCGTGCGGGCGCTGCCGGACATGATGCCCGCGCCAGCCTTCTGCATCATGAACCCCGTCTTCACGCGCACCTACCGCGACTATCTGCTGGATCTGGTGCGGGCGGGGGTGGACGGGCTGCAGTATGACGAAATCTACTTCTTCCCGTATTTCTGCGGCTGCGAGCACTGCCGTCGGGCCTTCCACGAGGACACGGGGTGGTGGCTGCCGCTGAACGAACTGGATCCTTGCATGAACAACAACCGCTCGCCGCTGTGGAAGGCCTATCTGGAGTGGCGCAAGGTGAAACTCGCGGACTGGAATGTGGAGTTCCGCCGGGAGGCGGCCGCCATCAACCCCGACCTGGTGCTGTGCAAATACACGACGCACCATGGCTTCTCGTCGTCGACCGGCTCGCTGCTGAAGGGCAGCGACCTCATCGAGTGCCACCGCGCGGTCAACTACTTCGGGACGGAAGTGATGCCGCGCAACTGCCTGCTGAACGCGCGCCCGCTGGTCCCCTACCGGAAGATGTACAACCTGCTTCGCGAGACCTCGAAACTGCCGATCTGGGCCTTCCTCTACGGCTCCGACCACAACGCCAAGTACTTCGGCTGGGCGGCGTGCAACCTGGCGGCGCAGCGCGGCTTCATCAATGCGAAGCCCGGCCCCGGCCAGGCGAACTTCATCGCCTTCGGCGCGAATCCCGACAACATGGACATCGCGGCGGCGCGTCCGACCGCCCAGGTGGCGCTGCTCTTCTCGCAGCACAGCCGCGACTGGAACCAGAACATCGCGATGCACTACGAGACGCTGGGCATCGCGCAGACGCTGGAGGAGCTCCACATCCCGTACCGCATCCTCGGCGACCATCTGATGACGGCGGAGCGGCTGAAGCCCTTCAAGGCGCTGATCGTCGGCGCGGCGGGATGCGTGCCAGACGAGGCCATCGCGGAGATCGTGCGCTTCGCCGAGAATGGCGGCACTGTGCTGCTGACGAGCGTGACGGGGCTTTGGGATGAACTCGGCAATCCGCGCGCGCACTGGCCTTTCGAGCCGTACTTCGGCTTCCAGGTGCAGCCGATGGCTCCGAAGCGGGACGGGCTGGTGAAGATCGGCGCGGTCAAGCCGCTGCAGCCCGTCGCGTGGTGCCGTCCCGTTGGCAAGGCCGCGAAGGCGGCTTCCGCGTTGACGGGCTCCCTGGCGGACGGGCGGTCGTGGCCGCTGGTCTTCGAGGCAAAATGCGGCAAGGGGCGCCTCGTCTACCAGGCGTGCGCCCTCGGGGCTGCCCTCTTCATGGAGGAGCAGGATGTCGGCAAGCCATGGAAGTTCGCGCTTGACGAGCCGCTGGCGCAGCTCTGCCGCGACAGGCTCGCGGGATTGCTGGAGGACGCCGTGCCGTGGCGCGTCGAGGCGCCGCAGCGCGTCTTCACGGAACTCTACCGACAGGGCGACGCCTTCGTCGCGCATTTCCTCAATGGGCAGGCCGCGACGCCGAAGCCCGGCGAAATCCTGCGCACGGAGCCGATCGGCGAGCCATGGCCGCAGTGCCCCGAGGACATCCGCTTCACGCTGGAGGCGCCTCAGGCGCGCGAGGCCTACGCCGTCTCGCCGGACTTCGCGGGGCGTCAGCCGTTGAAGTTCACGCGCGCCGGCGCCGCCGTGACGGTGGTTCTGCCGCGGGGACTGCTCAGGGCCTACACGCTGGTGTGGGTGAAGTGAGCCGAGAGCCATCTTTCGGGACCCCAGACCCCAGACTTCAGACCCATCTTCCAGGACCCCAGACCCCAGACCCATCTTTCGGGACCCCAGACTTCAGACCCCAGACCCATCTTCCAGGACCCCAGACCCCAGACCCCAGACCCATCTTTCAGGACCCCAGACCCCAGACCCAACTTTTCGGGACCCCAGACCCCAGACTTCAGACCCATCTTCCAGGACCCCAGACCCCAGACTTCAGACCCATCGGAGACCCCAGACTTCAGACCCCAGACCCATCTTTTAGGACCCCAGACCCCAGACTTCAGACCCCGTTCCGTGCCGGCCCATTCTTGGGCCGGAAGCCGAGTGCCGCGTTCCGTGCCGGCCCATTCTTGGGCTGGAAGCAGAGCCATAAGCCACTTGCTTTCCCTTGCACAATCATGAAGCGAACCTTGCTGATTCTTGCGATACTGCTGATGGCGTCCGCGTCGGCGGCCCCGAAGTCCGCCGCGACCGTCCGCGATGGCCAACTCGACATCTTCCCAGGCGAGGACACGATCCCGATCCTCTCCTGGTATTGCATCATGCCCGCGCATATCAGCGTCGAGCACTACCAGGAGTTGAAGGATTGCGGCTTCAACCTGAGTTTCCCGCACACCTATCGTTTCGCGGACGCCAAGCGCGCGCTCGACTGCGCGGCGGCGGTGGGAATTCGCAATTTGTTCATGTGCAATGAACTGAATGATAATCCAGAGCAGATTGTGCCGCTGGTCATGGACCATCCTGGGCTGGCGGGATACCACCTGCGGGACGAGCCGCACAAGGCGCATGTCCCTGGCCTGCGCAATCTGAACGAACGCATCCTGGCCATCGACAAAAACCACTTCACCTACCTGAACCTGCTGCCGAACGGCGCCTCCGACCCGTTCATGCCCTACGTCGACTACATCCGCTACTGCTCCACAGAGATCAAGACGCCTTTCATCTCCTACGACCATTACTGCATCGTGAACAACACCGTCCGCGCAACCTACTATCTGAACCTGGAGATCATCGCGCGGGAGGCGAAGCGGATGAACAAGCCCTTCTGGGCCTTCGCGCTGTCCACCGCGCACGCCTCGTATCCCGTCCCCACCGTCGCCCAGCTGAAGTTCCAGATGTACAGCAACCTGGCCTACGGCGCGCAGGGCCTGCAGTACTTCACCTACTGGAACCCGCCCACCGACACCTGGGACTTCCACGAGGCCCCCATCCTCGCCAACGGCAAGCGCAGTTCCGTCTACGACTTCGTGCGCGAGGTCAATGCCGAACTCCAGAAGCGCAACTTCGTCTTCATGCGCTCCAAAGTGCTCTGGGTGCGCCACACTGGCAAGGCGCTTCCCCCTGGCACGACGCGGCTGGCGCCCGCGGAACTGCCGCCGCCCGTCAAGAGCCTCGACACCCACGGCCACGACGCCGTCGTCTCCCGCCTCTCCAAGGGCAAGACGGGCTACCTCGTCGTCGTGAACGCCAGCATCGACACCACCATGCGCCTGACCACCACCTTCGCACCTGGCGCCGTCACCCGCATCCGCAAGGACGGGACCGCCGTCCCCGCCGACGAATACACCGACACGCTCATCGTCGGGCCTGGCGAATGCGAGGTCTTCGCCTGGAGCGAATAAGAGGGCGGATGAAAGGCGCGGCCGCATGTCCGCTGGACTGGGGGAATGTTGCGGCGACGGCTTGAAAAATGGCGATTCGGCATCATATTAAAGGACTTTACGATTTTCATCAGGATTTCATTCGACTCATTGATAACCACCACAGAGGACATTCGTTTCCATGGCGAACCAGAAACCGCACCGTCTTCATTCGGCCGCGAAGCACATGCGCGCCGACGCGAAGAAGCGCACGATGAACCGTGCCCGCAAGAGCCAGATCCACACCAGCGAGAAGAACCTGGATGCCGCGATCGCGGCGGGCAAGAAGGACGAGCTGAAGGCTCTCCTGTCGCGCTGCTTCGCGATGCTGGACAAGGCCGCGAAGACCAACGTCATCCACCAGAACAAGGCCGACCGCAAGAAGGCCCGTCTGACCGCGCGGGTGGCGAAGGCTGTCGCCGTTGCCGAATAATAATGGGATTGGATGCGGGCGCCGCCAACGGCGCGCCCGCGGCAGCGGCTGGATGAATGCCGCGGCTGTGATTGCATCATGACAAAAGGCGTCGGCGCAGCATTGGCTGCCCCGGCGCTTTTTGCGTTATGACAGGGGAGGGGGATGGGGTTTGTGCAGGAGTGAGGTCATGCCTGAAGCGCGACATTTGAGCAGGTTGTTCGAGGAGGGGTGTGCCCGGACGCCGGAGAACGTGGTCCTGATGACGACCTGCAAGGACGGCTTCACCGAGGTCACCTTCCGCCAGCTGCAGGCGGAGGTCGAGGCGTGGGCGGAGGTGCTCCGTTCGCGCGGGGTGAAGGCGGGGGACCGCGTCGCGGCGATCGCGAACAAGTCGCAGAACCACTTCCGCTTCTTCTATGCGTGCTGGCGTCTGGGCGCGGTCGCGGTGCCAGTCTGCGAGAGCCTCGGCAACGAGGAGATGGCCTTCGTCCTGAGCGACTGCAAGCCCGCGCTGGTGCTGACGGAGAAGGCGTTCCTGGAGAAGGCGACGCAGTGCGCCTGCGGGCTGCCTGTGCTGGACTGGGCGGAACTGCCTGTCGGGATGGCGTCTGGCGCGGCGAAGCCTGCGGAGCTTCCGTTCGGGAGCGAGGACGAGGCGCTGGACAGCAACGCGGTCTTCATCTACACCTCGGGGTCGACGGGGCTGCCGAAGGGCGTAGTGCTGACGCACCGCAACATCTGGTGGAACATGTGGTCGGCGCTGGAGGCCTTCAAGGTCGACCAGTCGGACCGCCTGATGTCGCTGCTGCCGTATTGGCATGCGTATGCGCTGACCTGCGAGATCTGCTGCACCTTCCAGTCGAACTTCCGCGTGTGCGTGCCGAAGGACAAGAAGGACTTCGTGGTGAACATCGCGAAGTACCAGCCGACGGTGGCGCTGGTGGTGCCGCGCATCATCGACATGATGATGGCGGCCTTCCGCAAGAAGATCAACGCCCTGCAGCCGCGCAAGAAGGCGCTGGTGGAGAACGCCATCCACAATGCGAGCCGAATCTTCACGGCGGGCACGAAGTGGAACGGCGGCATCTTCCGCATGCTCTACCACTACTGCTTCTACAATCCGCTGGTCTTCAGGGGCTTCCGTCAGGCGCTCGGCGGCAGGATCAAGATGTTCGTCTCGGGCGGCGCGCCGCTCGACCTCGACGCGCAGTCCTTCTTCAGCTTCTGCGGCATGCCGATTCTGCAGGGCTACGGCCTCACCGAATCCGCCCCGGTCATCTCCAGCAACATGATCCACGACTACCGCCTGGGCTCCTGCGGCAAGCTCATGCGCTGGCTGGAACCCCAGTTCGGCGGCGACTACACCTTCCAGGACGAGGAAGGGAACCGCGGCAAGGACCTGCGCGGCGAACTCCTGGTCAAGGGCGTCTGCGTCATGAAGGGCTACTGGGGGCACAAGGACGCCTCCGCCAAGACCGTCGAGGCCGACGGGTGGCTCCACACTGGCGACATCGCCCACATGGACAAGGACGGGTTCCTCTTCCTGCACGGCCGCAACAGCTCGATGATCGTGCTCTATGGCGGTGAAAAGGTGCATCCCGAGGCGGTCGAGGACGCCGTCAAGAGTTCGCCGCTGATCTCCGAGGCGATGGTGATCGGCGAGAAGTGCAAGAGCCTCTACGTCTGCGCCAATGTGACCAAGGAGGCCGCGGCGGAATACGAGGGGCGCGACGAGGAACTGCACAAGCGCCTGCTGGACGAGATCAAGGAGCACACCGCGGGCCTCGCCGCCTACGAGCGCCCCAAGGACATCCTGGTGCTGCCTGAGTTCTCGACCGACGACGGGACGATGACCGCCACGCTCAAGGTGCGCCGCTTCAAGATCAAGGAACTCTACCGCGCCCAAATCGAGAAGTTCCTGGCCGACAACGGCGAGGACAACGCGACCAAGAAGGAGTTCACGGTGCAGAACTCCCGCATCCTCGAAAGCCTGGAGGAGGGCAGCATCGTGGTCGGCGTCGACAACGAGGTGAAGAAGCAGTAGGCGGGAAATTCCGGGGCATTCCCTTTCAACCAACCATCAGCCATCCATGACTCGCGAAGAATTGCAGAGCAGAGTGTCCGAGGCGCAGCAGCGCGTCGAGCATTTGAGGGGGTATCTTTGACGTCGCCCGCAAGCGGGAGAGACTCGATTTGCTGCAGGCGACGATGAGCCGTCCTGACTTCTGGGACAACCGCGAGAAGTCCCAGCCCGTGATTGCGGAGGTGAGCGCGCTGAAGGGGGTGCTGGAGTCCTTCGACAAGGTATGCGGGGCGGTGGACGACTTCTCGACGCTGGCGGAACTGGCGGCGGAGGAGGGGGACGGCTCGGCGATGTACGCGGAGGCGGATGCCGAGTGGGAGAAGTTGTCGGCGGAGCTGGACCGCGAGGAACTGATGAGCTTCCTGTCGGGCAAGATGGATTCGCACAACGCGATCATCACGCTGCGCTCGGGTGCGGGCGGCACGGAGGCGTGCGACTGGGTCGCGATGCTGGAGCGGATGTACCTGCACTGGTTTGACAAGCACGGTTTCGGCTTCGCCATCAACGACATGCAGTTGGGGGACGAGGCGGGCATCAAGAACATGACGATGACCGTGACGGGGGAGTACGCATACGGCTACCTGAAATGCGAGAAGGGCGTGCATCGGCTGGTGCGCATCTCGCCCTTCGACGCCAACAAGCGCCGCCACACCTCGTTCTGCTCGGTGGACGTGCTGCCCGAGGTCAATGACGAGATCCAGATCGAGATCAACGAGAACGACCTGCGCATCGACACCTACCATTCCTCGGGCGCGGGCGGCCAGCACATCAACAAGACCTCCTCGGCCGTGCGCATCACCCACCTGCCGACGGGCATCGTCGTCGCCTCCCAGTCCGAGCGTTCGCAGCACCAGAACAAGTTCATCGCGATGAACCTGCTGCGCGCGCGCCTCTACCAGATCGAGGAGGACAAGCGCACCGCCGCGATCAAGCAGGAGGACGCCGACAAGGGCGACAACGCCTTCGGCAACCAGATCCGCTCGTACGTCCTCCAGCCGTACCAGATGGTCAAGGACCTGCGCACTGGCCACGAGACCAGCAATGTCGGCGCCGTCCTCGACGGCGACCTCGACCCCTTCATCCACGCCTGGCTCCGCCAGGGCTGCCCCACCCGCAACACCGTCCGCGACAGCGAGTGAGGTTCGGGGCAATCGGCTTTCTTTCCAAAAGTTCAACACCACCAACCAGGAAAAACAGGAGCAAAGAGCAAACCATGAAATGCAAATGCGCTGAGAAGGCGACGATCAAGAAGAGCATCAACACCGTGCGTCTGCTGTCCGCGGACGGCGTGCAGAAGGCGAAGTCCGGCCATCCTGGCATGCCGATGGGCTCGGCGGACTACGCGTTCACGCTGTGGAGCAAGTTCCTGCGCTTCGACCCGAAGCGCCCCGCATGGCTGGGGCGCGACCGCTTCGTGCTGTCGGCGGGGCATGGCTCGATGCTGCTCTATTCGCTGCTGCACCTCTTCGGGTATGACGTCAGCCTGGACGACCTCAAGCAGTTCCGCCAGCTGGGCAGCAAGACGCCCGGGCATCCCGAGTACGGGCACACGACGGGCGTCGAGGTGACGACGGGGCCGCTGGCCTCGGGGCTTGCGACGGCGGTCGGCATGGCGATGGGGCTGAAGCAGTTCGCGGCGCGCCTGGGGGCGCCTGCGGGGCTCTTCGACCAGCAGAAGGTCTATGTGATGTCGGGCGACGGCTGCCTGATGGAAGGCACGAGCCATGAGGCGTGCTCGCTGGCGGGCCACCAGAAACTGAACAACCTGATCCTCTTCTACGACGACAACCAGATCACCATCGAGGGCTCGACCTCGCTGGCCTTCACCGAGGATGTCGGCGCGCGCTTCGCGGCCTACGGCTGGAATGTGCTGCGCATCAACGGGCAGTGCCCGAAGCAGATCGCCGCGGCGATCACCCTGGCCAACTGCTGCAAGGACAAGCCGACCATCATCATCGGCAAGACCACCATCGGCTACGGCTCCCCGAACCTGGCTGGAACCTCCAAGATCCACGGCGCCCCGCTGGGCGACGAGGAACTCGCCGCGACCAAGGCCGCGCTGGGCTTCGACCCCGCGCAGTCCTTCGTCGTCCCCGAGGATGTCCGCGCGTACTGCGACGGCATCGTCGCCGAGAAGCAGGCGGCCGCCGCGGAGTGGGACGCCGAGTTCGAGGCCTGGAAGGCGGGGCTGGACGCCGAGAAGGCCGCGCTGCTGGATGCGCTGCTGAACCGCACGGTCCCCGCCGACCTGGAGGCGAAACTGCTGGCGGCGGTGCCCGAGAAGGATCTGGCGAGCCGCGCGTCGTCTGGCGCGATGATCCAGGAGGTCGCGAAACTGGTTCCGAGCGTGGTGGGCGGCTCCGCCGACCTGGCGCCCAGCAACAACACCTACATGAAGGGCTTCGGCGACTTCACGCCCGAGGACCGCGCGGGCCGCAACTTCCACTTCGGCGTGCGCGAACTGGCGATGGGCATGATGTGCAACGGCCTCGCGCTCACTGGCGCGATCCCCTTCAGCGGCACCTTCATGGTCTTCTCCGACTACATGAAGCCCGCCATCCGCCTCGCCGCCATCATGGGGCTCCATCAAGTCTACGTCTTCACCCATGACTCCTACGCGGTCGGCGAGGACGGCGCGACCCACGAGCCGATCGAGCAGCTCGCGATGTTCCGCAGCACGCCAGGCGTGACCGTCCTGCGCCCCGCCGAGTCGCACGAGGTCGCCCAGGCGTGGGCCTACGCGGTCAAGGACGCCACTGGCCCCGTGGTGCTCTCGCTGACCCGCCAGAGCCTCGCGAACCTGCCCGCCGAGGTCGTCGCCAAGATGGACGTCAAGAAGGGCGCCTACGTCGTCTCCAGCGACGAGGACTTCGAGATCCTGATCATCGCGACTGGCTCCGAGGTCGGCGCGTCCCTGAAGGCGGCGGGCATCCTGCGCCAGGAAGGGCGCAAGGTGCGCGTGGTCTCGATGCCCTCCCAGGAACTCTTCGAGAAGCAGAGCGAGGAGTACAAGGAGAGCGTGCTGCCGTCGGCGTGCAAGAAGCGCGTTTCGGTCGAGGCGGCCGCGACCTACGGCTGGCGCAAGTACGTGCGCTGCGGCGGCCTGACCATCGGCCTGGACCGCTTCGGCGAATCCGCGCCCGCGAAGGTGCTGGAGGACAAGTACGGCTTCACCGCCGAGAAGATCGCCGAGGCCATCAAGGCGCACTTCTGCTGAGGCCCTCCCTGGGGGGACATCTGGGTTGCTCCCATGAGTCCCAGATGTCCCAGATGTCCCAGATGTCCCAGATGTCCTTTTTGGTGCCATGCAACGATGCAAGTCTCCCTCGCACCCATGGCTGGATACACCGACCTTCCGCTGCGGCGGATGTGCAGGAGGTTCGGCCTTGAATATGGCACGACGGCGCTGATCGACGCGGGCGCGCTGGTGCACGGGAACCACGGCAACGCGGAGATCCTGCACCGCGGCGAGGAGGAGGGGTGGCTCCAGGTGCAGTTGCTGGGCAGCGTGCCGACCGACCTGCGCTTCGCCGTGAAGGCGCTGCGGGACGGGCCGTGGCACTTCGACAATCTGGATTTCAATATGGGCTGCCCCGTCCGCAAGGTGCTGAAGCGACGCGCGGGGGCGGGGCTGATGAAGGAGCCCGTGCAGGCGGTCGAATGCCTGAAGGTGCTGCGCGACTTGTGGCCTGGCTCCCTGACCGTCAAGATGCGCATTCTCAAGGAGGACGAGGATCCCGCGCCGACCGTCGCCCTCGCCCAGCGCCTGGAGGCGGTCGGCATTGACGGGCTGACGATCCACGGCCGCCTGGCGCGCATGCTCTATTCGGGGCCAGTCCAGTGCGGCGTCATCCGCGCGGTGCGCGAGGCGCTGAAGATCCCCGTCACCGCCAATGGCGGCGTCTTCACGCGCGCCGACGCGCTGGCGCTGGCCGAGGCGACGGGCTGCGACCGCGTGATGGTCGCGCGTGGCGCCCTCGGCAACCCGTGGCTCTTCCGCGCCCTCGCGACGTGCGACGAGACACCGCCCTCCCGCGAGGAACTGCTTGACGTGATGCGCGAGCACCTCGCCGAGATGGTGCGCGAATACGGCGAGAAGCAGGCGCTGATTCTCGGGCGCAAGGTCATTTCGGGCTATCTCTCAGGGCGCGGCTTCCCCCACGAACTGCGCGCCGAGGTCGTGCATCTGTGCACGTGGGACGAGTTCACCGCGTTCCAGCGCCAGCTCGCCGTCTGCCGCTGGCAGCCGCCCGGATGAGAATGAACGGAAAGAGAGCGCCGCGCCATATTATCACAGTTTAAAATCGCGTTTCATGAAACTGGAAATGAAATCCAAGTCAATTTCATGGATTCGGAAAACATTTGGTTTTCTGTCCATGCTGGCCATGCTTTTATTGTGCAATGGCTGTCTGATTTTTAGCAGCGAGGCCGAGCACTTATGCTATAAATGCTATGAGGACATCAAGATTCTTGAAAGGCGGGCTGAATTTTCACAGGATGGGAAAAGTCTGTCTGTTTATTTGAAAAAGCGGACGACATCCAGACGCGATCCTTTCAATATCTGGCAGAAAGTTTATGAAGAAGAGGCAACTCAAGTTTATCCGCTGACAACCCCTCAGACGAGTGCCGTTCTAAAAAAGATTCTTATCATTCCTGACAAGAAATGTCGGGAAAGTTGTCGTTTTCGGATGGTGGATTTTGAGAAAAAGAAGGATAATGAGGCAATGTGCCGCCCCCATGCAAAAACGTCTTCTGATGGTTTGTTTTTGCCTGCTTCTTTCGAGTCTCTAATCCAAAGGACCGGAGCAGATGATGTCGTTGATGCCATCTTGACCATCCATCCTGATGATCTCAAGTATCTGTCTGGGCCATTTGTCGTGCGGTCCCATACGTACAATAATGATTCATTGGTGATTCCGTTAAAAATGGAAAGAGATTGCTGTTATGCATATTCGCCAAAGGAAGATCTCATCGGCGCGAAGGAAATATACCGTAGACCAAATACAAGCCAAACGGTGTGGAAAGTGATTCTTCGGCCGCCGGCCTTTGTGCTGGATGTTGTCACGTCTCCCCTGCAAATCGTTTATATCGTATGGGGACTTGCCCATTTTAAGGTGTAATTGTAGTGAGGTTTACGTCTGTGTCGCGTGTGGTGATGAGGAAACAGTGGATGATCGGCGCAGTCTGTGCGCTGGTGGCGGGGATGAGTGCATTGGCGATCAGTCCTGAACGGGAGCGGATGATGCTGAAGGTGCCGAAGTCGGAAGTGAAGGTGCGGTTGGAGCGGGTGGCGTCATCTGGTCATCCGAGGCTGTTCGCGAATGCGGCGGAGTTTGCGGCGTTGAAGGCGGAGGCGTCGAAACCCGGGATTCGGCGGACAATGCTGGCGCGGCTGTGCGTGTTGTCGGAGTCGATTCTGCCGACGGCGCCGGTGTCGCGGGTGATGGAGGGGCGTCGGCTACTGGGGATTTCGCGCATTGCGCTTTATCGGATTTCCACGCTGGCGTTGTGCTACCGGATGACGGGGCGCACGACCTATCGTGACCGGTGCGTCGCGGAGATGCGGGCGGTCGCGCAGTTCAGCGACTGGAATCCGAACCATTTCCTGGATGTCGCGGAGATGTCGCTGGCTCTGGCGACGGGCTACGACTGGCTTTATGACGAACTCGGTGACGCGGACAAGCGGCTTTGCGAGGAGGCGCTGCTGAAGAAGGGGCTGCAGTCCAGTCCGGAGGATGCGTGGTGGCGGCAGGCGCAGAACAACTGGGGGCAGGTCTGCCACACGGGGATGCTGGCGGCGGCGGTCGCGCTGGCGGACAAGGCGCCGGAGGTGTGCCTGGAGGCCGCGCACGAGGCGGTCACGCGCATCGCCATCCCGATGCGGGCCTATGCGCCGAACGGCAATTACCCGGAGGGGCCGAACTATTGGGAATACGGCACCGGCTTCAATGTGCTGGGCCTCGACATCATGCTCCACGCGTTCGGGACGGACTTCGGTTTGTCGGAGTTCGCGGGCTTCCGGGAGACGGGCGCCTATTTCGACTATATGACTGGCCCGTCCGGCAAGGTCTTCAACTATGCGGACGGCGGCGCCTCGGGGCGCAGCCGGCTGGGGTCGGTGTGGTGGTTCGCCCGGCATTTCCGGCAGCCGGAGCTGGCGGAGTCCTTTGAACGGGCGTTCCTGGAGCGCTACGGGAAGGACACGTGTCCGCCAGACAACCCCGCCGCCAATGTCCGGTGGTTCCACGCATATTGCTTCTTCTGGCTCTTCGAACGCCCGGAGAAGCGCCCGGAGAAGCCGACGCTGCCGCTGGTCTGGAACGGCGGCGGCGGCGTGCCCGTCGTGACGATGCGCAACACGTGGAATGCATCGGAGACGGTCTTCGTCGGTCTCAAGGGCGGTTCGCCCGGCGGACCGCACGGGCACATGGACGGCGGCTCGTTTGTCCTGGAGGCGGCGAAGGTGCGCTGGGCGGTGGATCTGGGCGCGGAGAACTACAACCGCATTGAGCAGATGGGGCTGCGCCTGTGGAACATGCGGCAAGACAGCGATCGCTGGAAACTGTTTCGCTTGAACAATTTCAGCCATAACACGCTGGCGATTGACGGGCATCTGCAGCAGGTGGCGGGGCAAGCCGTCTTCACCGAGGTCTGCGCCTCCCCTGCGCGCGCCGTCATGGATTTGAGCACGCTGTACAGCGGGGACTGCCGGAGCGCGCGGCGCACCATCGAACTCACGGCGGAGGGCGTCGTGACGGTGACGGACGAACTGGAGGGGCTGAAGTTGGGCGCCACGGTCGTCTGGGGGCTGACGACGTCCGAAAAGGTCGGTGCCCCCCAGGACGGGCGCGTGATGTTGACGCACGAAGACAAGCGCCTGATGATCACCTCTCTGGGCGGCGGCGTCTGGCGGGTGTGGGACGCGACGCAGCCGAACCCGAAATGGGATGGCGTGAACCCGCATTGCAGCCGCGTCGAGCTGACCAAGACCGCCCCCGAGAATGGTCGCGTCGTCTTCCGGGTGCAAATGGCGCTGGCGAAATAAGCGGTCTGCCGGAAAAACCCGGAAACCCCGGATAACCCGGAAAATCCGGAAGCCCCGGATAATCCGGAATGGCCGGGCATATTGGAGTTCTCGCCCCTTTGCGCTTCAGTTCGCGGGGCGGAAGTGGTTGAGATAGGCGAGCTCGGGGGGGAGGGGGATGTTGTCGCCGTGCTCGTTTTCGCCGTAGCCGTTCTCGGCGAGGACGCGGATGTCGTTGAGGATGCGCACGTCGCCGCGGAACTTGACCTTGGTGGAGAATATGATGCTGAGTGCCCGCTGGGCGTGCAGGCTGGCGATGACAGTCTGCATGAGTTCCAGGAGGGTGGGGGCGGCGGCGGCCTTGATGAGGGGTTCGACGTCGAGGGGGTAGACGAGCACGCGGATCACGTTTCGGTTGGCGAGGGAGCGGATGATGCGGCGGACGGCGTCGGCGTGGGTGAGTTCGCCCGCGTCGAGTCCCGCCTGGCAGGTCTTGAGCTCGTCGTCGATCTTGGCGAGTTCCTCGTAGACGTATTTTCGCTTGAGCTGGTTGATCCACTCGTTGGCGAGGAAGAGGTTCATCGGGACGGAGGCGTCGTATTCCTTGTCCAGCAGCATCTTGACCTCGCTGCCATAGTGTCGGACGATGGAGGAGATGAGGGTGGACGGGCGCACATGGAAGCCGAAGAAGGGCGGGGTGGAGACCTCGATGGTCTCGACGACGGCGTAGTGCTTGAGCATCTGCTGGCAGAGGTCGCGCGCGCTGCTGAGGAACTCGTAGCTGTAGCGGCACAGGTAGTGGGTGATGATCTCCAGGTACCAGTCGCTTTGGAGGACGCAGTGCTTGTGGCAGAAGAGGTCGTCGCCCTGGATGCAGATGTGGCGCTCGTAGAAATGGATGAAGGTGGTGGTGACCTTGAGCAGATGGAGGACGACGCTGATGTGGCCGCGGAGGCGGCGCAGGGAGTTGTCGTTGTCCTCGACGTTGCTGTAGGAGACGTAGGTGTCGTAGATGGACTGGAGGTTGTGGAACTTCCCTTCGAGGGCGCGGATGGAGGCCTCGGAGAGCAGGTCGAAGTCAAGGCCGCGCCACTGCGGGCCGTGGGCCTTGGAGGCCTTGTCGAGGAAGCGGGCGTCCTCGGTGCTGTTGAGGAAACTGGTGGCCAGGTGGATGACCAGCTGGGAGGCGCTGCCCTTGCCTGGGAGGGTGCGGTTCTTGGGGAGGATCCCCGCGGGCAGGTTTTCGGAGAAGTCGTAGCCGAGCATCTCCTCGGGCGGCAGCCAGTGGAAGCGGTAGGTGTCGGCGATCAACTGCTTGAGGGAGCAGAAGAGGAAGACCGCGACATACTGGATGGCGCCCTCGGTGTCGTTCTCGAAGTCGTGGTGGGCGGTCTGGAACTCGTAGGAGCGGATGGTGTGGCGCAGATGCAGCAGTTCATAGCCCGCGTTGCTGAAGTTCTTGAGCATGGCGACGTGCATGCGGAAGCTGTACCACTCCTGGTTGGAGCGGGCGCCGTACGCGTCGAGCAGTTCCTCGAGTTGCGTGGACTCGGAGAGGATGAGGCTGAGCAGGGGGCGGGTGAGCACGAAGTTCTCCGCGCCCTCGGCGACGATTTTCGCGCCATTGGAGATCAGCACCTGCGAGCGGTCGTGCAGCAGGCTGCTGAATATTTGATTGTCAACCAATTCCATCATGCTTTTGTCGGAATATCGCCATCGCCGTGGGCGGGGCGCAGCGGATGCGCCCCATCGCCACCAGTGGGCCTTTATTATCCTGTCCTTACCTTAATTCGTCATCGTCTTTTTGCAACCGCCCATGAAAGAAAAAACGGAGGTTTGGCGCAAAAAAAGCGGGGATCTGGGGGGATGGAGGCGAGGTGCGGTGCATTTCAGCGTCCTGGCGGGGTGACGGTGACGGCCGTGCGCGTCGCCTCGTATCCAGGGCCTCCCCAGACGGCGATGGTCCAGGCGCCGACAGGCAGTTCCAGGGGGGATCCAGTGGCGCGTTCGCCGAGATACTCTCCGTTGAGGTAGAGATGGGCGGGGGAGGGCTGGAGGCGGAGGATGAATCGCACGGGGGCGCCGCGTCGGCTCTGGTAGGTTCCTGGGGCGGGGGCGAGGAGGCGGCTGGTTCTGCGGGGGGCGGCGGCCTCCCTGAGGCGGCAGGCCTGGCAGCGCCGCAGCGGGATGTCGGCGATGGCGGCGCCAGGCTGGGTCTGGTCGCAGGCGAAGGTGGCGCCGAGGCCAGTGGCCTGGCAGAGCATGGTGGTCTCGATGGTGGCGGGGGCGGCGTCCCACTTCGCGGGCGCGCCGTGGTGCAGGAAGGACTGGATGCGTCCTGCGGAGGGCGCGGCCAGTTCTCCGCCGACGAGGGCCTTCGCGGGGGATCCGCGTCGGTTCCCGTACCAGACTCCGACGGTCCATTCGGGGGTGACGGCGAAGCACCAGGCGTCGCGGTTCCCGTTGGAGGTGCCTGTTTTCCAGGCGACCTCCAGGCCTTCGGCGCCTGGCAGTGGATGGGTGCGCATCATCTGCAGCAGCATGTCGACGGCGCCTGGCTCCCAGTAGCGGCCCATTTCGGGGGGCGGCTCACGCTCCAGGAAGGTGCATCCGCGCCGCCGCCCCAGGGCCGCGTACGCGGCGGTGAGGGCCAGCAGCTGCGATTCGAGGCCTCCCACCGCGAGCGCCAGCCCGACGCGCCGTTCCGTCGCCTCCAGATCCTTCTCCGCGCTCGGCGGCAGCACCCCCAGCGGCGCGAGGAGGCGCAGCATCCGCTTCACGCCCAGGTCGCGCAGCACCCGCACCGCAGGGGTGTTCAGCGAATCCGCCAGCGCGTCCGCCGCGGTCACCTTGCCGCGGAAGCGCCCGTCGAAGTTGCCTGGTCGGTAGTCAGGAAGCGCCAGGGGCGCGTCGTCCAGCAGCGTCGCGGCGACGAGCAGGCCGCCGTTCAGGGCCTCTCCATACAGGAACGGCTTGAGGGCGGAGCCAGGAGAGCGCCAGCAGATCGCGGCGTTGATGGCCGCGGTCTGGGGGTCTCCGTCGGGCAGGGAGCCGACGAGCGCGCGGACGCGTCCCGTGGCGGTCTCGATGACGACGGCCGCGCCGTCGGCGACGCCAGGGGCGCCATTCCGTCCGCGCATCAGTTCTTCGCGGACGACGCGCTGGAGTTCGGGGCGGAGGGTGGTGTGGTATTCGGTGCGTCCTGGGTGGAATTGCGCGACGAGGCTGAAGAAGTCGCGGTCGGGGGAGTGGGGCCAGCAGGGGATTCTGAAGTCGCGGTAGCGGAGCGGAAATTGCCGAATGGCGCCCGCCTCCTCGGGGGTCATCCGTCCTGCGCGCTGGAGGATATGGAGGACGACGTCTCGCCGCCAGAGCGCCCTGGCGTGGTGGAGGTCGGGGCGGAAGCGGTTCGGGCTCTGCGGAAGTCCCACGAGCAGGAGTTGCTCGGCGCGGTTGAGTTCGCGTGCGGGGCGTCCGAAATAGTATCGGCTGGCGGCCTCGATGCCGTACAGTTTGCCGCCGTAAGGGAGCATGTTGAAATAGGCTTCGAGGATTTCGTGCTTGGTGTGGGTGCGTTCCCAGTTTCGGGCGCGCCCCATCTGGCGCAGCTTGTAGCCGATGGTGCGCCCGTGCCCGCAATACTGGTTCACGAGTTGCATGGTGATGGTGGAGCCGCCCGAGACAATGCGCCAATGGGTCAGCAGCTGCCACACCGCGCGCATCATGGAATGATAGTCGATGCCGTCGTGCTCGTAGAAGCGGAGATCCTCCACCGCGATGACATCCTCGACCAGCTGCGGGGGCACCTCGGACAGGGGAATCGGCAGCCACCAGCGGTCGTCGCTCCCGCGATGCAGATCCAGCGGCTCCCCCTCCGCGCCGCAGAAGAGCACGCACGGCGTGAAGCGCGCGACCGCCTCGGGCGGCACCACCTGCGCGTCCATCCAGCGCAGGAGCAGCCACCAGGCGAGCAGGAGCAGCCCCGCCGCGCCCGCCGCCGCAAGCCACCAGCGCCGCCGCCGCGCCCAGGGTAGGATGGTGCGGATGGTGCTCATCTCTCGCTTCATGTCGTAATCGGGGCGCGGGGTTCCAGGGGACTGGATCTTCCGGATTCGCTCTGTTCCCCAAGAGGGTAGGCGATAGCCTGATTGAAGATTCCGAAAATGGTTGCCACGGCGGCCCCGCCGTGGCGGCTCGGTGAATGGGCGGCAATCGATTCCGAAGCCTTGGCTGCGCCCTGTGGCGAGCCTGATTGGTCACCGCAGGCTCGGCGGACCGCCACGGCGAGGACGCCGTGGCAACAACTACGGGCATGGAAATGGCGGCGATTGCCGACCCGTATGGGGAACAGAGCGTCCGGATTTCACCGATTGTATTCGGCGTATTTTTGGAGGATGGCGTCGCAGTTGGCGCTGATGGCGGCGACGTCGGCGCCGCAGTTGACGAGGTCGAATCCCTCGTCATAGCACTGTTCGAGGGACGGTGCGGAGACGGTTCCCGCGAACTTGCCGTATTTGTGGGCGGTTTCGACGACGAGCCGTCGGACGCGGTGGATTTCGGGGTGGTCGAATTCGCCAGGGTGCCCGATGGCGTGGCTGAAGTCGCCTGGGCCGAAGAAGATCATGTCGATGCCAGGGACCTGGCAGATGGCGTCGAGTTCGGCCAGCGGTTCGGGATCCTCGATCTGCACGATGACCAGGCGGTTCTCGTTCATGAAGCGCAGATACTCGGTCATGGGGAGGCGGCAGTAGAGGCCGTCGGCGTTGCCGCCGTCGACGGGGCGCAGGCCGACGGGGCGGAAGCGGGTCGTATGGGCGATCTCGCGCGCCTCGGCGAGGCTCATGAGGTGCGGGACCATGATGGCGGCGGCGTCGGCTTCCAGCGGGCGGATGAAGTTGCTGTAGGGGCCTTTGGCGACGCGGACGATGGTGTCGCAGTCATGGGCCTTGGCGGCGAGGATCTGCGCCTCCATGGTGGCGTGGTCG
Organism: Lentisphaeria bacterium; assembly: GCA_016287975.1. The sequence continues at coordinate 10,425 of JAEEXV010000235.1, read as the reverse complement.
GTGGGGACGTGCTCCTGGCAGATCCAGATGCCGTCGAAGCCCGCGAGGGCGGCGATTTCGGCGGCGCGGGGGCAGGAGAGGTTCAGTTTGTAGGTGATGGCCTTCTTGCCAGCGCGGATTTTGTCGAGGATGCGGCTTCTGCGTGGTGCGTTCATGGTCGTTTTTACCAGATTTTGATTTCGGCGCCGTGCTGTTCGCGGCTTTCGATGCCCGCGATGACGAGTTTCATGAGTTCGACGGTCTCCTGCCACGGGAATGGCCTGCGGCCGGTGCGGAGGAAATCGACGAAGGCGACCAGCTGGTCGCGGAAACTGTTGTAGCTGTCCTTGCAGGCGAGGGTGACGGATTGCTGGGTGCCGCCGATGTAGAGCGGCGGCAGCGCGTAGAGGTCGCGGATGACGGTGATGAGGACGTCGAAGCCGCGGCGGTGCCTGAGGTGCACGATGTTGCGTTCGGGAGTGCCGGTGTTGACGACGGATTCGAAGCCCGGGCCGCAGATGGGGTAGACGGCTTCGAGGGCGTGGATGCCGTAGGTCTCCCACTTCTTGGGCATGCCGAACTGCACGAGGCGGAGGTCGCCGAGTTCGCGGGTGCGGCCGTGGTAGTAGGGCTGGAACTCCTTGCAGTAGCGCATGCTGCTGCTGGAGAGCAGGGGGTAGCCTGAGGCGAAGAGCGAGGTGAAATATTCGAGGTCGGCGCGGTTGTCGCAGAGCGGCTTGTCGATGAAGAGCGGCACGCCCGCCTCGATGAACGGGCGCGCGCGGCGCACATGCTCGGAGCCGATGTCGGTGGCGATGATGACGGCGTCGACCTTGCCGATGAGTTCCTCGGGGCGGTCGACGACGTTCGGGATGAGGGAGAGTCCTGCGACATGCTCGGCGTCCTCGCGGCGGTCGCAGCAGATGTAGTCCATCGACGCGTTGGGGATGCCCATCGTGTCATAGTCCTCGCGGGCGAGATACTGCGGGATGACGGGGAACGGGCATTCGCGGGGCATCCGCTCGCGGTCGAAGCGGTTGAACATCGCGCTCCAGCTGTAGGGATGGCCGTTGCCCTCGGTCATCCCCAGGATGCCCAGACGGATGTGCCTGGAGGAGAGGTCTGGCATGGGGCGCTCCTATTTGATCTTTGAGCCCTTCGAGCGGAAACTGCGGACGTAGCGGTCGCCTGCGGCTTCGAGCCTGCCCATCAGGGCCTCGAAGTCGGCCTTGGAGAGGCCGTGGGTGATCATGGCGTCGATGGCGGAGCCGCGGATCACGGAGGAGAGGCCCTGGTCCTCGACGATGGGGAGGAGGGCGGCGCGGACCTCCTCGGGCTTGTACCAGGCGGCGGTGCGGGCCTTCCAGGCGTCGTAGGTCTTGCCAGAAGGCTTGTTCTTCAAGTTGCTGCACATGACGAAGGCGGAGGACTTCAGATTCTTGACGCCAGGGAAGGTCTTGAGGACCTGGAGGGTCAGGTTGTAGGCCTCCTGGCTGTTGCCCCTGAGGAACGGGTAGTCCCACCAGTACAGCAGGAGCCCCGAGACGACGTAGGAGCGGACGAGCGGGTCGGCGTCCTGGGCCGCGGTCTTGTAGGCGGGCAGGAGGATCCCCTCGTTGCCGAGGCGGCCTGCGCGCTCGAGGATGGCCTTGCGGGTCTCGGGGTCCTTCTCGGTGTTCATCATGTCGGCGACGCGCTTGGCGAAGCCCGGGGTCTTGGAGTTCCAGGTGGAGCAGCACTGGATCACCGCGCGGGCGCGCACCCGCGGATCGGGGTGGGAGAGGCAGCCGACAAGGAACTTGCCGATGGCGGCGTCCTTGGCGCCGTCATTGGCGAAGACGCGGATGAGGGCGTTGAGGACGATGGGGTCCTTCTCGGCGGCCATCAGCTGGATGCCCGCCTTGCGGGCGGCGGAAGAGGTGCCGAAGAGGAAGCCCTCCATCAGCAGGACGGTGCGGGCGCGCACCTTCGGATCCGAATGGGCGAGCAGGCGGGGGATGAAGGCGGCGCTGTCGGGGAGGGCGTATTTCTTGCTGACGGCACTGAAGGCCTCGGCGGGATAGGAGGAGTAGGTCAGGTTCAGGGTCTTGGCGTCGACCTTGGCGTCCGCATAGGCGAGGATGAGGGCCTCGAAGGCGACGGGGGCGAGGGTGGGCTTGGCATTCTTGTTGTCGGCGGGGGCGGGCTTGTTGCCGGGCGCCTTGTCGGCCATGGCGACGAGGCCCGCCTCGGTCTTTGGAGCGGCCTTGAGCATCTCCTCGGCGGGGGTGGCGAAAGCGGCGGTTGTCAGCGCGAACGCGGCCAGGACGGCGAGCATTCGTTTCATCTCTGGATTCTCCTATCGTTGAAAAGGTGGCTGGAAAAGACGGCGCTGCCCTAACTATAGACGGTGGATGGCGGATTGTGCGCGCAATTGCGCTTTTTACACGCGGCGGCGGGAAAAATGGGGCGATGGGGAGTCGGGGGGTGTATAGTACGGCAGCAGCCTCCCCGATTCAAGATGTGAGAATGACCATGAGCAATGCGGTTCTGCCTTTTCCCGCCAGTTGGCGCTGGCGGCTCTTCTACGCCGAGGAACTTCCAGAATACGACCCCGAGACAATCGCCATCGGCGAGGTCGCGGCGCTGCCTGACGGGCGGCGCGTCGAGGGGAGGGCGTTCGCATGGCCAGACGGCGGCGGAATGGTTCCGCTCGGCCCGCTGCTGACGCCGCTCCCGCCAGTGCGCGGCCGCGCATGGCTGGTCGCGGACTTCGAGACGGAGGCGGAGATGCGCCGCACGCTCGGCGTCGGCGCGGACTGGTGGATGGCGCTCCATCTGGACGGACGGCTCATCTGCGACACGCGGCAGGTCGCGAATGGCGAGAATATCGTCTCGCCCTGGAACCACGCCGTGGCGCTGGAGTGCGCGGCGGGCCGCCATCAGCTGGTCTTCGAGGCGATGCGCGGCGGGCAGGAGTTCTGCGTCGCGGCGGCTTTCCTGGATCTGCCGTCGCCGCAGTTGCGCTATGCGCCGTGGGTATGCTGCCCGGACGCCGCGACGGGGGCGATGACCATCGGCTTCAGCACGGAACACCCGTGCCCGGCGGGGGTGGACCTGCGCCAGGCGGGCGAGACCGCCTGGCGGCGCGTCAACGACAATCTCGGCGGGGAGATCCGCCGCGACCGAAGCATCCACTCGATCCGCCTCAGGCGTCTGGAGCCTGACTGCGAATACGAATACCGCGTCGTGCTGCTGGACGAGGGTCGGGGCTTCGCCGAGGCGGCGCCCCCCGAAGGGCGCGGGCGCTTCCGCACGGCGCCCGTTTCGGCGCGGCCGTTCACCTTCGTGGCGACCTCGGACGTGCAGGTGAAGCCGCCTGAACGCCTGGAGTTCCTGCGGCGGCTGGCGGACAGCCCCGCGGGACGGCAGGCGGAGTTCTTCGCGTTCCTGGGGGATGTCTCCTGGACGACCGACTTCGACCGAAACTACATGGACGGGATGTTCATGCCGCTGCGCGGGCTGACGAAAGACCGCCTGACGCTGGTGCCCGTGCGCGGCAACCACGAGATCTACGGGCGCGACAGCAACCGCTTCTTCGAGTATTTCGCCGCGCCCGCGCCTGGGCAGGGGGCGTACTGGCTCTTCCGCTACGGCGAGGTCTGCTTCCTCTGCCTGGACTTCTGCGACGACCACGGGCCGCGCCCCGCGCCGTCGCACCGCGCGCTCCACGACATCGAGCCTTACATCGCCGAGGAGGCCGAATGGCTGCGGGAGGCGGTCGAACTGCCGCAGTGCAGGGGCGCGAAATACCGCGTGGTGCTGGCGCATGGCGTTCCAGTGGGCGACCCGTGCGAATACATGCCCGCGCACGTCAGGCAGGTCGTTGACCCCGTCTTCGCGGGGCCGAATCCGCGCTGCCGCATCCACCTGTGGCTGGGCGGGCACGTGCACTTCCCGCAGCGCAGCATTCCCGGCGAACGCGCCGTGCGCGCGTGGCAGCATCCCGCGGAGTTCTACAAGGGGCGCTACGAGATCCACTACCACGGCGAGGACTACCACTTCCCCGTGGTCGTGATGGCGGGCCCGCTCGCGAAGAATCCCCCCGAACTCCAGCTCTCCAGCCTCGCCGTGACCGTGGATGAAAATGGCATCACCGTCGCGCAGCACGACCGCGACGGCCAGGAGTTCGACCGCTTCCGCGTCGGGGCCGACGGCGCCGTCGCCGAACTGGGCGGCGCCCCCTGGTTCCAGATCCAGCGCTATTAGGGGCCGCTGGCGGGGCCGTCGCGGGCGTGTATAGTAAGCCCCGACATGAGGAGGGGGGCGAGAATGACCTGGGAGCATCCACCATGAACAATGCGTTTCTGCCCTTTCCCGCCAGTTGGACCTGGCGGCTCTTCTATGCCGAGGACCTGCCTGAGTACGACCCCGAGAAAATCCCCATCGGCGAGGTCGCGGTGCTGCCTGACGGGCGGCGCGTCGAGGGGAAGCCGTTTGCATGGCCAGACGGCGGCGGCGTGACCAGGCTGGGGCCGCTGCTGGCGCCGCCGCCTCCGCTGAAGGGGCGCGTGTGGCTGGTCGCGGACTTCGAGGAGACGGCGCCAGGGCGCTATACGATGGGCGTCGGCGCGGACTGGTGGCTGGCGCTCTATTTCGACGGGAAGATCGTCTGCGACACGCGGGTCTGCGCCAACGGGGAGAACATCTACTCGCCCTGGAACCACCCCACGGCGCTGGAGTTCGAGGCGGGGAAGCACCAGGTGGTCTACGAGGTGCTGCGCGGCGGGCCCGAGGTCTTCGTCGCGGGCGCGCTCCTGGAACTGCCCCGCCCCGCGCTGCGCTATGCGCCGTGGGTGTGCTATCCTGACGCCGCGACGGGCGCGATGACCATCGGCTTCAGCACGGCGCTGCCGTGCCCCGCGGGGGTGGATGTCCGCAAGGCGGGCGAAACCGAATGGCGGCGCGTCTACGACAATCTCGGCGGCCAGATCCGCCGCGACCGCAGCATCCACTCCATCCGCGTGACGGGGCTGGAGCCTGACTGCGAATACGAATACCGCGCCGTGCTGCTGGACGAGGGGCGGGACTACGCCGAGGATGTCCAGCCGGAAGGCGGGCGCTTCCGCACGGCGCCCTCGTCGGCGCGGCCGTTCACCTTCGTGGCGACGGCGGATGTGCAGGTGCCTGTGCCGAAGCGCCTGGAGTTCCTGCGGCGGCTGCTCGGCGGCCCTGCTGGACGGCAGGCGGACTTCTTCGCGTTCCTGGGGGATGTCTCCTGGACGACGGACTTCGACCGGGCCTACATGGACGAGTTCATCATGCCCGTGCGCGAGATGACGAAGGACCGCCTGGCGCTGGTGCCCGTGCGCGGCAACCACGAGATCTACGGGCGCGACACCAACCGCTTCTTCGAGTATTTCACCGCGCCCGCGCCTGGGCAGGGGGCGTACTGGCTCTTCCGCTACGGCGAGGTCTGCTTCATCTGCCTGGACTTCTGCGACGACTGCGGACGCTGCCCCGCGCCCTCGACGCGCGTGCTCCACGACTTCGAGCCGTACATCGCCGCCGAGGCCGAATGGCTGAAGCAGGCCGTCGAACTGCCGCAGTGCAGGACCGCGAAATACCGCGTGGTGCTGGCGCACGGCGTGGCGGTCGGCGACCCGTGCGAATACATGCCCGCGCACGTCAGGCAGGTCGTCGACCCCGTCTTCGCGGGGCCGAATCCGCGCTGCCGCATCCACCTGTGGCTGGGCGGGCACGTGCATTTCCCGCAGCGCAGCCTCCCTGGCGAGCGCGCGGTGCGCGCATGGCAGCATCCCGCGGAGTTCTACAAGGGGCGCTACGAGATCCACTACCACGGCGAGGACTACCATTTCCCCGTGGTCGTCGTGGCGGGGCCGCTCGCGAAGAATCCCCCCGAACTCCAGCTCTCCGGCCTCGCCGTGACGGTGGACGCGGACGGGATTACCGTCGTCCAGACCGACCTCGACGGCCAGGAGTTCGACCGCTTCCGCGTCGGCCCCGACGGCGCCTTCGCCGAACTGGGCAGCGCCCCCTGGTTCCAGGTCCAGCGGTACTAAGGGGGACTGTTTTTGGGCATGCGCAAGGGAGAAAAGGCAGTGCAGGATGCAGTGGAATGGAAGGGGCAGTGGTTGACGTCGAGCCTGCCCGCGCCAGATGGATTGACCACGATTTTCGCTCACCGAAGCCTGGGGGCGCCGTGGCTGCGGACGGTCTTCGAGTGCGAGACGGTGCCGCCGCGGGCTCGGCTGCGCTATGCGGCGCCTGGTTGGTGCGAGGTCTATGTGAACGGGACGCGCGTGGGGGAAGAGGTGCTGGCGCCAGTGGTGACGCAACTGGATCGTCGCGTCACGTGGCTGGAACGCGACGTCACGGCACTGCTGCGTCCTGGGCGGAACGCGGTCGCGGTCTTGCTGGGCAACGGGTGGTACAACTGCGCGACGGTGTGCAGCTGGAAGTTCGAGTCGGCGCCGTGGCGCAGCCTGCCGCCGCTCCTGCTTCAGATCGAGGACGGGGAGGGCAGGGTGCTGACGGCGACCTCGCCGCGCACCTGGAAGGCGGCGCCGAGCGCGGTGGTCATGAACTCGCTGCGCAACGGCGAGACGCAGGATCTGCGCCTGGATGTGCCTGGTGTGTCGCTGCCGGAGTTCGACGACCGCGGCTGGGCGGCGGCGGAACGCACGAATCCGCCGCCAGGGCGGCTGGTGCCGGAGGACTGCGAGCAGTGCGTCATCGGGGAACGGCTCGCGCCTGTCTCGAAGCGCTGGTGCCATGCGGAGTTCACCTTGTATGACTTCGGGCGCAACCTGACGGGCTGGTGCGAGTTGGAGGCGGACGGGCCTGCGGGGGCCGTCGTGCGGGTGCAGTATGGCGAGCGCGTGCGCTTTGACGGCTCGCTGGACACGGAGCAGCTGCAGCTGCGCCCGCAGCACCGCAACGGGCCGTTCCAGACCGACCAGTACATCCTGGACGGCAAGGGGCCGCGGCGGCTGCGTCCGCACTTCACCTACCACGGCTTCCAGTATGTGCAGATCTGGACGGTCGGGGGCGCGGAGGTGAGGCGGGTCGAGGCCTGCTTCATCCACACGGGCTTCCGCGAGGCGGGGCGCTTCACGTGCCCAGGCAATCCTGAACTCGACCGACTGCAGCAGGTGATCCGTCATACCTTCCTGTGCAATTTCACCGGCATCCCGACCGACTGCCCGCACCGCGAGAAGAACGGCTGGACGGGCGACGCGAATCTGGCGATGGAGGCGGGGATCTGGAACTACGACACCCGCCGCGCCATCGCGCATTTCACCGACCTGGTGATGGACGCGCAGCGCCCCAGCGGGCAACTCCCCGCGATTGCGCCGACGGGCGGCTGGGGCTACGAACGCTATGCGGGGCCGCCGTATGACGCGGTCGTCTTCGAGGCGGCGTGGCTCCTGTATCGCTTCCACGACGACCTGCGCCTCGCGGAACGCCACTACGACGGCTTCGCGCGCTGGCTGGACTACTGCCGCTGGCACGAGGTCGACGAGGGCATCGTGGACTTCGGGCTGGGGGACTGGGCCCCCTACGATGAACGCCAGGCGCCGCCTGTCGCCTGCACCAGCACCGCCTTCTACTACCAGTGCGCGGCGCGGATGGCGAGGCTTGCCGCGGCGCTGGGGCGGCCGGGGGCGGAATACCGGCGCTGGCGTGCGCTGGCCTCGCGCATCCATGCCGGCTTTCGGCGCGCGTTCATGCGTCCAGACGGCGATTGCGCGAACGGCTCGCTGACCGCGCTGGGGTGCGCGATTGGCTGCGGGCTGGCGGCACCGCGTTCGAAGACCGTGAAGCTGCTGCGGAGGCGGGTGCGCGCGGCGCAATGGCGCGCGGAGTTCGGCATCTACGGCGCGAAATACGTCCCGCGCGCGCTGGCGGAGGCGGGGTTCCTGGAGGACGTGCTGCGGCTTTTCACGCAGCCTGAGTTCCCTGGCTGGGGGCATTGGCTGAAACTGGGCGCGACGACCCTGTGGGAGCACTGGATCGGGGACGCCTCGCTGAACCACATCATGTTCGGCGATCCCTCCGCCTGCCTCTACCGCTACTTCGCGGGCATCCAGCCAGCCTATCGCGGCTTCCAGTCGTTCATTCTGAAGCCGGCGCTCCGCGTTCGCGGCTTCGGCGACTTCGACTGCACCTACCACTCGGACTACGGCCCCATCCGCAGCGCACGCCTCGACGGGGAATACATCTGCTCCGTCCCCAGGCACGCGGAGGCTTTGCTGGTGCTTCCCGACGGCACCCGCACGTTGAAACCAGGCGAACACCGCTTCCAGATCTGACGGGACGACCCTGGACGCCAGCCTCCCCGTCGCTGAAAACTCCCGTCGGGGACGGTGCTACATTAGCGGGGCGAACCGCATTCAGCCACCCATTTCGCATTTTCCACCATGCAAACCACCGACACCACCTCCTTCTGGCCGCTGGACGATGAACTGCTGCGGCAATACGATTTCTTCGAACTCTACCCCTTCGACGGGGGCGGGCACTTCATCCAGCAGGGCATCCTGGGGGGCGGCGGCGACCGCGAACTGGTGCGGCGGATCGTCGGGGAGGACGCGCTGGCGCCTTTCCGCCAGGAGGACGGGACGATCGACTATCTGCGCTTCGAATTCTGGCGGACCATCGAACGCTCGTGCTGGATCAACCGCATGTACTATGTCGTCCCGCTGGCGCGTGTCGCGTGGCTGGACGGGGACGCGGCGCTGGCGCGGCGCTGCGTGGAGGCGCTCCTGGACTTCCATCGGCGCTATCGCCCGCCGCAGTCGGCGGCGGAGATCGTGGAACTGAACCGCCGCGTGCTGAAGGCGCGGGACGAGGACTACAACTGCGGCAACCTGGAGGGGGCCACCGAATACCAGTGGTTCGACTTCCAGCCTGCGTCGCGCGTGCTGCACACGCTCTACTGCATCCATTTCCTGCGCGGCTTCGAGTGCGTCACGGCGGCGGAGCGCGAGGAACTGCGGGAGATGGTGCGGGAGAACGCCGAGGTCATCTTCCTCGGCGAGGAGGCGCGCGAACTCCATCTGGGCAACCACCAGATGCTGCGCGGGCTGGCGCTCCTCTATGCGGGCGTATTCCTGGACGAGGAGCGCTATCGCAAGAGCGGCGTCCGCATCGTCGAATACCATATCCTCAACGACTACCTCGCGGACGGGATGCTCATCGACCTGAGCCCGTCCTACCACCTCTTCGAGACCTGGATCAGCCGCGACGCGATGCGCCTCGCGGAGTTCTCCCCCGAGGCAAAGGCGCGCTTCCACAAGGCCGCCTCCATCTGCCGCGGCTTCACCGTGCCAGACGGGACGTCGCTGGTGCTGAACGACGGGTATCCGCTGCGGATGGACGGCTTCCTGCAGAGCCTGGGCCCTGGCTTCGATGCGGTGGCGGAGGAGGCAGTGCTGTCCGAGGCGCACATCGCGCTGCTCCATACGCCGCAGTGGTTCGCGGCGCTGGACGGGACGCCCGTGGTCGGGCGGTTCTCGCATGCCCACGGCGGGCAGATCGGCCTGACGCTGTGGGCGGACGGCGAGCCGTTCGTCGTCGAGAGCGGATGCTGCTCCTACGACGACGAGGACTTCTGCTCGTGGTTCAAGAGCGCCGAGGCGCACGCGACGATGGTCGTGGACGGGGCGGGGTGCACCTGCATCCAGGGACTGTGCGAATGCCGACACCAGGCGGAGATCCAGGCGGAGGAGTGGAGAGGCCACGCCGTCGCGCTGCAGGCGGTCTCTCCCGCGCCGGAATGGAAGGGCGTGCGCTGGCGCCGCAGCATTGCCTGGGCGGCGGAGGAGTGCGTTGTCACGGACGAGGTTGAGGCGGACGCCGAGCACCGCTACACCTTTTTCTTCCCATGCGCGCCCGATGTGCAGGCCACGCTGGCGGACGATGCGGTCACGCTGGCGCGGAACGGTGCGCGGCTGCGGCTGACCTGGGAATCCACGCGCCCGCTGTCCTGGCGCATGCTTCCAGGCAAGGTGATGTGGGAGGAAGAACGCCGCGCGGCCCCGCGCCTGGCGGCGGATTGCGAGGGCGGCTCATTCCGCGCCATCTGGCGTTTCAGGCGGGGATAGCAGGTACAGCACGCGCCGCCCGCGCGCCGAATATGCGCGAGGTGGGGGAATTTCGGCGGTTGTGTGCCGCCGGCGAAAAGCCGGCGGGCCAATGTCTGCGGGCGCTCCGGGCCAAATGGCCCGGCACAGAACCATGGGGCGGCGCCGCTTGTGGGCGGGGCGGATCCACAGCCGGCGGGCAAGCCCGCCGGCACACACCGGTGAGTTCGGTGCGGGCCGCTGGCGCGCGGCGAATCTGCGCGAGGTGGGGGAATTTCGGCGGTTGTGTGCCGCCGGCGAAAAGCCGGCGGGCCAATGTCTGCGGGCGCTCCGGGCCAAATGGCCCGGCACAGAACCATGG
>JAEEXV010000234.1 GCA_016287975.1 Lentisphaeria bacterium | reverse complement strand
GTCGCAGATTGCATAATAGAGCGCCAGTCTCTTCGCATCGCCTGCGCACTGGCTTGCATACTCTTCATTGACTTTCTTTATTCCGCCGGTCTTTTCTCCGAAAGGACTCGCGATCCCCCAGTTTGTGTCTTCAATCTGATATTCTTTCTCAACCCGTTTCAGAATGTCAAAAATCTGCTTGGCGCGCGTCACAGAGGGGGCTGATGCTGCCGCCACAGATCCCGGCTGGTCGCATTCGCGTTCCCAGAGATTCTTCAATTTCTGCAAGGTCAGATCACTCATGATTCACTCCTTTTTGGCATGGTTTGTTGACTTTTCAAAGGCGCCCCCAAGCGTCCGCTCGGTCAAGACATCGACTATTCCTCGGCATGTTGCGTCCCCGCAGAGCCTGCCTCCGCTTCGCCGATGTTCATTACTGTATTCGCGTTTTCGGCGATGTCAAACCGCGACTTCTTTCTTTTTCTGGCCTCCTCAATCTTTCTGTCATGCTCCTCCTAGATTCCGACGTGCCATCCCTCCAGGCGGGCACGGGGCGTCACGTAGCCGATTGCGCTGTGAAGCCGCCGCGTGCTTTTCTTGCCGGCCTTCATTTTCATGGTGAAGAATTCCATGATGTTACCTCATTTGCCGGGGCCTTTGGTGATCGCAGCTATGTACAATACGGACAAGTCCGCAAAACCTATCAGGGGTGGCGGAACATTTTGTGCTGGTTCCTCTAAAATCTTACAAATCGACTTTTGTTTTTCATTGGTTCGAGCGGGCGGGGGCGTGAATCCCCGCCGAAAACGGCGGGGCACGGAACGCGGTGAGCGGGCGGAGGCATGAATACCCGCCGAAAACGGCGGGGCACGGAACGCGGCGAGCGGGCGTTATCTGGCCTCGCACGTTCGGCGGACCGCCACGGCGGGGACGCCGTGGCAACCATTTTCGGGGGGCATCGCCGATGCCCCTCATCCACCATCCCCCGCCGCACCCTCTCTCACCATCACATCCCTTCAATCCCTTGAATCCCTTAAATCCCTGCTGAATCCGCTCCCTGCCCCCCCCGCGCCGTCGCCTGCCACGGCGGCCGTGCCTTTCGCGGCTCCCGCCGCGACCCCGCCGACGGTGGGGACGGCATCGGCCGCCTAGCGGCGACGACGATTTTCTGGTTACTGCTCAAAGAAAGGACAGGATGCCTATTGAACCCGCACGAGGGCGACGCGGAAGCCAAGGCCGTTGAGGCAGCCCGACGGGCTGCGCCAGAAGCGGCCCGCCACGCGGCAATCGCTCGCGTCGTTGCACCAACTGCCGCCCCGCCCCACCCGAAACCAGCCCGATTTCGGCCCCGCTGGATCCGTTGCATCGCCGTCGTATTTCGCGTACCAGTCGCGGCACCACTCCCAGACATTGCCGCTCATGTCGAACAAACCCAGTTCATTCGGCTTCTTCTGGCCTATTGGATGGGGCGTCAGGTCGGCGTTTCCGTACCACGCCACCTCGTCCAGGTCGTCGCTTCCGCTGTAGACAAAGCCCTGGCTGCGTCGTCCGCCGCGCGCGGCATACTCCCACTGCGCCTCCGTCGGGAGGTCGAAGCGGAAGCCTGACGGCGCCAACTTCAGTTGGTTCAGTTTCGTGCAGAAAGCCATCGCATCATCCCAACTGACACTCTTCACGGGGTAGTTCCTGCCTTTCTCGAAGAACGACGGATTGTCCCCCATCACCGCCGTCCACTGCGCCTGCGTGACCGCGTATTTCCCCATCCAGTAATCCTGCGTCAGCGTCACCCGATGCTGCGTCTCGTCATTATACCTCCCCTTCTCGTCCTTTGGGCTCCCCATCGTGAAACTCCCCGCCTCCACCTTCACCAGTTCCAGCGCCACGCCGCCTGGAAGCCGAATCTCCTTTTCCTCCAACTCCGCATCGGACTCTGCCGCATTGGCCTCCTGAACCCTTCCCCCGCAGAACGGGCAAACCGTCTCGCCCTCCCTGATTTCCTCTCCGCAAAATGTGCATTTCATGTCTTTCATTCTCCTGTGTATGAAGTCCTGCCTAAATCAAAACACTCAATTTCCCAAAACGCGGTTCCCCAAGAGGGGGCGCGAATCCCCGCCGAAAACGGCGGGGCACGGAACGCGGTGAGCGGGCGGTGGCGCGAATCCCCGCCGAAAACGGCGGGGCACGGCACACGATGAGCGGGCGTTATAGGGCACCGCACGCTCGGCGAACCGCCACGGCGGGGCCGCCGTGGCAACCATTTTCGGGGCGTCTCCCAGGCAATTGCTTACCCATCTTGGGGAACCGCGCTTTCGAGGAACTCTCGGAGGTATCTGGCGAGATGGCTGCGGAGGGCGTCGCGTCCAGTCAGGATTCGGGCGGGGGCGGTGTCGTGGGCGAAGGTCATCTCGTCGCAGTCATGGAGGGAGAGGGCGCCGAAGAAGCCATGGCGGTTGGCGGGCGGCCAGTCCGCCAGCGTCTCCTGGATTGCCTCCTGCATGACCTCTCCGACTTCGCCAGCGGGGACGCGGTGGCCGTTGACGAAGACCTCGAGGTGGTTCTCCTGCATTCCGTCGTAGCGGTTCAGCGCGAACGCCTGCTTTCCCTGGATTTTATAGCCTGGGTACTCCCTTTTGAGGTTTTCGCGGGAGGGCGCGGTCAGATTCAGCCAGAAGCGCACGCCATTGCGGCGTTTGCGGAGGCGATTCCCGTACTGGATCTGAAGGGCTTCCCCGAATGCGCAGACGCGCTGAAGGCAGGCTGTTTCCAGGTCGCCTCCCAGATCCACATGAGCTTCGGGGTGGAACACCAGTTCCCATCCTTCCCATCCCGTCATCACGTCCTCGTCCCTCCAGGAATATTCCAGCCGTCCCTTGGCCTTGAGGAGCTGCTTTACCACCTTGTCCTGGAAGATGGCCAGTCGGACGAGCGAGGAATGCTGGAAGACCTTTGCCAGGCCCGTCCAGCCGAGTTGCTCCAAATGCCAGACCAGACCATGGATGGGCAGTTCCGATTCGTTCGTCGTCGTGGCGGCGGCCAATCGTGCCTCCAGTTCCTCGGGGGCGACCTGGCCGTCAAACGCCGTTTGGGCCAATGTGCGCAGGTCTATGTGCGACAGCGCATCGGGGATCTTGTGGCCCACCACCGTCATGGTCAATGAGCGCCCGTCGAGTCCCCATTTCAGCGTCACGAAGACGGGATGTTGCCACGAAGCCCCGACGCAGGCCAGATCCATCAGTCCGCCCCATCCGTGCACCCAATTCCACAGCCGATTCCAACCGTTCTCTTCCGACATCTTTGCGTCTCCCTGTTGCCCCTCGTGACTACGGGGATAGCATCAGGCGTGCCAAGCGCTTCGGCGCTGGGACGGCGGGGCCGCGGTGTTCAATGATTGACAGGCGGGGGCAATATTTGCCCTGCGGGGAGTTCGAGCAGGATGGCGTCGGCGAAGTCGGCGTGGAGGAGTTTGCCGTGATAGGCGCAGAGGCAGAACATGGTTTCCGCGCAGAGGGGGTGGATGGCTGCGTCGGCGAGCGGTTCGTCCTTGATTTGGAAGAGGGGAGTGCCGTCGGGTTGTTCCCAGCCGTTGTAGTAGCGGATGGGGCCGAGGGCGCAGCGGAGCTTCGATGGGATGCGTTCAAGGAGGCGGTGGAGGAAGTCGGGGGAGGGGATGACGGGCTGCCTGGCGCCGAGGAAAATGGCGAAGGGGCGCATGGCGTATCCTGCGAGGCGGTTGGAGCGGCAGACGACGAAGCGCCGTCCGTCGAGTTCGAAGTCGGCGATGCGGGCGCGCATGAGGAAGGTTCCGAGGCGTTGGTGGAAGGCGTCGGCGGAGGGCCATTTGAGGAGGATGACGGGGGCCACCTGTCGGGGGGTGATGGGGGTGCATTCTTTGGTGGAGGCGAACAGTGCGGTTTGTTCATGCATGGGCTGGGCAGGGAGGCCAGGTGCGGCCAGCGTGGAGTGGTCGGCGAGGCGTCGCCAGGCTCCGTCCTGGAAATGCACGGCGAGGTGGCAGGGGAATTCCGGCGGGAGGTTGAGGCGGTTGTAGATGCGGGGGAGGTCGGCGGGATTGTCGGGGAGGGTGGCGCCGAGATCATTGGCGAATTGGGTGGCGTCGGCCCATCGCATGGCGGCGGCGACGGTGGCGAATCCCGCGTATATGCTGCCGTCGATGGCGGCATGGTGGATTTCGGGGCCTCGGAACCAGGCCTTTTGATAGTAGTCTGGCGGGGTGGGGGCGATGACGGGGCGGAGCGCGGCGCCTCCTTTCATGTGGCATTGGTCGTGGGTATAGTCCTTGCGTTCAAGGATGGAGGTCATGCGGGCGCGGTAGGAGGCGCCTCGGACAATGGCGGCGCCCGTGAGTTCTGGGGGCAGTTCTGGATAGGGGGTGACGAGTTCGGCGAGATTGTCGTCGAGGTTGAAGAATCCGAGGGCATTCGGTGCGCCCTGCCCAGGCGGGGCGTTTCGCGTGTTCGGCGGGATTTCGCGGGGGCGGGGCGGGGTGCTGTCCCAGCCATTGAGAGCGGCGTATTCCCATTCGGCCTCGGTGGGGATGCGCACGGCGTAGCCCTTTGGGAGGTCGGTCCTGTCGGAGAAATTCTGGTTCAGTTGGCGGCAATAGAAGAGCGCGTCGTTCCAGGAGAGGAATTCGGCGGCGAGACTGGCGGGGTTGCGCTTGATGGGAAGGTATACGCAGGATGTGAACTCGATGCCGCTGACTTCCGTCGTGGCGAGCCAGAAGGGGTAGTCGAGGCGCTGGACGGTGCGTGTGGAGGGGGAGCGGAAGGCGCCGGGGGGCAGGAAGGCGAAGGGTGGGTGCAGGAGGCTCTGGACGGTGAAGACGGCTCCTGCCATTGGGCTGCCTTGGGGGGCGAGGTCGGCGGCTTCCCGTTCCAGGCGGTGCTGCAAGTCGTCGCGCGTCTGCGGGTCGAGATGGCGGCTGCCGAGGGGGGAGGCGAGATAGCCCCAGCCGCGGCCATTGGTGGCGAGGGAGTCGGCGGTGTCGGCGGGGAGGTGCCGGCGGGCGAGGTCGGCGAGGGTCTGGCGGTGCTGGGCGAAGGCGGCTTCGGCGGCGTCGAGAGTGCCTGCGTCAGGTGCGTGTCGGATCTGTTTCAAGTCGTCGGAGCGGGGCGGGAGGCCGAGTTCGGCGAGTTGGAGGTCGAGCTGGAGGGCGTGGGCCTCG
>JAEEXV010000233.1 GCA_016287975.1 Lentisphaeria bacterium | reverse complement strand
CAGCGGTAAATGCACGTCGCCGCCTCGCCCGGTCTCCGCCTGCACGGCGCCAGGCCCCAATTGCAGATGTAAATGCACGCCTTTTTCTCCTGAACTTGCATTTACTCCTGCAAGGTTGCGTTTACTTTTTCAACTCTCCCATGGGTATGGCGCGGCGGGAAGTCCGCGGCCGTGCCTGGCGCCGCCCAGTTGCCGTTCCCGACGCCCAGTCCCTTCCCCCAGATGACCGTGGCCTCCCCCTGCCCGCACACCACGCGGGCGCACGCCCCCAGCGGCAGCGGGATGGACGGGTGGAGATGCCCGAAAGGCAGCCCCGCCGCGACGGGCCCTTTCACGAACCGCCCGTATTCCCGTTCGATTTCGGGCAGCCATGCGTCGTTTTCGCATTCGCCGAACTGCCCGAAGAGGAGGCCGCCGAGGCGCTCCAGGATTCCGCACTGGCGCAGCTGGCGCAGTTTGCGGTCGATGTCGTGCGCGGGTTCGCCGATGTCCTCCAGGCACAGGATGGCGTTGTCGAGGCAGGGCATCCAGGGCGTCCCCAGGAGCGCCTGGAGCATCGAGAAGTTCATCGGCACCAGGATCCCGTCCACGCATCCGCTCTTCAGCACGGCGGCCTGCTGTCCTGGCGGCACGATGTATCCGTCCTCGCCGAGCAGTTCCGCGAAGGCTTCCCATTCCTGCGGGCAGTCGGAAGAGGAGGTCGCCATAGGGCCATGGTAGAGGCGGGTGCAGCCGTGCTTCCAGGCGGCGAGGAGCAGCGCCGTCGTGTCGCTGTAGCCGCACACGAACTTGCCTGAATCCTTCAGCGCCGCGAAGTCGATGCGTTCCAGCACGCGGGTCGCGCCATAGCCGCCGCGCGCGGCGACGAGGCCGTCGACCTCGGGATCCTGGACGAGGTCGTTGAAGCACGCCGCGCGCTCGTCGTCGAAGCCCGCCATGCGCCTCGGGCCTGGCTCGGGCGGCACGCGCACCTTGACGCGCACCCCGAAGCGCTCTTCGAGAATCCGCACCCCCGCCGCCAGCCGCGCCTCGTCGGGAAGATACGAAAGCGCGAAGACGCCGACGCAGCGGATTTGCGGCGGGAACAATGGTCTGGTGGGTGAAATCATTTTGCGGCGTTATCTCGGAGTTATAAGCGCCGCCATGCGGCGGCTTGCTCGCCATTCCGCCTCAGGCGTTCGCGCGAATGTAGTCCAGCGTCGCGGTCACCATCAACTCGGACCGCGTACGCCGGACGCGGCGGGCGTAGGCGGTGATCTCGGCGATTTTCCCCTCGGTGCTGGTGATGTTGATGCGCGCAGGCGCGTCTGGGAGATACCCCGTGACAGGGACGACGAAGAGAATCGGATCCCTGCACGCGGTTGCCTTTGCCCGCAGCTCCTCGGCGCCCGAGGGGCGGGGCAGTGCCTCCCCATGGTCGCTTGCCGCCTCCAGCCAGCTCTCCAGGGCGGCCGTCGCGTTCCCCATCAGATCCTCCAGATTATCGCCGTCGGTCATGCAGCCGGGCAGATCCGGAAACTCGCACCACAGACCACCCTTGCCATCGCCGCCATCATGCACAAACATGCAGTACATTCTTTTTTCCATGCTGCAATTCTCCTTCACTTGATTCCCGCCTGCCGCTTGATCCCCCTCACAAGGCCGGGTCGGATCTCCTTGCTTCCGTAGTCGGGGACGAAAATCCGACCAGGGCGGTCTGGATGAGTCCATACCCGGTGGCTCCCCTTGCCATTCCGCTCGAAACGCCAGCCAGCCTCCTTCAAAAGTCTCGTAAGTTCACCGTAGTTCATCGCCCGCTCTCGATTCCACCCCCATCACAAATATAATATACATCTTTTTTTACACATTTATAGTCGCCACACGGAAACAAACTACCTTTGACGATGGTCTTTCGCCGCAGATCCAACGCCCGCCCACGTCCCAGCAGCGGATTTGCGGCGGGAACAATGGTCTGGTGGGTGAAATCATTTTGCGGCGTTATCTTATTCCAGTGAACCGAAAGGGGGCGTCCCTCCCCTTTTTCCATAACATAACCGCGCCATGATGAACTTCCACCGTCGCACCATCTTTCTCTTCGCCCTGTCTTCGGCGCTCCTGTGCCTCGCCGAGAGTTCGCTGGAGCCGCTGCCGAGGCGGGGGCAGCTCGCCGAGGAGCGCAAATTCGTCCGCCAGGCCGAGGAGGCCATCCGGGAGGAGGACTTCGTCGACGCGGCGGACTACTACACCAAGGCGGGCAAGCTCAGCCACCTCGCGCCTGAACAGGCCGCGCAGTACCACTACCAGGCCGCGCAGATGCTGCTGAAGGCCAAGCGCACCAGCCGCGCCAGCAAGGCCTACACGCGGCTGCTGGAGAAGTATCTCTTCTACGTGCCTACCAACGACGTCTGCGCGCAGCTGCGGCTGCTCGCGCAGTATTTCCGCACTGGCACGGGCACCTTCCTCGGCCTCACCGACCTCACCGCCGCCATCAAGGTCTACCAGCTCATCCTGCGCTGCCAGCCCTCCATAGAGCAGTCGCTGGACGACCGCCTGATGCTGGCGCGCCTCCAGATCGACAGCCACGAGGACCAGGCCGCCGTCATCACCTACCAGGAGACCGTCAAGCTCGCGCCGAACAGCCCCGACGTCCGCTTCGGCCTGGCGATGCTGCTGCAGCGCCTCGCGCGGGAGGGGGACGGCGACGGGCAGCGCACCCGCGCCGCGATGCGGGAGGCCCGCGTCTTCCTGCAGCTGGCCCCGCCTTCCGACCCGCGCCGTCCGCAGGCCGAGGCGATTCTGGTGGCAGGCCGCGAAGCCGAGGCCGAGCGCCTGATCGAGCGCGCCGAGTTCTACCTCATCCGCTACCACTACCGTCCCGAGGTCTCGCGCCGCTACCTCCATGACATCCTGCGCGAATATGCGGACACCAAGGCCGCCGAAAAGGCGCGCCACCTCCTCGCCACCAAGTTCCCCAAGGACAACGCACCTTCTGGCAAATAGCCAACCTCCATGCGCCATCTTCTTCTCATCCTCGCGCTTGCGCTCCTGACTGGCTGCGCGCACTGGCATGCAGGCAGCACCCTGCCCCCCGAACAGCGCAGAATCCACCTTGCCGTCATCGACAACCGCACTTCGGAACACCGCCTCACCGCGTGGTTCAAGAGCGCCCTGGTGCACGAACTCACCCAGGTGCCTGGCATCCGCGCCGTCGCCGACGAAAGCCAGGCGGGCCTGGTGGTCACGACGACCATCCGCGGCCTCGACCAGAACCGCGCCGCCCGCAGCCGCATCCGCGGCAAGAAGGACCGCGACGATTCAGGCGACGCCTACCAGACCGTCCTCTACCGCGTCACCGTCACCGTCGACTGGGAGGCCAAGGCGGCCGACCGCAAGGGCACCGTCACTGGCACCGCCGACATGCCCCTCATGCCCGACCGCGAGCTCGCCTTCGCCACCGCCCTCCAGAACGCCGCCCGCGACGCCGCCGCCAAACTCGCCGTCGCCCTCACCGAACAATAGCCGCAAGCATTCTCCGCTCATGCCTCGGCCTGTCCCTTCCGTCCCTTAGGTCCCTTCCTCTTACCCAAAACCAGCCCGTCCCTTAGGTCCCTTAGGTCCCTTCCTCTTACCCAAAACCAGCCCGTCCCTTCGGTCCCCGCCTGTCATCCCATGTTCCGCATTGGTCAAGGTTATGATCTCCATCGGCTCGGTCCGAATCGCGCCCTGTGGCTGGGCGGCGTGCAGATCCCCACTGCCGACGGCTGCGGCCTCGTCGGCCATTCCGACGCGGATGTCCTGCTGCACGCGGTGATCGACGCCGTCCTGGGCAGCCTCGCATTGGGCGACATCGGGCAGTGGTTCCCCGACACCGACACCGCCTACCTCGGCGCGGACAGCAAGGACCTCTTGCGGCGCGTGCTGGAAGACAACCGACTCCACGGCTGGCGCCTCCAGAACCTCGACTGCACCGTCATCGCCGAGCGTCCGAAACTCGCGCCGCACATCCCCGCGATCCGCGACAGCCTGGCAACTCTTTTTCAAGTCCCCGCATCCTGCATTTCCGTCAAAGCCAAGACCAACGAAGGCGTGGATGCCGTCGGACGCCGCGAAGCCATCGCGGCGTGGGCGGTTCTCCTCGCCGAAACCCAAACTGCCTCACTCCCATGAAAAAGTACAGCGAAGAACACCAGTGGATCGACCTCAACGACGACGGCACCGCCACTGTCGGAATCACCAAATACGCCGCCGATGAACTCGGCGAAATCACCTTCATCGAACTTCCCGAAAACGGCCGCCAGCTTGCCGCAGGCGAGCAACTCTGCGTCGTCGAATCCGTCAAGGCCGCCTCCGACGTCTTCGCCCCCGCATCCGGCACCGTCACCGCCGTCAACACCGCCCTCGAAACCAATCCCGCCCTCCTGAACGACGACCCCGAAGGAGAGGCCTGGATCTGCAAACTCGCCAACGTCCCCGCCGCCGATCTCGGCTCTCTCATGGATGAGGCGCGGTACAAGAAGTTCTGCGAATAGAACCACCCCAGCGCCAAGGGACCTAAGAGACCCAAGCGACCCAAGGGACCCAAGGGACCTAAGGGACCTAAGCGACCTGCTCATCTCGAAAAAAATTGCGGGAGACTGCGGGGGGAATCTCCCATTGGAGATAGCAATTTCGGTTTATCGCCCTATATTATAGATTGAGAAGCGCCGTGCGTCCCGCAACGGCGAACCCATCCTGTCAACAACTCTGTAAAAAGCCTGTTCATTCCCTGTCGACAACCCTGTAGACAACTTTTCGTACACTTTCGTCTACACCTTGTCGACAACCTTTTCTACACATTCAAACTCCTTTCCACCAACGGCTAAAGTGGCAAATCAACAACCGCCGCCCCCCTCTACGAAGACTGGATTTACATTGAATTTGAATCCATAGAAGAGCCGCTGGCATCCATTCACATCACAACCCATACTGGAGCGTCCACACCATGAATTTCACCGTCACCACCGAAAACCTGCTGGCTGGACTCAACCGCGTCAAGAACGCCGTGAGCAGCAAGCCCGTCATCCCGATCCTGAACAATATCCTGATGGATGCCAAGGGCGACCAACTCGTCCTGACCGCCTACGACACCGAACTGCGCATCCAGACCGCAGTGCCCGCGCTGGTCACGGAGGAAGGAAGCATCACTTTGCAGGCCAAGAAGTTCTGCGAACTTGTCGGAGCCCTCCCTGCCGCCGATGTGGTCATCTCGACCGACGCCGACGATCCTGAGACGGTGAAAATCAATTGCAAGCGAATCAAATACAAGATGCATGGCATCAGCGCCGACGCCTTCCCCGAGGCGGAGGCGTTCCTGGAGGACTGGTGCTTCTCCATCGGCGGCAAGGAGCTCGTCGATTCCCTTTCCAAGGTCGACTACGCGCGCAGCGACGAGGAATCCCGCAAGGCGCTGAGCGGCGTCCTCTTCTCCATCCGCTCTGGCATGCGCACGGTCGCCGCGACCGACGGCCGCCGCCTGGCGCTGGTCGAGAAGAGCATCGACGCGGATGCGGACGGCTCTGCGGCTCCGACGCGGGACGGCGAGTTCATCCTGCCAGTCAAGGTGGTCAAGGAACTGAAGCGCTCAATTGACCAGAGCAAGCCCGTGACCATTCACCTGACCAACTCCATGGCGGTCTTCGAGGCGGGTCCGACCAGCATCATGAGCAAACTGGTCGAGCAGTCCTATCCGAACTACCGCTCCGCGATCCCCGTCAACTTCGCCAACAGCGTGACCATCCCGCGCGTCGCCTTCGCGGACAGCCTGAAGCGCGTGCGCATCATGATTGCGGAGAGCGGCGACAATTCGGGAATCATCAAACTGGACATCGCCGACAACCAGCTGACCTTCTCCGCCATGTCCGCCGAATACGGCGACGCCGCCGAGCCAATCGATGTCGAGATGACGGGCGAACCAATCAGCATCGCCTTCAATCCGCAGTTCCTCGCCGACCCCATCAACGCCCTCGACTGCGAACAGTTCGTGCTCAAGTACAACGACACCCTGACTTCCGCCCTCATCACTGGCGACCCCGGCTTCATCTACATCCTCATGCCCATGCGAGGATAGGTAGACCGCCGAAAGGCGCGTTTTTTTCCGCAATTCCTTGAAAATCCCTGAAAAGTACGTATGCTTTAAGGGAATGCCCCATCGTCTCAACCAGAAGACCACGACACTGATGCGCAATCGTCGTCCACAATCCATCTGTCTTTTGGCAGCCATCGCACTCGCCTTGTTCGCGCTGCCATGCAAGTCGCTCCTTTCGGACGACTACGGACTTTTCATGTTCGGTCAGGAGGATGCGGCGGGGCAGAGCCTGCTGAAGATGGAGACGCTGCTTGGCGAGGAGCAGAAGGACTTCCTGGAAGCGGGCGCGCAGTTGAAGATCGACGGCAAGGAGTATGGCGGAGTCGTGAAGTTGGGGGGCGCCTACGACACCCTGCGCCTGGAGAAGAGCATCCTCTCCCGCGAGGCGCTGCGAACCTGGCGCGGCAAGACCGTGCGCGTCTTCGTCTGGATCAAGGGCGACGGCATCGCCGCCAAGAACCAGCTCTGGTTCGGCGCGCCGACGGTGCGGGTCGACCTCTATGACGGACCAGGCAACCTGGCCTCCTCCTCCACGAGCGTCTTCAAGACCCGCGGCACCTTCCCGTGGCACTGCTACTTCGTTGACGTGGACATCCCCGAGAGCCTGGACGTGAACGAAAGACCCAGCTCCCGCGCGCGCAACATCAACCCCGACCTCGAAATCGGCGGTGCCGCCGAGACGCGAATCCGCCAGATCGGACTGGGCGCGTATGTGACCTTCTCCTGCTACGGCGGCGGCACTGCCCGCTTCGCGGGCCTCTCCTGGAAGGGCCGCACCGACGCCGACTGCAAAGTTTCGCCGGACCTCGAAAGCGGCACCTGCGCCCCTAACCCCGCCTACGACGAACTGCCGATGATGATCTACTTCGGCCTCTCGTCAAATCCCAAGTCGTGGCATTTCCTCGACGGCAACAAGGCCTTCCCGTCCCTGAAGAAGCGCGAAAGCATCCAGAACTACATCCGCGAACACACGGGCGACTGGCTGCATCTGCAGTACGGCATCGCGCGGCTGCCGTGGATCTGGGAGACCGCACGCGAACTCAAGTTGCTTTCAGGCATCGGCTTCGAGGAGGGATGGCTGGACATCGTGCTGCAGGAAATCGGCGCCGCGCAGGATCCCAAAACTGGCCTGTGGTGCACCGACGGCGCGCCCAGCATCCTCGGCACCGCTGCGATTCTGGAGGCCGTCGCCCCCTATCACGCCAAGAGCCCGATTCGGTATCCCGAGGTCATCATCCGCACCCTGCTGGACAACCGCATCAGCCGCCAGCGCCGCGCCTGGAGCCAGTTCGCCCTCCAGCCCAGAAACCTCGGCACCGCCAAGGAGCGCAACGCCGTGGATCTGGCCACCACCTTCGCCGCCGCCAAGTGCCTCGCCCTCGCCGCCGCCGCTCTGCCAAAGGAGAACGCCCTTGTCACCGTCGCCGACAACGCAATCCTCGAGGCCTGGAAATGCACCCTCGACACCCTCGTCCCCGCGAATCTCGAGAACGGCCCCTGGAAGGACAACAGCGACGACCTCGCCGCCTCCGCCACTGGCGCCTTCCTGCTGGAGTTCGCGCAACTCACCGACTGCCTCGCCTTCCGCTTCAGCGATAACATGCCCGCGCCCATCCTGAAAGTCGGCAAGGTCCTCTCCAGCGGCGACCTCAGCGCCACCTGGGACGGCGCCGACACCCGCATCGATTCCGTCCGCATCTTCCGCCTCCCCGCCGACCGCGACCCGAAGGAGGTCACCGCCGCCGACCTCTACGGCATCGTCAGCCGCGAGAGCCGCGCCTGCTCCGACCCGTGGGTCATCGTCCCGCGCCTCGCCGCCGCCGCCGCGAAAAAGTGGAAGGTCACCCCGCGCACCGTCGACGCCTTCCAGCTGGAGGAGCAGCTCGCCGCCGTCCCGACCCAGTTCAAGACCCTGAAGGAAAAGACGGGCTTCTCCCTGAGCGATCCCAAGGCGGCGAAGCCCGCCGCCGAAGGCGAGGAGGCCGAGGCGGTCGAATACCGCTTCTACGCGGCCTCCGTCAACGCCCTCGGCCTCATGTCCCCCCTCGTCCCCATCGAACTCCCCGCCGCCCCTTCGGCGCAGTAGGACCAGCACCATGCAAAAGCGACAATTCACATTGGTGGAACTCCTCGTGGTGATCGTCATCATGATGCTCCTTGTCGCGATCGCCGTGCCCGTCTACTCCCGCATCATGACCGGCTCCGCCGTCGGACACGCCGCGCGAATGGTCTCCTCCCAGCTCAATCTCGCCAGGACCGAGGCTTGCTCGCGGCGCAAAACCGTCGCCGTCGTCTTCGCCAACAGCGCGATGAACTACGACGCCGCCAAGGCCCCCATGCTCGACCGCCGCGCCTTCCGCTCCTGCTACCTCAAGGACAACACCATGGAGTTCGAGGCCTGGGTCCCCGGCACCAAATGGGAGGTCGTTCCCACCGGCGCCACCATCAGCGTCGAGCAGGGCTCCGGCACCATCACCGTCCCCACTACCGCAGAGACCGACTTCAAGGAAGACTTCTTCACTGGCGGCGCGGGTCTCACGACTGCCATCGTCTTCTACCCTACCGGCAAGCCCGTCCTACCAGCTGGCGCCACTACTCGGCGCCAAGTGCGCGTGACTGAAGGCGTGCTCACCACCAATGGCGGCGACATCGTCAAGGCCAACGCCGACAACCACATCGACTGCTACGTCAATTCCTTCACTGGCGCTATCGTTTCGAAGCAGGCTGAATAAGCATGAAGCAGTTCCGCAGACATCCCTTTACCCTGGTGGAAATCCTGATCGCGCTCGGCATCTGCGCCATCGGGGTCTGCAGCATCATGGTGCTCTTCCCCATCGGTGCCTCCGCGTCCCGCGACGCCGCCATGGTTGGATACGCCTCCAATGCCGCCGACCAGATGCTCCACTTCGCCAAGGACTGCATCATGCAGGAGGGTTCCGACGGCGAAGCCGCATTCAACCAATTCACCGGCTGGACCTACGGCAACACCTCTACCTACACGGACAAGACCCCGCAGGAACCCGCCCCGCCTTCCGACAGCAACGCAGGCACCGCCCTGGCGACCAGCAGCGTCTTCGTCGAGGACATGGTCAACATCCTCAACACCAGCAAGAACGGCACAAAAGTCACCGCCTACGCCAACAATGTCTTCCTGATTGAATACCTGACCGACGAATACTCCGACTTCTCCTGTTTCGTCAGCCTCTATCCCCGTAAAGTCGGCCTGGAGGTAGACGACGGAGGCTCCGCCATCCAAGGCGCCGTCTCCCTGCGCGCCGAGGTCAGCTGGCCCGCCCAACTCCCCTACGAGAAGCGCCAGAAGGCCGAATACTCCCTGGACATTTTCCGTCCCCCCGAGAATTGACGCATGACCATGAGGCTACAGCATAGACAATCCAATCGCTACACCCTGGTCGAAATCCTGGTGGCCGTCGCCGTTTTGGTCATCATGATGGGATTCCTCTTCCAGTTCACCATCGGCGCACAGCGCATCTGGGTCTCCACCACGGCCCGCATGACTGTCGCCGACCAGGCCCAGGGCATCCTGAATCTCCTCACCGACGACTTGGGGCAGATGGTCGTCGACGATACCGAAGGCCTTGAAATCGGCTGGTACTGCAATCCCGCCCCGAAGACGGCCTCCGTGTCCACGCCGAACAACCTCCAGAACCTCTGTTTCTACACCATCGAACGCGGCGCCGGCACCGGCTCCACCTTCGCCTTCACCCGCGTCAACTACTCCCTGGTGCAGGACGCCACGACCAACCTCTACAAGCTCTACCGCACCGCCTCCGTCGTGACCGAACCCAAATGGGATCTCATCGGAGGTGACGCCAAGGTACCAACCAACACCAACCTGATTGCCGCCGTCGAGGACGACGACCACCTGGTCGCCGAGAACATCGTCTCCCTGGTCATCCAGGCGGATACCAATCCCAATGAAAGCGACGCGGCCATCTACACGGATCAGCCGCGTTGGATCAAGGTTACCGTTACCGTGCGGATTCCGGAGGATTTGCGCAACGGCGAGAACAACGACGCGGACAAGGACAAGGGTGACCGCACCTTCACCAAGCTCTTCCTGCTCGAACACTGATTCCGCTTTACCTTGCGCCCTTACCACGCTGAACAATGGGGGCAACGATGAAACATACTGAAATCCATTCCTCTGAACGCGGCTCGGCGATTCTGCTGACCCTGGGCATCCTCACCATCGTCCTGGTGCTCGCCCTGGTCTTCGCCATGACCAGCCGAAATGCCCGCACCATCGAAACCGCCAAGTCCGACGCCGCCAACGCCGGCATGGTCGCCGATTCCGCCGTCAACCGCGCCTCCGGCACCCTGAACCATATCGGGACCATCCACAATGTCCTGCCCGCCAACAGTGCCACCGCGGGTACCACCTATCCGCATCTCCCCTACGTCGGCCATTTCTTCAACGATACCACGAATGCCGCCAATGTCCCCATCCTCAAAGCCAAGGAAATCGCCGGCAATGGCGGCAGCCTCACCCAGTATCTCTTCTATACCCACAAGGATGCCAACGACGACCAGACCCTCTACAATCTGCTGACCTCCACCACCTACGGCAATTTCCTCGCCAGCAACTGCACCGCCTTCGCGGCCCTCGCCAACTCCGGCGCCGACCAACTCCAGTTCCTCCCCATCAAGGACAGCAAGGCCGCCGACAGCCACTACATCGCGCGCTATGGATATGTCGTGCTACACGAAGGCGCCAAATTCGACATCAACCAGATTGTCAAACCCGACAGCGTCATCCCGTATGTCGATGGTGCCGAAATGGTCAATCTGGGCGGCAGTGACTCGGAGTTTGCCGCCTTTGAAACCGGCAAGAGCATCTACCCCATCATGGGCTTGACCGATGCCGCCAAGGAAAAGGTCGATGCCACGACGGCGAAACCCGATACCAGCGGTTCCGACATCACCGAAGACCAGACTCTCCGCTATGGCCTCCACCCGCAGGAACTGCGCGCTACTGCGACCTCCTACGACACCGGTCTCGCCTTGGGCGAGGCCGCCAAGCCCCCGAAATGGTACAACTACGATAGTCTCATTGGTCTCAACGGAACCGCCTTTGCCGACAACGACGACTTCTTCCTCTACTCCGTGACCTCCGGCGGCAAGGACCGCGAAGTCCGTTTCACCGGCGCTGAAACCGACTTTGACGACGCCAAGCCTGATAACCGCAAGATCAACCTCCAGTTGCCCCGTGGCGTCACTTGGGATACGCTCAACAATATCTTCATTACCAATGATATTAACGAGCAAAACAAGTTCGAGTCATACCTGAAAGGCGGTACCGACAATCTGACTGCCGCCGCCCTGTCGGGGCTGGCTTCGACGGAAGCCGGAAACTACACGATGCCGACCCTGCTTCTGGGCGCCGGCGTCTCGACCGGTCTCTTCAAGGCCGATGACGACACCGATCTCACCGCCCAGGTGATGGCGAACCTCGTCGACTTCTGCGGCAATGACGACAAGGCCACCTATGTCGCCACCTACAAAAAGAGTTCCACCAGCACCGAGGAGCGCCTGACCTACAGCGGCGCCGACACCGGCTTCACCGCGACCGCCACCTTCACCGAGCCCGTCCTCTGCGGCAATATCCGCGCCCCGTACATCAGCGGCGTCGCCATCTCCATGACCCCCACCGGCGAAGTCACCAGTCGCTCGGAGCAGCGGGAGTATTACACCGATGCGGATCATACCGAGTCCGCCAAGCAGACCGTCACCTTGTGGCACTGGGGCGAAAACTGGACCACCCCCCCGAAACTGCAGATGCGGATGCGTGCCGTCGCCGCCAATCTCTTCCCCGATGACATCGCGAAGGCCGCCCACTACAAGTTCCTTGTCCGCGGAAAACTCTGCATCTTCTACCGGGTGAAGCCCAACAAGAAGATCGAGGAGAAGACCGGTACCAACTCCGGCGGCGCGACGGCCACCTATTACGAAATCACCGACAATCCCACGACGGAGTTCTTCATTGGGCAGCAATACGACGGCTCCACCGCCACCACCGATGCCGTGACTTCCATCGGCACACTGGCGACCGGCGACTTCGTCTCGGCCGCCGCCCCCGACAACGCATTCTTTGAAAAGAATGCCACCGACTTCGCCTTTACTGCCACCGCCGATGCCGCCCAGCCTCAAGTTGGAAAGACCTTCCGCCAGGACATCCTCCTTACTGCCGCCGCCGACCTCACCCTTGACAAGGAAGTCAAGCAACCTTCCAACATCGAAGGATGCGTCAATGGCTACGGCGTCGCGTTCGTCATCACTGATGTCGTCGTCCTTTCTTCCCTAGATTCAAACGACGCTGTCGCCGACCTGGCCTACTTCAAGCCCCATGAAGCGGACAAACTGGAAGACCCCAATGTCAGTTGGAAGACCGATGCTGTCGCCGTCGAACCGGATTCCTACGACACTCCTGGGACTCCGGATTTCATCGCCAAATTCGACGGCAAGATCATTGGCGGCGCAGGCGGGGATACCGACAAGGGTGCCTTGGAAGCCATGTTCGCCGTCAAGGATCCGCGCTTCAACCACAAGACTTCCGAGTGGGGCTTCTGTAAGCCCGTTGACGGCACGCCCTACTCGAATGCCGTTGCCACCGACTGCAAGGGGAACACCTCCGTTCAGGAGTTCGACCGCATCGCCGATGCCAAGGTGCTGGCCGACGAGGTCGTGAATTTCTCCGTCGAGCGCTTCTTCCTGACCTGCAAGATCGTTGCCAATGACACGACGAATGGCGACAAGTTCGACTGGGAGCCGGAACTTGCCGCTGAGGCGGCCGCCGCCGGCTCGGCGGTGGACTCCGCTGCTCCGCGCAAACTCACGAACACCCTTTCCACTGCTATCATCCCCAATGGCCCGATTACTTCGCTCTGGCAACTCGGCGCCATCCACCGCGGCGAGGCCGGCAGAACCATCAACCTCAAGACGTTCGGCGGAAAGGCGGCTGACCACAAGTACGCCACTGGCGACGCCTGGATTCTCGACTACTTCAAACTTTCCGAACTCGGCACCGCAGATGTTCTGGATGATTCCGATTTGCGCACCCCGGAGGCCGTCTGCGGCAAGTTCAACCCCAACTGCTTCAACGAAGGCGCCTATCTCTACTTCCTCTCCTACCTGCCCAAGGGAGCGGATGCCAATGACACCGCCATCTACCTGCCTCTCGCCAGCAACCTAACCAAGACCATCGGCGACCAGACTGCCGCCGGCGACTTCGCGGCCGACCTCGGCCTGAAGTTCGTGGATCCCTTCTCGTCTGACGACACCATCTCCAAGCAGTCCTGGAGCCCCGTCGAGGCATTCTACAACTTCGTGCAAGTCGACAAGGACGCCGCCAACATCAACGACCGCGAGGCGGAGAAGTTCATCGGATGCAGCGCGGGCATCATGTCCACCCGCTACGAGACCTTCACCGTCCTCGCTGCGGGACAGAGCCTGCGCTACATCATGCCGGATTCCGCCGCGGTCACCGCCGACTTCCAGAAGACCTTGGTCAATCCCGTGAAGATCGGCACCGACTGGTACTCCATCCTCGGCACGCAACTCCGCATCGTCACCCTTGTCCGCGACTGCTGGGCCAACCGAATCAAGGTCGTCAATGTACGCAATCTGTAACGCTCCAGACCCAATGACTTCACACCGCCCCCATTCCTTCACCCTCGTCGAACTTCTCGTCGCCATCGCCATCGTCCTGATCCTCGTCGGCATCACCATCGCGGGCGTCGGATACGCGCGCCGCCGCGCCGACGAGGCCAAGACCGTAGCCATCCTCGAGCAGTTCGCCCAGGGCCTCGAGGCCTTCCGCGCCGAAAACGGATACTACCCTCCTTCCGCAACCGCGACCGACGTCAAGTTCCACCTGATTCAATTGCCCGGCGACGACGAACCACGACATTTTGTCTTGACCATCGGCCCCAGCACTTACAATTTCTACAGTGAGAAGAGCGGCAAGAACTTCTGCGAGTTCAGCCAGTTCGACAAGATTACGACCGCCACGATCCTGGACGACAGTTGGGACAACGCCGTCCAGTACCAGTGCCCAGGCTCCAACAACAAGACTGGCTTCGACCTCTGGTCCAAGGGGCAGAACGCCGCCTCCGCCGATGACGACATCACCAACTGGGGGGACAACAAGCACTAGCCCTTTTCCATTGACCCTAACCGAAGAGGAACCATACCCATGCTGAAACGCACCTTCACCCTGGTGGAACTCATGATCGCGATCGCGATCATCGCCATCCTCGCCGCCATCCTCATCCCCGCCGCCAACCAGGCCGTCAAGAAAGCCGAGAAGGCCAAGGCCAAGAGCGCCGCCGTCGAACTCGCCAACGCCATCCGACACTACCAGTCCGAGTATGGAGTCCTTCCCGTCGCCATGGTCGGCACGACCGACAACCAGCTACCCGCCTCCAAATACGCGGACTTCATCAAGATGCTCCAGGGCACCAAGACCACGACAGGCACTGTCGTCGAAAACGCTCGCGCCATCAAGTTCCTCGACAAGACCGATGACAACGGCACCTACAAGGATCCGTGGGACAAGGACTTCATCGTCTACATCGACACCAACTACAGCGGCACCGTCACCAACGGCAATCTCGGCATTGATGGCTCCGTCTACCAGCCTGTCGTTGTCATGTCCTATGGCCCGAAGGGAAAATCGGATGATATCCCGAATTTCGTCCATTCCGTCAATGTCACTTACGACAAAACTAGCAAGAAATGGAAAGTAGTCAAGTAACAAGCCCAAGCCTTGCAATTACAAAACCGACCATGAAACGTGCAGCCTCCACCTGGTGGAGGCTGCTTGTTTTATTATAGTGATAGTCGTCTTCCTATCAGCATCAACCAAGACTTGAATCTTCTCCCTCAAATGGCGGTTGGCCTAGAGGAGACGCAATGAAAATCAGAAATCTGCATTTGAAGAACTTCCGCTGTTTTGAGGACTTTGAAATAGACTTCAATACAGGCGATGAGGAACATGGTGGATTGACTGTGCTGGTGGCAAAGAATGGGGAGGGCAAGACTGCCATTCTTGATGCCATTAATGTCGCCTGGGGACCGTTTATTAGCAAGATGCCCCAGGCAAAGGGAGCCGGATTTGAGCAAAATGATGCAACTGTTCATAGAGAAATAGTAGTGGGATTGCCTTCACTTCACGCCGAATTTGAAGACTCCTTTATTGGACGGCGTGATCTATTGTCCTCTAAGCCGGTTTTTGAGATTTCCAGAGAATTGACTTCAGCCAAAAAGAAACCGACGACGACAATAGGAGCGGCCAGAGCATGGACGGATTTGGCTTTGGAATTGTTTCGTCACGAGCATGATTCCGTGTTGTGGCCGTTGATTGCCTATTATGGTGACAGCAGACTTTGGGGGGCTAGTCGTTTGACGGAGGAAAAGACAAAGGCACTGCTATATCAAGAACGTGCCTATGGTTATGCCTTTGCTACCGACCCTAAAACGGGATATAAGGAATTTGAAAAATGGTTTGTTGATTTATCCAATGCAATAAAGGATGCAAAAGATATGGACAGGAATGGATTGGATAAAGTGGTTAATGAAGATTTAAATAAGTTTCTTATCCTAGATAGGTTGTTGAAAGAGGCCCTAAAAGATGCATTGGCAATAACTGGTTGGACGTCAGTGGAATACTTAAGATGGAAAAAAATGATTTTCGCCACCAATGCCAATACGGGGGACAGAGTTCCCTGGACTTCTCTGAGTGCAGGAAATCGAATTGTCATCGGTTTGATTGCGGATATTGCCCATCGTTGTTGTAAACTAAATCCTTTGGAAAACGCTAACGCATTGCGAAATACCTCTGGCATCGTGCTTGTTGATGAGATTGAATTGCATCTGCATCCATCGTGGCAGCAGCAGATTCTTCCTATGCTCCAGAAAATTTTCCCCAAGATCCAGTTCATAGTCACCACTCATAGCCCACAGGTTATTTCATCCGTGCCGAAAGAGTGCGTGAGAGTCATCAATGGTGGCCAGGTTGCGTCTTTTGACATTCAAACTCAAGGCGTGGAGGTCGGAGATATTCTGGAAGGGATATTTGGTACATACCCGACACCGTTCAATCTTGAGATAGTCCGAAAACTGAATCAACTTAGTGCCATGGTTTCCGAAGGGTTGTATGATACTGGAGAATGGCAGAAACTCTATCAAGAGTTGGAAGGTTACTATGGAAGAAAATATGGGCCTTTGGCGGGAATCGTCGAACATAGAAACTTTCTGAAGCGTTTGAATAAGGAGCGGGGAAATGCATAAGTTAATTCGCACTGAAGAGCCAGTTGAGTTGGCGGATGCAAGAGATGCACAGGCGACGAATGGTTTGGATTGGGAAGGCTTTTCCACCTTAAACAATGGTCAGGATAAACATAATGTCCAAGAGGCATTGCTGCTGATGCAGAATTTCAGATGCGCATATTGTGAATGCGCCGTGGATGAGCAAATAGGACATATAGAGCATTTCAGGCGCAAGAATCCAAGAATTCATCCAGAACTGACATTTGTCTGGTCCAATTTATTCTATTCGTGTCAGCAGCCTGGCAATAAATCAAGTCTATTTCGCTGTGGAATATCAAAAGACAAGCAATATACAAAGGGATTCGATTATAGTTTATTAATTGATCCATGTGTGGATAATCCAGAAGATTTTCTGGTCTTTACAGATAAAGGAAGTGTTTATCCCAGAACGAATTTGAATGATACTGATAGATTACGTGCTGAAACAACAATCAATATGTTTAATTTGAATGAGCATGAAGATGGAAATGAGCATAATCTTGTTCTTTCTCGGAAAAATGCAATAGCGAAATATAAATGGTTGGAAGGACAGTCGGCTGACACGATAGATGCTTATCTTGATAGACTGCTCAAGGCTAGCGAGCCTTTTATTACGGCTATTTTTCATTATTTTGGAAGAAAGGTTGTAAAATGACAACGTGCTGTTCCCCATGAAGGTCGGTTCCATTGCCATTTCGCCAAGTCATCATGTCGGCTCAGTTGTCATTTCGTGAGGTTGCCATGCCGGATTTTCTGCTGCACGAGTGGATTCTGCGGCTGCGAAATGAAAAATCGGAAAAATGCGTTGAAAAAACGCGTCATAGTTTTCGTTTCACCGAGTTTGCGATTTCGTGTGGAGGCCAGTGAATGAACTACATGACCGTTGCTGAGGCTGCGGAAAAATGGGGGCTTACTCCGCGAAGTGTTCAGATTCATTGTGAAAAAGGGAATATTCCAGGCGTGAGCCTGCTTGGCAAGGCATGGCAGATTCCCGTCGTCGCCGAGCGCCCGCGGCGCAAGCCGCGCGCCAAGGGGCTGCCTTCAACCATTCTGGAAGCCTTGCGATCGGAAAAGCGCGGACATGTCGCGGGTGGTCTCTATCATCGGCTTCAAATAGATTTCACCTACAACACAAATCACATGGAAGGCAGCCGCCTGACATACGAGCAGACGCGCTGGATCTTCGAGACGATGACGCTCGGCTCTCTGCCAGGCGACCTGCCCATTGACGACATCCTGGAGACGGCGAATCATTTTCGCTGTATCGACCTGGTCATAGAGTCGGCTGGCGCGGCGTTGACGGAACGTTATGTCAAGATGCTGCACGCGCAGCTTAAGAAT
This sequence comes from Lentisphaeria bacterium, assembly GCA_016287975.1. The sequence goes on along the minus strand of JAEEXV010000233.1, from coordinate 2,281 downwards.
GGTACAAGTGACAGCCGCAAGGAGTGGTTTGCCGTTGGAGATTACAAGCGACTGGATAATGTCGTCGGAGAAATGGAGACGTGCCCGGCAAATGATGTGCACCGGGAGATGGCGCAGTTGCTTGAATGGTACAAGAACGCGGAGAAGACCCTTGAGAACATCGTTGATTTCCATGTGCGCTTTGAGAAGATTCATCCCTTCCAGGATGGCAACGGCCGCGTCGGGCGGCTCATCCTGCTGAAAGAATGCCTAAAACACGGCATGCCGCCATTTGTCATCGCGGAAAACCTGCGGCAGTTCTATTATCTCGGTCTTTCGGAGTGGCGTAATGGGCGGCGACTGCGCCTTTTGGATACTTGCCGCACTGGGCAGGACATCTTCATTCAAGGTCTTCGTCTGTTTGGGCATGTACGACTCGCGGAAAAAGCGGAAGCGGCCGTCGCACTGGAGTCGAAGGCCGGGAAGCAAAGCGATGGGCGTTGAAATCGGGGGCGCATGCCAGGTTGGCGTAGGCGAAAGGGGATTGTATATGCTAAAGGCGGGAAAGGGGGAACCCTTATGAAAGAGATCAACACCAGCACATTCGACTTCCCGAGCATCGTCCAGAACGACTTCCTGTATGTCGACAAGACGGCGTATATCTGGAATCTGGTGCGGCCCAAGAAAGGCGAGTACTTCCTGGCGCGCCCGCGGCGCTTCGGCAAGTCGTTGCTGGTCTCGACGTTGAAGGCCTTCTTCCAGGGGCGGAAAAAACTCTTCCAGGGGCTGGCCATCGCGCGCGAGAAAGTCAAATGGCAGGCCTATCCGGTGATCCATCTGGACTTGGCGAACAGCCGTATGAAAACCGCGGAGGATGTGGAGAAATGGTGTCTGGATGCACTGGACAATGCATCAAAACAACTTGGCATTCCACTTCGGGGACGTAGTTATGCGATGCAATTTGAGAACCTGATTCGCGATGCGGCCGACGGCTCCAGGAGGAAGGAGGCGGTGGTGCTGATCGATGAATACGACAAGCCCATCCTCTCGAACATCACCAATCCCCAGGCGGAGGAAGTCCGGGACGCGCTGAAGGATTTCTACTCCTGCGTCAAGAAATGCGAGGGGGTAATCCGCTTCGCGCTGGTGACGGGGGTGAGCAAGTTCTCGCACGTGTCGCTCTTCTCGGATCTGAACAACCTGACCGACATCACGCTGGACCAGGACTACGCCGCGATGCTGGGCTTCACGGCGGCGGAGATCCGCGAGGCCTTCGCGGACCGCATCCCCCTGGCGGCGGAGGCCAACGGCATGGCCCCCGAGACGCTGATGGAACGCCTCCTCGACTGGTATGACGGCTACCGCTTCTCGGATGACGAGACACACGTCTGCAACCCCGTTTCCGTCTCCAAGTTCTTCTCCCAGCACTACCGATTCTCCAACTACTGGGAGGACACGGGGACGCCATCGTTCCTGCTGGATCTCGCGCGACGGCGCTCCTACGATTACGAGGCCGCGCTGCGGCAATACTACGACGAAAGCATCTTCAAGGCCTACGAACTGGACCGCCTCGACGTGACCGGGTTGCTCTGGCAGACCGGATACCTCACCATCAAGGAGGTGAAGCGCGACGAGGAGGAACGCCTCTACCGCCTGGACTTCCCCGACAAGGAGGTGCGGGCCACATTCAGCCGCCGCCTGATCGAGTTCTTCGCCGGTGTCGAGCGACAGGACGAGGCCTGGAGCATGGCTCGCCAGTTGCGCCAGGCCATCCGGGCGGACGACCTGCCGGGCTTCATGGCGCATTTCCAGGCCTTCCTCGCGTGCGTGCCATACGGCCTTCACCTGAAGCACGAGAAGTACTACCAGACCATCTTCTTCTGCGTCTTCAAACTGCTGGGGGCGTACATCGAGGCGGAATCGTGCTCCAACGAGGGGCGCATCGATGCCTACGTGCGCACTGCCGGGGCCGTCTACATCTTCGAGTTCAAACTGAACCGTCCCCCGGAGGAAGCCCTGGACCAGATCCTCGACCGCCACTACTACGAGAGGTTCCGGTCCTCCGGCCTGCCCATCCGGATGGTCGGCGTGGCCTTCGCCTCCAAAAAGGGGCGCCTCGACGCCTGGAAGGAGCTGGCGATGCCGGGATGATTCCGACAAACGCCACTTGACAAAGTAACTGCACATTGACGGGAACGCCCAGGAAAACCCGTGCATTTAGTATGACATTGTGCGTTTTATGTGGCATGGGCCGGGGAGGCGGATGGGTGCGTCGTGCGCTTTGTCTGGCAGACTGCGCTTT
>JAEEXV010000232.1 GCA_016287975.1 Lentisphaeria bacterium | reverse complement strand
CCCCATTGCAAAACCTGTGTGGCTCACCCGCCTGCCACGGCGGGACGCCGTGGCTACGTCCGCTTCGTCAATCGCGCCCCACCCACAGGCTTCTGGCGTGTCTGCATTATGAGGGGCTGTTACCAACCCTCTTGGGGAACATAGCAAAGGGAAAAGAAGGCAAAAGCGCCCGAAATATCTTCCGATCCCGTAACATTCGGCGGCGTCGAGGAGATAAAGCGTGACGAGTCCGATTCCAAAGCAAGCAATAAAGTCTGCAAGTCGAGCCCCAGAGTAAGGATTGGGCGCAAACGCGGGGCGGACGAAAGCGCAACAGGGGAATCAATCATGCCAGTTGACATCAACAAAGTTTCGATGGATTATTTCTTCCGTGGCGTCCAGGCCGCGAAGCCACAGGGGGGCCAGCCCGCAGGCGCACCTGCGCAGGGAGGCGCGAACATCCACGCCCCGCAGGTGCCTGGAGGGGCAGCGCAGCTGATCACCCAGCTGGACCTGCTGCTCTTGAAGGCCGCCAAGGCTTCCGCCATCAGCGTCGACGGTGCAATGATCCAAGACGCCTTCCAGAAACTTGTGGACGACGGGGACATGACCCCCCAATCGCTCCAGCTCCTCCAGGAAACCGCCGACACGGCCGCGACCAAGTTCAAGGCCCTCGACAGGTTCACTGGCCGCGAACTCGCCACCGTATTCGACGCAAACGGGCATTTCAACGCGACGTCGACCAAGGCGGGCAAGGCCGTCGCCGCCGCCATCAAGGCACAGCAGGATCTCGCGGACCTGCTGGCGCAATTCGGCAAGATCCTGGACGCGATCGACCGCCAGCGGGTGAAGAACAGGGCTCCGATGCTCGTGAATGCGGCGGCCCGCAACAAGGTGAACGACCTGCGCCAACTCTGCGATCGGCGGATCTTGGAAATCAATCTCCTGACCATCCAGATGAAGGATTTCGCGAAGCATCTCGCGTCGCTCGGGCGGAACGCGGATCCCAACGTCGTGGCCATCCTGAAGGCCAAGGCGAACGAGTTGCTGCCGCGCCAGGCGCTGGCCATGCACGGCACGGCCGATGCGTTCTCGACGATCAATGAGACGGTCACCGCCAAATTCCGCGCCCTCGCGGCGAGGATCGACTCCTTCCGCAACACCCCCGCCACCAGCCTCCGCACGGAGGAGTTCACCACCCTGCAGAGCGAGATTCGGACGCTGAAGACGACCGTCCAGGACATCCGCCTGAACGGCGTCAGGGACAGCGAGGGTGGGAAAATGGTGGTGGCCAAGGACATCGTGGAGGCCCTTGAAAAAGCGCTCGCCGAGGTCGGGCAGAGATTCGAGTCCGCCCGCAGGGAGGTGATGCAGCAGGCTTGCTCAAACCACCTCGAAACCGCAAAATCGCTGCTCCTCCTGGAGGAGAACTACGAACGCAGCTGCACCTTTGGAAACGAAACGCACGCGGCGGTGCTGCAAAGGCGCGATGAGACGCTCTTGTCCATGCAGAACCTTTACGACGCCGCCATCGACCCCGCCAAGACATTCGAAGAGCTGGAGCCGTTATTCAACGACCTCTCGACCAAGTCCACGCAATTGCTGGTCGCGTCGATCAAGGCGGATGACCTGCTGGGGCAGTCGAAGGCCCGATTCAACACCATGGTCAAGCGCTGCCGCGGCATCGCCTCCGTGGTCATCGAATTCTGCAGGACCATCCGCCGAATGCACGGAAGCGACCGTTTCTTCACGGGCGCGGAGGCGTTGGGGGTGTTCAACGGAACGATCTCGATCTCGTCCCTCGTCGAAGCGCGGGCGCACGGCCTGCGGGACGAGGACGTGGACCCCGCGAACGAAGACGCCAACATCGCCTCGGAAAGGCAACTCGGCGCTGGCGTCGCGGGCACGGTCCTTGAACTCACGCGCCACGACGGCACGGGCGTCCTCTTCAAGGGCGAGATGGAAAGCCGCACCGGCCTCGCCTACATCGCGGCGGGCACCGCCAACAACTACGACGACACGCAGCAGACCATCAACCTCAACTTCGCCACCAAAAAGGCCGCCGAAGCCCTGGGCCTGGCCCGCATGGTCGTCAACTACTCGGCGGGGACCCACAAGGGCGTCTTCGGCTTCTTCATGGAGAAGGCCAAGGGCTTGTCAGGCATGGATTTCTCGAAGGGCAAGTCCTCCTCTGCGCCTGACGCGGGCCTCTCCGCCAGGGCAATCAGGCAACTGCCCCCCGAACAGCAGCGGCAGATCAAGGCCGACATCATGCGCGAGCTCAACCGCCTGCAGTGGCTCGACCTCGTGACAGGCCAGGCCGACCGCCACTGGGCGAACTACTTCATCCACGTCGACCGCAATACCCACAAGGTCACTGTCAAGGGCATCGACAACGACGCGGGCTTCTCCCAGTACCGCACTGGCGCCGTCAAATTCACCTTCGACGACATCGGCACGAAACTCTTCAAGACCCAGCTCAAGAAACTTGCGGGGCAAATCGACTCCCGCAACGTTGACGCCGTCTACATGCGCCTGCTCAACGACGAGGGCATCACCACCGACGACCACGGCAACATCACCGTGGACGCCACCAGGCTCCAGGAAAAGACCATCGGGGCCTTCCTCATGCAGGAGACGGGAACCCAGAGCCTGGCCGTTCCCGACAAGATCGACATCACGACCTACAACGCCCTCATGGCCCTCAAGCAGGGCCAGGCCCGCGACGCCTACCTCAACTCCATCCGCCCACGCCTCTCCCGCGCCAGCTACAACGCCGCCGTCAGCCGCCTCGACGACGTCATCGCCTTCGCCGAAGAGCTCCATCGCCAAAACAAGGTCATCGCGGAAAACGCCTGGCCCGCCGTCCAGGAAGTGCCCCTTGAAACAGGCCGGGTGAGCGTGCGCAAGCTCAACAACCAGCCCAAGCGGCTCGGCGGCGAACTCGCCAAGAACTGCCATGTCGGCTTCTGCCCCTCCTACTTCGCCCGCGACGGCTTCGACAAGCACTTCAGGCACCTGCCCCCCAACCCGTGACCCCAGGAGTCATATCAGGCGCTGCCCCCCAAGAGGGCAGGCGATTGCCTGGGGGTGGCGCCCCGAAAACGATAGCCACGGCGCATGCCGTGGCTACGGTCGCGAGGCACTGGTTTTCGGATTTCCCGGGTTTTCCGGGTTTTCCGGAGTTTCCGGTTCCGGAGTTTCCGGGGTTTCCGGAGTTTCTGGATTTCCCGGATCTTCCGGAAGCGGTGCTGGTTTGCTCGGCGGGGGCGCCACGGCGGGACGCCGTGGCTACGGCCGCGAAGCCGCCGGATCTTCCGGATTTTCCGGATTTTCCGGATTTCCCGGGTTTCCCGGATTTCCCGGAGTTTCCGGAGTTTCCGGGCCCCGCATTTCCCCCGCATGTGCCGGCGGGCTTGCCCGCCGGTTGGCTTTTCGGTTTTTCAGGGGCGGAATAGGAATGTGCAGCGCGCCAGATACGCCGACTATATGCGCTATGGCAGGAGGGCGATGGCGCGGAGGGCGGGGTAGTCGGGGCCAGGGGCCTTGGTGAAGACGAGTTCGATGGATTCCGCGGTCGCGACGGCCAGCGGGAGGAGAACGCCATCGGCGGTGAGGGCGAGCGTCTGCGGGGGGCCGCCGTCGACGGAGACCTGGCAGGGGCCTTCGCCCGCGATGAACAGGCGCGTCGCGGGGGTGCCGTTATGGCTGGCGAGGGCGACACGGACGAAGCCGTTGGGGAAGACGGGGTTGCCGACGAGGCGCGCGGGACGCCCGCCGAGGAGGGCGGCGTGGGAGGCGTGCATGTTGCGGCGGAAGCGCCAGTCCTGGAAGAGGCCGCCCGCGACGACGAAGTCGAGGGCGTCGGGGAGGCGTCGGCGCAGTTCGGCGCGGGCGGCGGTTTCGGCGTCGTACTCATCGAGGAGGAGGCAGGCGGCGCCGAGGATGGAGTGGTCGAAGCGGTCGCAGAAGTCGCCGTCCCTGAGGGCGAAGATGTGGTGGTCCATGCCGTTGTGGAAGGCGGTCTTTCCCTGCGTGCGCTCGGGCGGCGGCAGGTGCAGGGCGTCCGCCATCTCCTGGATGGCGCGGTGGAGGCGCGGCGCGTCGGGCGCGTCTTCCGCCATGTCCCCGAAGTAGGCGGCGATGGCGGCGACGAAGGCCTGGATGGCGACGGCCTCGCGGAGGGCGCTTCCCCAGAGGCGGGACAGGCGTTGGTATTCGGTGGCGTCGAGGCGGCCCTTCAGCGCCTCCACGCGGGCGAGGCCGTCGCGGGCGATGGCGAGGGCCTCGCGCTTTTCGGCGAGGATGGCGGGGATGCCGACGGTCGTCTGGGGGAGCATCGGCCAGATGCCCTGATGGGGGGCGAGGGGCGTGCCTTCGGGCGCGAAAAGCACGAAGAGTCCGCCCGCCTTCATCCATTTGAGATCGGCGTCGACGGGGTTCTGGTGGAACATGACGACATGGTCGATGAAGAGCAGTTTCTCCACCAGGCGGAAGCCGAGGTCGCCGAGCGCCGTCAGTTCGTCGGCGCACTCGGGCGGATAGTGGGCGGCGGCATACTCGGCGCGGATGCCCTCGGCGGTGGCGTCGGGATCGAGGATGGCCCGCTGGTAGGCGAAGAGGTTGATGGGATAGGAGTCGAAGACGTTGCAGCCCATGCGGTCGAGGCGGATCGTGTAGCGGCTGACGCCCTGGCGCTGCCCGTGGCGCACGAAGCGGACGATGTGCTCGACGTTTTCGGCGGGGAGGTGCCCGAAGCCGAGGAACTCGCCCTCGCAGTCGCATTCGGCGCCGAGGGTGATGCCAGGCGCGACGGGGCGCAGGAACGGGTTGTCGGGGAGGAACGGGTCGAAGTCGTACGGGGTGATCTTGGTCTCGACCTCGAAGGAGAAGCCGCTGGCGGCGAGGCGCGCGCCCGCGAGGATGTCCTCGTAGTCCTGGGCGATGGAGCCGAAGGAGCGCAGGATGAAGCGCTTGCCGCGCTTCACATGCTCCTCGGCGAAGATGCGGACGATGCGCTCGACGACCCGCGCGGGCGGATAGCGGTCGGGGGACGAGTTGTGGATGGCGGAGAAGTCGGCCTCGGTGAGGGTCAGGACGAGGCCGTCGAGGTTCGGCACCGCCTCGAAGGTCTTTTCCAGTTTGTAGCGCAGGAGGTTTCCGTAGGCCGCGCCGAGGAGGTCGAACTCGCCGTTGGCGTCGAGCAGCTCTGGCGTCTCCTCGAGGATCTTCGGCCAGACGGTGACCTCGCGGTGCCAGTAGTAGACGGGCCTGCCAGCGCCGTGGGCGAGGTCGAGGATCTCCTGCAGGCGGGCGCGGTTGGCGAGGATGCCCGCGCGGTCGAGGGAGGCGGCGACGGCGGGGTAGTCCTCGTAGAGGACAAGGCCGTCCATGCCGCCCAGGAGCGAATGGCATTCGGCGCAGATCTCGAAACTGTCGCACCGCCAGCGCGGGAGTTCGGCGACGAGGCGGCGCATGTACGCCACGTCGAGCGGCGTCGGGTGCATGATGGACCAGGTGATTTCGGGCGTTTGCATGGCGTGGTTAGAAGTCGATGACACGGCGGGAGAGGCGGGATTCCTCGGCCTTGAAGCACATCAGGTGGGATTCGAGGGTCTCGTCGGCGTCGCTCAGGATGCGGGACGGGTCATGGGCGGCGACGGCGGCGGTGAAGTCGTCCATGATGCGGAAATCGCCGCCACCGTGTCCAGAGAGGATGGTGCCGTCGTCGGCGTCGGTGACGATGGTCTCGGTTTCGTTGGTGAGGAAGTCGGTGACGGTGATCTTGTCGTTGTCGGCGTAGAGGTCGCCGCGGGTGCCGAAGAGGCGGGTGACGCGGCCGACGACGTTGCAGAAGGCGGTCATCAGGAGTTGCGCGGTGGCGCCGTCGCGGAAGGCGATGTTGACGACCTGGTTGTCGACGACGTCGTTGTCGCAGCGGTAGGCGCAGCGTCCGTAGGGGCCTTCTTGGAGGGCCTTGCGGACGCCCTGCGGGGTGTGGTCGGGAGTGAGGACATCGGTGGGCCAGGCGGCGGCGAGGCCCTTTTCGGCGCGGTCGCGCAGGTAGATCTTGAGGGCGGAGGCGGGGCAGCGCGATTCGACTTCGTGCGGGCAGTCGACGCAGCGTTCGGCGGCGCCTGCGGGCTGGTTCTGCGGGGTGAATTCGTAGAGGGATCCGAAGGATTGGACGGCGGCGCAGGGGCGGTCCATAATGTAGCGGATCCAGTCGAGGTCGTGGCAGCATTTGGCGAGGAGCATGAAGCAGGTCTCGCGGGAGTTGCGCCAGTTGCCGCGGACGAAGGAGTGGCACTGGTGCCAGTGGCGCACGGGTTCGAGGCGCTGCAGGGAGACGAGGCGTCCCAGGCGTCCGTCGTGGATGAGTTCCTTGATCTTCCTGGTCTGAGAGGTGTAGCGCAGGACGTGGCAGACGGCGAAGATGGTGCGGTTTGCCTTGACGGCGGCGACGATGTTGCGGCAGGCCTGCTCGGTGGGCGCCATCGGCTTTTCAAGGAGAATCGCGTAGCCGAGTCTGGCGAAGGCGACGGCGGGGGCCTCGTGCTCCTCGTCGAGGGTGCAGATGAGCACGGCGTCGGCGAGGCGCGGACGGGCGGCGGCCTCCTGCCAGGTGCGGAAGCGCATTTCGGGGGGGACGCCGCAGCGTTCGGCGAGGTCGTTGCGGTGGAAGTCGCGGGGTTCGGCGACGGCGACGACGCGGGCGCGGTCGGGACAGCGCAGGGCGAACTCGGCGTAGGTGGTGCCGCGGGATCCGCAGCCGACGACCAGAAGGGTGACGGGAGCCATGGTGGTTACTTTTGGAAGACGATGGGGGCGAAGTATTCGCTGGATTCGAACTTGGGGACGGGCATCATCGGGAAGCCGCTCAACTGGCGGTAGGAGTAGCGCCAGTCGTAGTTGTAGCGCCCGACGAAGATCTTCCAGCCGCCGTCGGCGGTGACGGGGACGCCGTCGAGGGCTTCGAGCATCTGGAAGGGGATGGCGATCTCCATCGTGTAGCCGTGGTCGACGTCGGCGCGGTTGTTGAGGGTGCCGTCGAGTCGGACGGCGGTGCGGAAGTCGTCGCGGAAGTCGGCCATGGTGTCGTTGCAGTAGCCGCGCGCAATGTAGCGCAGGGTGGTGCGGTGTCCGCAGGGGGTCGCGTAGCACTCCCAGAAGCCTGGGCCCTTTTCGGACTTGACCATGATTTCGACGAGGTCGCCGGAGCGCCAGTGCGGCTGCTGGTCCTTCTGGTTGAACTGGACGAGGTCGCCATCCTCGGCGGCGACGGCGATGTAGAGGGTGTCCTTGGTGTAGGCGAAGCGGACGGCGCCGCCGTAGAAGTCCCGCCACTTCGCCTGGAGTTTGGAGGCCGCGCGGCCAGGCGCGGGCGCCTCGATCGGCTCCACCATCGTGTAGGCGGGGGCGCGCCGCCAGACCTCCTCGTCCAACTTGCCGTCCAGCTGGATGGGCGTTTCGGTGAATGCCGCGGCGACGGCGGGCACTGGCGCATCAGGGCCATACGCGCGTTCGTATTCCACGATGGCGCGCGATGCGCAGGAGGCGAAAACCAGTGCGGCTGCTGCAAAAAGAAGGGCGGGTTTCATAGGAGGGGGCGGGGGAACGGGGCCAACCGGCGGGCAAGCCCGCCGGCACACGCTGGGCAATGATCAGGGCTGGCGCGGAGATGGGCGGGGGAACTGGGCCAGGCGCCAAGCCCCATTTTCCCCGCCTGTGTGGCATCCCCGCTGTTTTCGCGCCGCCTGCGCCGCACATCATCCCCCGCGGTGCTGTGCCGCCGCATTCTTGCGGCGGAAGCCGGCACACGCTGAGCGCTTGCGGCGCGGGTGGTCAAGAATCGAGGCGGGTGAAGTCGATGTCGCCAGTGAAGGCGTCGCTTTTCTTGAGGCGGTTGCGCTTGGAATCCCAGTCGCTGGGGACGGAGAAGGCGTTTTTGCGGGGGCGGATGGTGCAGTGCGCGCATCCGTTGGGGCCATGGAGGAGTCGTTCGTAGGCGGTGCGGAAATCGGCGAGGCGGAAGAGGCGCAGGTGGCAGTTGCCGAGGACGACCTCGGAGAGTTTGCCGTGGCGCTTGAGCCAGCCGTAGATCTCCTCGTGGTTGACGGCGGGGCAGTGTCCGTCCATCCAGGCCCAGGCGCGGAGTTTGGCGTGGGTGCCGTCGGGGAGGATGGCGGGGTATTCCTCGGCGCGCTGTCCGCAGCAGCGCACGCCGTTGGAGGTCTCGACGACATGTCGGAAGGTGACGGAGGTGTGGCATCCGACCATGAGGCAGTATCCGCCAGCCTGTTCGAGGAGGCCGATGGGGCTGTCCTGGTGCATGGCGGGGACCTGGTGGTGGTGCGCGATGAACTTGACCTTGTCCCTGCCCCAGACGGAGACGGAATGGGTCGGGTCCAGCGAGCGCAGGACGCCAGGCATCTTGCGGAAGCACTCGGGGGCGGCGCCGACCTTGGCGGCGGTGTCGCGCCAGTCGAAGACGCCCCCCGTGTCGCTCATGTCGTAGAAGTTGAAGGCGGGCAGCATCAGCGTCCCCTCCTTGCCGACGGCCTTCTGGAGTTCGCGGCAGTAGCGCTCCGGTCCGCCCTCGAAGCGCCCGAACGGGGCGAGGCTCGTGTGCACGACCATCTGCATGCCGCGGCGCACGCCGACCGCCTTGAGCGCCTCGGCGAAGTCCTTCGCGCTGGTCTTGCGCGGGGAGGCGATGGCGACGTAGCCGTATTTCTCCAGGTAGCGCATGAAGTCGATGTACAACTTCAGCTCGTCCTTGGTGAAGGGCTGCTGCGGAATGCTCTCCGTGTAGCGCTGCATGCGCAGGGCCTCCAGGAGTGAGCGGGTCCCGTCCGAGAGCGGCAGGACGGGGCGGTTGGTGGCGCAGGGCCAGAGCACGCGCTCGTGGACGGGCACGCGGGCGAGCGAGAAGGGGATGCAGCCGCGCTGGAGGCGCTTGACGACCATGTTGTCGGCACGGGCTTCCATGGGCGTGAGGTCTGGCAGGACGGGCTCGGGGGCCTTCCATCCGCGCGCGAAGACGGGGGCGACCGCTTCCTGGATCTCCGCCTCCGAGACGAGCCCCTGCTCCATCCTGTTCAGGGAGCGCAGGCGTCCTTCGGCGAAGTGCCGCGCCAGTTTGAGTCGGTAGCCCGCCTCCCAGTCGCCGATGACGCCTGCGCGGTGCGCGTCGCGGACCTCCCTGATGCGTTCGCGGCAGTGGCGGAGGGTTTCCGTGAGGGCGCGGCGCCTGAGTTCGGCGGGCTCTGCGCACAGCAGTTCGGCGGCGTAGGCGGTGATGAGCGCCAGCAGGCGCGGGGTGAGTTCCTCGTCGATTTCATTGAAGGCGGGGTGCTTGTTGTGGTGGTATTTCCCCGTGCCCTCCTCGATCCAAAGCGTCGGGAAGCCGAGGTCGGGATCGCCGCCGAAGGAATCGTCGTGGAGGACGGAATGGCGGCAGATGTACTTCACGTCAGGGAGGATGGTGTCCAGCATCCGCTTCTGGAGGACGTCGCCGAAGAATGGGTTGCAGACGGGGCTCATGAAGAAACGCAGCGGCATTCCGCCGAGGCTGTAGGTCTTGGAGCAGAAGCCGTCCATGTTCTGGCCCGCGAAGATGCGACGGGTGCGCTTCGGGTCGGAGAAGAATCCGAAGAAGCCATAGCGCTCCATGGAGAAGACGACTCGCAGCGAGCGGCGGAGGCGGATGCGGCCAGCCGCCGCCAGTTGCTTCAGCATGCGTCCCGCCTCGACGCAGCCCGCGAAGCCGACGGCGTCGTCCGCCAGGAAGGGTTCGTAGAGGTGCGCGAGGAGCACGAGTTCCTCGGGGGAATCGCCAGGAATGCGCCCTGTGACGGTGTGGATCACGCCGTCGTGGATACGGGTGCGCATCACGCCGCGTGCGCGGATGGGCCCCTTTTTCAGGAGAGTTTCCAGGAACAGGGCGCGGCGCGGGGTCAGGACGAAGACGGGGAGGCGTCGGTCGTCCTTCGAGTAGTACCAGCCGTAGTGTCCGACGCCGTTCATCCAGCAGAGGTTGTCGGGGGCGACGTCGGCGGCCTCCATCCTGGTGCAGACGACGCCGAGCGCGCCCGCCTGGCTCCAGGCGATCATGCAGCGGTTCTTCGGGGGTTCGCGGGTGAAGACGAAGCGCCCCGTGACGTCGGCGCCCTCCGCGTCGCCGTCGACGACCTCGCCGACCAGGCCGTCTTTTGGGGTGGGCGGGCTCCAGATGCCCGCCTCCAAAGGATCGCGGTCGGAATCGCAGAGGAGGCGCTTTTTGGCAGGGAGTTTCGGGGCGAGGAGTTCAAAGGTGCAGCGGCCGATGCGGTCCCACGCCTGAGGCATGGTGTGGTCCATGAAAGTGGTCACGCCGTCGGCGGGGAGGGGGATCTTCTCGATGTCGGAGAAGCCCGCCTCCTCCAGGGCGCGGACGCAGACCTCGGCGGACTTCTTGAAGTTGGCGTAGCCTGGATCCTTCTCCCAGACGTAGAGGGCGGCTGCGTTGCGCAGCAGGGCGTCCATGCGGAGATGGCGGGAGGCGAGGCGGAACAATTGGCTGGGGGATTGCATGATGGTGATGGGAGAGACGGGATTTGGAGGCAGGGACCCAGGATCCAGGCCCCGGCGTTCTGTGTCGGCCCATTTTTGGGCCGATTTGGAATCGGCTGTGGCGGTGTTCAGGGGACGATGAGGAAGGCGGAGATGCCGTCGGGTGGGAGGTCAAGGGGGATGGAGCGGAGTTGGCCGAGGGCGCCGAGCGGTGTTTTCCCGCCGTCGGACGCGAGGCGGAAGACCTGCGCCTGCGGGGAGAAGCCCCATTCCGTGCCGTCGGGCAGGAGCAGCGTGTTCTTCGCGGGCGTGTCGCCAAAGTGGAAGACGTAGACGGCGACGGCGCGGCCTTTGCAGGAGCGGAAGACGGAGTTCTGCCAGCGTGCGATGGGGATCTTGTTCCGCATTTCCTCGACGGTGACCTTCTCGCCATTTTGCGCGAAGGGGAGGGCGCGGAGCATCTGGCCGCAGCGCAGGAACTCGTATCCTGTGTCAGTGTAGCCGATGACCTCCCGCAGGACCTTGCGGCGGTGTGGGTCGCGCGGCGGGCCGTTGAAGAAACGGCCTGGGATCATGCCGTTGAGGAAGTCCAGGCCAAGGAACTTGGCGTAGCTGGCGTCGCCGTCGGAGATGGTGCGCCCGTGGGGGAGATAGTAGTCGCCGTAGATGACGCGCTCCAGGAAGATGGCATCAGGGTCGGTATGGGTGGCGTTCTCCTTCACGTCAAGGATGTCCATGTAGGGCTCGGTGCAGGCCTCGCCGACGAGGAAGAACTCTGGATTCAGGGCGCGCCCTGTCTTGCGCACGAGTTCGCCGTAGGTGTGCTGGCTGATGAAGTCCGTGTTGCCGCCGCCGACGGGATGGCCGTGGCCGGGGCTGAAGCACTCGTAGTCGGGCTTGCTCTTCGCGAAGGTGTCCAGGTAGATTCCGACAAAGCCCATCTGAAGCAGGTGGCGGACGAGTTCCTCGGTGCGGCGGCGCCAGACGGGGGACATCCGGCAGACGTAGCTGCGCTCGTCCAGGTAGAGGCGGGGCTTGCCGTCGGCGTCGGTCTTGCAGGCGGGGGCGAGGGGGGCGTTTTCGGGGGCGTTCTGGTTGACGATCTCGCTCTGGAGGAAGACGCAGCAGCGGATGCCGAGCGCGTGGATGGCCTTCAGGGCCTCGGGGAGACCGGGGAACGGTCGCGCAGTGTAGCCGTAGTATTCGCAGACGGGGTATTTGCTCGGGAAGGAGGGCTCCTTGAAGTCCGAGTAGTGGAAGAGCTCGGCGGGGATGGTGCGTCCAGGCAGGAACTCGGCCCATTCGCGGGACATGACCACGACCTGGGCGGGGGTCATGTTTCGGCTTGCGCGCAGATAGAATCGGAGCCACACGGGCGCGCGCTTGATGAACTCGGGGATCTCTTTGTTGGCGTGGAGGGGGCCGTGCTTCGCCCACGGCTGCTTCAGCGTCCAGCGGCGGTAGATCTGCGCCGCGTCATACCAGTCGCCGTCGAAGGCGGCGAGGACGACGGGGAAGCTCTCGGCGAGGGCGTTGCCGAAGCGTCCGCGGTCCATGGGATAGCGGCGGAGAGCGAGGAAGGTCAGGCGGTATTCGGGGAGGTAGGTCTGGATGAAGTTCTTCTCCCAGCCCGCAATGTCCTGCGCGGCGAAATAGAGGCCCTTTCGCGCCTTGGCGTCGTAGGTGGCGGTCATCTGGAAGCGCGCGTTGGAGCACGGGTACTCCTTGATGCTGGTCTGGACAAGGGAGGGGAGCGGGCGGAGGCGGCCGCGGCGGTCGGGGATGACGACGAGGCTGCCGTCGGCGTCGCCTCTGGGGCGGATGGCGAGCATGGGATAGTCGACATGGTCGAGGCGGAGGCCTGCCTTCACGTCCTTGACCTGGATGCGGAAGCGGGCGTGGCCTTCGTCGGTGGCGTCGATGACGGCGACGACCGTGGCCTCTGCGAGGCGCCAGGTGAGTTCCAGGCCGTTGTCGAGGGGACGGACGGCGGGCTTTGTGCCGTAGTTTCCTGCGGAGCGGTGCTTCTTGGCCTGGTCGATCAAATGGAGTTCGAAGAGGGGATAGGTCGCCGCGTGGTTCGCGAGCAGATTCTCGCCGCCATTGACGGAGAGGTGCACGGGATAGCCGTGTCCGCGCTCCACGGCAAACTCGACGCCGTTGGCGGCGAAGCGGGCGGGCGGCTCGGCGGGGGCGGGGCGCAGCGGGCGCTTGGTCTGGAACCACAGGCGCAGTTCGGCGCGGCGTTTGGCGGTGGTGCCCGCCCGCGTGTACTCCTGGTATTGGAGGGCGGTGTTTTCCTCGAAGGTGTAGCCGAAGGCGAGGGCGGCCAGGGCCAGCAGGATGGCGGTGAGGCGCATGTCAGAACTCTGTGATGGTGTGCAGTTGCAGGGTGTCCAAGTCCAGTTCGCGTAGATAGGTGGTCTTGGCGGGCTCGGCGTCGATGAGGAAGCGCGCGCCCATGAAGGCGGTGAGGCTGCCGCGCGTCAGCGGCGGCTCCACGTTCCAGTGGAAGTGTCCGCCCGCCCAGAAGGCGGGCGCGCCCCGCGTCTCCAGCTGGCGTCGGATCGCGGGCGGGACGGGCAGGTAGATGCCTGGGGTGTCGGGGCGGCTGCAGCAGGCGGGGTAGGGGACGTGCGAGCCGATGATCACGGTGCGCCCTGCGGCGGCGGCGATCTGCGCGGAGAGCCACTGCCATTGGGCATCGGTGGCCTCGTGGTCGTCCTCGTGGCGCGGCGAGAAGGTCAGGACGGTGGCGCCAGGGAGGCCGTCCCAGGCGGAGTCCTCGTCCTGGCCGAAGATCTCCTGGAAGAAGGGGCGCTCGCGGAAGATTGCGCACTCGCGGAAGGGGACGCCCAGCGTGTCCCGCCAGCGGCGGTAGGCGCGGAAGAGCGTCGGGGTGGCGGCGCCGTTCGGGAGGAATTCGGCGCGCGAGACGGTGTCGCCGAGGTTGAGGACGGCGCGGTATTCGCGGCGTCGGATCAGTTCGGCGAGGCGTGCGAGGAGGCGCTCGTCGCGTCCTGGGGCGTTGCGCGTGTCGCCGAGGTGGAGGTCGCTGATGAAGAGGATGCGGTTCATTCAGACGCACTCAGGGTCGCCGAAGAGGCGTTTGTTGCTGGTGATGACTTCCTGCGGCATGAAGTCGTAGCGGGCCAGGTCGACCATGCGGATGCCCTTCGGGGTGATGTCGAAGCGTGAGACGGAGCAGTTCCAGTTGTGGTGGTCGGGTCCGTCGTAGCTGCAGCGGGCGAAGAGATTCCATTTGAGGGACTGGATGGAGGCGCCATGACCGATGAGCAGGATTTCCTCGGCGGGCGGGGCGGCCAGCAATTCCGCGAGAAAGCGGTCGACGCGGGCGCGGACGGCGTCGAGTTCCTCCTTGCCGCCTGGGGTGAGCCAGGGCCAGGCGAGGGTCGCGTCGGGGGCGACGCGCGGATAGTTTGCGCGCAGTTCCGCGATGGTCATGCCAGGGCACGGCGGCTCAGGGTAGAAGCGCATCTCCTGCAGGCGCGGCTCCAGGTGGAAGGAGAGCCCGCACTCCATCGCGACGGCATCCGCGGTCTCGGCGGTGCGCGCGTACGGGGAGGAGAGGATGAGGCCGCGGAAGCCCTCGGACTGGAGGAAGCGCCCCAGGAAGTGTGCCTGCTGAAGCCCCAGCCGCGACAGCGGATAGTCCCCAGGCGGCAGCTCGTGGTTGGCGCCGCGGGGCATCCCTTCGAGGGCGGGCTGCCCGTGTCTTGCAAATCGCAGAATCATGGTGTTCAATGGGGATTGGCAGGCCCCGCAGTGGAATCAGTGTCGGAACAGAGCGGGTTTCCAGTGCTGGGCTTCGGTGAATCCGAGGGATTCGGCCCAGCGGGTGCGGATGGCGGCCTGCGGGCAGCCGTCGGGGGTGTGGGCGTCGGAGCCGATGGAGATGGGGATGCCTGCGTCGCGGATTCGGGCGAGCCAGGCGACGTAGGTCTTGTCGTTCGGGTCGTTGCGGTTGATTTCGAGGGCCTTTCCGCTGGCTTTCGCCAGTTCGACGATTTCGGCGAGGTATTCTGGCGGGATGAGGTCGAAGCCCCAGCGGGGGATGATGCCCGCGTTGACCCAGCGGTAGCCTTCGCCGAAGGGGTGCCCGATGACATCGACGTTGCGGTTGTGGAGCAGGGTGCTGCGGAGGCGGGTGTACTCGGTGCGGATGTAGGTCTCCACGTCGGCGATGAGTTTCGGGGAGAGGTGCACGGAGCCGATGACGTAATGTAATCCCAGGCGGGCGCGCCCTTCGGCGCCGCAGTCGTCGGAGCCGTCGTCGTGGAGGTCTGCCTCGACGCCGAGCGCGGTGTCGCTGCGGTCGAAGGCGGGCGCGTGGTATTCGGCGGCGAGTTCCTCCAGGCAGTGGAAGGGGTGGTGCTTCGCGTGGTTGCAGTGCTCCAGGATGCCGATGAAGCGGTTCCCCGCGGCGCGCGCGGCGGCCTGCTGCTCGGCGGCGGTCGGCCCAGGGACGGCGCCCTCCGCCTTGACGCGGTAGAAGGAGGCGTGGATGTGGTAGTCGGATTGGATGAGCATGGCGGTGACTTAGGGGCGAATGAGGAAAACGCGGGCGCCATGGCCCGGGACAGTGGCGGATACAGGGGTGTCGGCGTCCGGCACGCGCAGAATGCGGCCGAGGCGGAGTTCGCACAGACGCCAGGCGCGGCGGGGCGGCAGTCCTGGCACGTCGCGGAGGCGGAAGGCGATGCGGCGGGGCGCATCGTGGTTCCAGTTGAGGAGGGCGACGGCCTTTGTGGCGCCATGCCAGGGCTTCGCGAATCGGGGGATCCCACGTGCCTCTGGGGTTCTGAACCAACTTCTGGGGCGCGCGCTCCCATGCCAGGGCTCCTCGAATTGGAGGAGCAGCCGTTCCGGCAGGTAGTGCCTGTCATCGGCGTCCAGTACCATGCACTGCGCGGGGACGAATGGCATCAGGAGGCGCAGCAGCAGCAGACGGTCTGGGTCGAGTTTCGGGAAGTTTTCGGAGACGGTCAAGAGGCCGCCGCCGAGGAGTTGGTTGACGCAGGTGGAGAAGGCCTCGTCGTCGGTGAAGAGGCCGAGGCTGTGCAGGTCGGGGGCGGGGGTGGCGTTCCGGCGCAGTTGGAGGGCGTCCGGATCGCTTGTCCAGAGGCGGTTGTAGAACCGCCGGAAGAGATTCTGGCGGATTCGGGTGGTGGTGTTCTCGACCGGGGAATCCGGGCGGTCCCAGAAGCCGACGAGGTCGGCGCTGGATCGGACGATTTCGGCGAGTCCCGCAGTGCCCTCGTAGAGGCCGCCGCAGGCGTTGATGACGGCGTTTTCCCCGACGGCGCTGCGAATGAGCGTCATGGCGTGGCGGTATGCCTCCCCTCGGGTACGGTCGGGCTGGTGGAAGCGCGCTTCGGGCTGGATGAAGACGGCGCGCAGGAAGTCCAACTTGTGGTAGGTGAAGCCCCATTCGCGGAGGCGTCCGTAGAGGCGCTCCAGATACTCCGGCGCGGAGGGCGAGTACGGGTCGAGGACGAGGCAGGCGCCGCCGTCGCAGACGAAGCGGCACGGGGTGCCGTCGCTTTTGCGGAGGGCGAGGTCGGGATGGCGCGCCACCTCGGGGCTGTCGGATGCCAGGACGAACGGCGCGGTCCAGATGCCGGGGCGCAAGCCCGCCGTCTGGATGGCGTCGGCGATTTCGGCCATGCCGTTGGGGAACTTTGCGGGATCGGCTTCCCAGTCCCCGTATGCGCGGAACCACCCGCTGTCGATCTGGAAGGCGTCGAAGGGTAGGCCGGCGCAGCGGATGTAGTCGACGTTTTGGAGCACCTCGGCGCGATGGATGGCGGGGCCGTAGTAGTACCAGGTGCAGTAGATGTTCCGGAACGGGGCGAAGCGGCTGCCCAGGCGGGCGCGCACGCGTTCCGCATGGCGTTCAAGGAGAGTGTCCGCTGAATCGGCCGCTTCGAGGAGGAAGTCGTGGAGGGGGCGGGATTCCCCTGGGGCGAGGCGGATGCCGTCGAGTTCGGCCTCTGCGGTGAGGCATTTGAGGTGCTGGCGGTCCGAAGTGGTCTCCAGGCAGATGCGGTTCAGGTGGCGGTCTTGCCCGTCGAAGCCCAGGAAGAGGGCGGGGGCGCCTGGCGCGTCGAGCAGCACGAGGCCGGGGTCCGCGTAGAAGGCGGCGCCGGCCTGGGCGGTGGCGTCCAGTATTCCGACGCCGCGAAGGCCGTGGCCTGCGGGGACCTCGGAGGTGTCGAGAAGGGCCTCGCGCAGGCGCCGGTCGTCGCGGGAGGGCTGGAAGCGGCCGGGGATGTCGTTCTTGTTGCGCCCCAGGCGGTCGACGCGCCATTCGGGGAAAGGCGTGTCCGTGAACTGCCCCTCCTCCGTCGCCGCGAAGACGCGTGCGCTACGCAGGAGGACGGGGGTGGAACGGCGGTTTGCGAGGCGGCAGGAGAGACGGAGGAAGCCTGGTCGGCACTCCAGTCGGCGCTCCAACTCAATGCCCTCGGAAACTCGGACGTCGGGGAGGAAGACGAGTGGCGTCCCGCCTGCCAGTTCCAAGACAATCGGAGGCCACTGGTGGATGAATTGGGAAAGGCGCATTGGAAAGTGGGTTGTGGGATCACTGGATTATCCAGACTTTCCGGGTTTTCCGGGTTTTCCGGGTTTTCCGGGTTTTCCGGGTTTTCCGGGTTTTCCGGGTTTTCCGGGTTTTCCGGATTATCCGGATTTTCCGGGTCTTCCGGGTCTTCCGAGGAGGCGGATGTGCCGATGCGGGTCAGCGGATGACGAAGAGGCAGAAGCCGTTGCCTGGGAGTTTCACGGGGAGTTCGCGCAGTTGCGCGAGGGTGCCGAGGCGGGTCTGGGCGCCGTCTGGCGCGAGGCGGTAGACGGCGGCGCCCTCGGGCACGCCGAGCGCCTTCGCGTCGGGCAGGAGCAGGGTGTTTTCGGCCTCGCCGACGCCGAAACGGAAGACGGCGATTCCGACGGAGGCGTCTTTGCAGGAGCGGTAGGAGGTGTTTCGCCACTCCTCGGTCTCCATCTTCTGGGGGTTGGTCAGTTTCATCATCGCGACGGGCTTCCCGAAGGGGACGGGGCGCAGCATCCTTCCTGCGCGCAGGTAGTCGTAGGCGGCTTCGGTCAGGTTGCAGATGTCCTGGAGGAACTTGCGTTCAGGCGCGCCCTCGGGGGGCGGGCTGAAGAAGCGGCCAGGGATGCATCCTTCGAGGAAGTCGAAGCCGATGAGGCGTAGTTCGTCGGGGGTGTATTCGCGGACGACGCGGCCGTGGCTCAGGATGTAGTCGCCGTAGAGGGCGCGCTCCAGTGGGATGTGGCCAGGGTAGGTGGCGACGGCGTTGAGCTTGTAGTCGAGCAGGTCGACGTAGCATTCGCAGGAGGCTTCGCCGCCCATGTAGTACTCCGGGGCCATGGCGCGGATGTGCCTGCGGACGGCTTCTCCGTAGACGCGCTGCGCGAGGCATTCCTGGTTGGCGCCGCCCGCGAAGTGCCCGTGGCGGGTGTCGAAGCATTGGGTGTCGGGCTTGCTCTTGCCGTAGGTGTCGAGGTAGAATCCAGTGAAGCCCAGCCCCGCCTGGTATTCATGCACCTCGGCGGTGCGCCGCAGCCAAACGGGCGCCTGGCGGCAGAGGACGCCGCGCTCGCCGAGATAGAGGACGGGCCTGCCCTGGCGGTCGAGTTTGTCGGCGGGGACGAGCGGCGCGTTTTCGGGGGCGTCCTGGTTGATGATTTCGCTTTGCCAGTAGACGCTGCAGCGCAGGCCGCCTGCGGTGGCGGCCTTCAGGGCCTCGGGGAGGCCTGGATAGGCGGTGGCGCGGAAGCCATAATACTCGCAGACGGGGTACTTGGGCTTGTCCGCGGGCTCCTTGAAATTGGAGAAGTGGTAGAGCGTGGCGGGGATTTTCCGTCCTGGGAAGAGGGCGCTCCAGCGTTGGAAGGCGCCAATCTGCTCAGGCCCCAGTTTCCTGCTTTCGCGCAGATAGTAGCGCAGCCACACGGGGCTGTGCTTGAGGAAGTCGGGGGTGTCGTTGGTGGCGAGCGGGCCCCGCGACGCCCACTTCTGCTTCAGGAACCAGGCGCGGTAGATCTGCGCGGCGTCGTACCAGTCGCCGTCGAATGCGCCGAGGAGGCAGGTGAAGGCCTGGGGGAGGCGGTTGCCCGCGCGGCCGCGGTCGGGCGGGAAGAAACGGAGGTTCGAAACCAGGACATTGTAGGCGGGGATGTAGGTCTGCAGGAAGTGCTTCTCCCAGCCGTCGCCGTCCTCGGCGGCGAAGTAGATGCCTTTGCGGGCGGCCTCGTCGTAGAGGGCGGTCATCTGGAAGCGCGCGGAGGAGCAGGGGTATTCCTCGTGGTAGCCCTCGGTGAACTGCGCGAGGCGGCGCAGGCGCCCGCGCCGCCACGGGATGGCGCACAGGTTCGCGGCGGCGTCCCCGCGCGGTCGCAGCGCGAGTTTCGGGAAGTCGACGTATTCCAGGCGGTTCGCGGCGATGCGGTTCTCCGCGGTGATGGCGAGGCGGACGAAGGTGCCTTCGGCCTTGCGGAAGGCGACCTTCACAATGGCCTCGGGGCAGGTGTAGGTGACTTCGAGGCCAGACGGCGCCGAGAGGCGTCGGAGGGAGACCGTGCACGAATAGGGGCCGATGAAGCGCGGCTTGTCTGCGCCAGGCTCCTCGACGAGGATTTCCCACAGCGGGCAGCGGCACGCGTCGTTGGCGAGCAGGTTTTCGCCGTCGCCGAAGGAGAGCCACGTCGGCAGGCCGCTCTTTGGATCCACGGCCAGCAGCATCCCGTCGTCGGCGACCACGCCCGCCGCGTTGGGCGAGGGGCGCGTCGGCGCGGCCTTCGCGGGGCGCTTCTCGCCGAGCCAGAGCTGCAGTTTCGCCTTGCGGGCGGGCTTGACGTCCATCCGCTCCAGGGTGCGGTACTGCTCCGCCATCTCCCTGCCTGGATTGGCGGCGGCGAGGGCGAAGTGCGCCGCCAGCAGGAGCGGCAGCAGGCAGAAGCGTTGTTTCATGGCCTCAGTAGGTGTGGGTGTAGACGGAGTCGCCCGCGCGCCAGAACTGGAAGTTGTTGCCTGCGCCGACGGTGTTGTGGCCCTTGACGGCGGCCGTGGCGGACTTGATGGTCTCCACATGGCCGTCCGCGTAGGTGACATTCACCTGCTGGGTTCCGTGGCGTCCCATCGCGGCGTCGTTCTTGCCCTTGTCGGCGATCTTCGACAGGTTCGTGGAGGTGGAGTTGGAGGTGAAGCCAGGCAGATAGCAGTAGTTCTTGATGCGGGCATTGTTCAGGTTGCCGTAGTTCCAGTTCATGCGGTGCGTGCCGCCGTCCATGATGGACATGAGCGCGGATGGGTTGCGCGCGGTGAAGGTCTTGGTGAACGGGGCGACGTTGGCGGGGTAGCGCGGATGGATGTCCTCGTTGACGCCGTAGTTCATCGTCAGGATGCCGTCCAGGGTGCGCTTCTTGTCGCCGCCGCGCGAGACGGGGCAGAGGACGATGGAGCTGTTGGAGGACTTGGAACTGAACTTCAGGTAGGGCCAGAGCAGGTCGACCCAGTGCCACTGGTTGTCGGTCAGGAAGGTGCCCGAGGGCGGCGCGGCGGTCATGTTGTCATACTGGCTGATCAGGAAGTAGTCCTGGTAGTCCGACGAGTACATGTGCTCGGAGAGGCCGAGGTTCTTGAGGTTGCTGGAGCAGGAGACGGTCTTGGCCTTGTCCCGCGCCTTGGAGAGGGCGGGCAGCAGCATCGCCGCCAGGATGGCGATGATGGCGATGACAACGAGGAGTTCGATGAGGGTGAAGGTTCGTTTCATAGGAGGGCTCCTTGGTGTGGGGGGACTGGATGGCGGTTGTCAGAAAATCCTTGGGTTGCGGCCAGCGTCGGGGTAGTGGACGATCTGGCCTGGGATGACCTCGAGGCCGTCGGCTTTGCCCGCCAGCAGCCCGACCAGTTTCGCGGTGGCCAGCTGCATGTCGAAGCGCGTGGTGGTCAGGCGGACGTCGGAGAAGGCGACCGAGGCGCCGTCGTCCATGCCGAAGAGGTCGACGGTCTCGGCGGGGCGGCCGAGATCCGCGAGGGCGGCGGCGGCGCCCAGGACGTGGTAGTCGGTGGCGAAGACCATCGCCTCGACGGCGGGGTTGCGGCGCAGTTCCTCGCGCATCAGGCGGTATCCCAGCTGGAAGTAGTGGCGGGCGCTGTTGCCCTGCACGAAGCCGATGTGGGCGACGTTCATCGAGCAGGCGGCGTAGCGGGCGCGGCGGGATTCCTCCAGGCGCGGCAGCAGGAGATGCTCCATGAAGTCCTGCGTCATGGCGAGGCGTACGTTGACGCGCCCCGCGAGTTCAAGGATGTCGAGATAGCGGATGTAGGCGCCGACCTGGTCGGCCAGGACGCCGCGCTCCGCATAGCGGTTGTTGAAGCCCAGCACGCGCAATGACCGCCTGGCGAGATACGCGTGGATGGCGGTGTAGTATTTGGGCGTGCCGATGAAGAGGAAGGCGCGGCAGCCGCGCTCCTCCAGCGCCCGCAGCGTGGCCAGATGCGCCTCCTCGTCCCCCGACAGCACCGCCGTGTACATCGCGTAGTTGTGCTCGTTCAGGGAGACGCAGAGGTCCATGTGCAACTCCCGAAGCATCTCGTGCTGCGTGATGCGCTTCTGCGAGAAGACCACCCCCACGATGTTGGTCTCGCGCCCCGTCATGATGTTGTAGCCGACATTCGGACGGTAGTTGTACTGCTCCACCAGTTCCCGAACCCGCGCGATTTTCGCCTCCGAGCAATAGGTCTTGCGCCCATGCAGAATGCTGGACACCGTCGTCGGCGCCAAGTCGCACTGGCGCGCGATCTCCTTCAATGTAATACGACGCTCGACCATGGGGTTCGGGAAAGGGGAAATGGGACATACACTTATGTATGTGCCATTATTATACACCATTTCCCCAAAAAAACAAGGGGGCGGACGAAAAATCGGCGGAGAAATGGGAGACGGGAGCCATTTTCGGGGCCCCAGACCCATCGTTCCAGGACCCCAGACTTCAGACCCCAGACCCATCGGGGACCCAAGACCTTAGACCCCAGACCCATCGTTCCAGGACCCCAGACTTCAGACCCCAGACCCATCGGGGACCCAAGACCTTAGACCCCAGACCCATCGTTCCAGGACCCCAGACTTCAGACCCCCGCGTTCTGTGCCAGCCCATTCTTGGGCCGGAAGCCGCCCCAGACCCCCGCGTTCTGTGCCGGCCCGTTTTCGGGCCGGATATCGTCCGAAGAGTCTGGGGCAGGCGGCGAATACTCCTGAAAACCGCGCTTTGCCCCGTTTTCATTCGGCGGCCCGCCATATCGGGCCGCCGTGGCTTGCGGTGGTCAAAGGATGACCTTGTTGAGGCTGTATTCCACCAGACCCTCGGCGCCTGCCTGCATCAGGTCGGGGATCAGATCCCTGGCGACATGCTTGTCGACGACGGTTGTCAGCGAGAACCAGTTCTCATCGGAGAGATGGGCGACGGTCGGACGCTGGAGGGCGGGGAGTTTGGCGACCACCTCGTCGAGGTGGTCCCGATGGACGTTCATCATGAGGCCGACGCGGTTTTCCGCCGTCAGGACGGCCTGCAGCAGGAGCGCGAGGCGGTCCATTTTCCGGCGCTTGAAGGGATCCTGGGCGGCCTTCGGGTTGGCAATGAAGCGCGTGGTCGTCTCGCAGAGCGTGTCGATGATTTTCAGGTTGTTGGCCTTCAGGCTGGAACCTGTCTCCGTGATTTCGACGATGGCGTCGGCCAGATACGGCGGCTTGACTTCCGTGGCGCCCCAGCTGAACTCGACGGTGGCGTTCACGCCGTGCTCGGCCAGGTAGCGGCGCGTCATGCCCACGGCCTCCGTGGCGATGCGCTTCCCCTCCAGATCCTTCGCGCCCTTGATGTCCGAGTCGTTCGGGACGGCAAGCACCCAGCGCAGGGGCTTGCGGCCGACTTTGCCGTAGACCAGTTCCGCGATCTCGACGACCTCCAGGCCGTTTTCGACCACCCAGTCATAGCCGGTGAGACCGCAGTCAAGCAGCCCTTCGGCGACATAGCGGGACATCTCCTGCGCCCGCAGCAGCACGCATTCGATTTCGGGGTCGTCGATGGAGGGATAGTAGGATCGGGACTGGATGTCGATCTTGTATCCCGCCTTCTGGAACATCTCGACCGTGCTTTGCTCCAGGCTGCCCTTGGGCAGGCCAAGTTTCAGGACAGGCATTGTGAATCCTCCTCGTTTCTCCAGGACGTTATTTCTTGTAGACGGTGGCGGGGTCGAAGACGCGCTCCTCGATGACGGTCAGCGAGCCGTCCTTCTCCACGCGTCGGAAGAAACAGCTGGGATAGCCCTCGTGGCAGGCGGAGCCGCCGACCTGCTCGATCTTGAAGACCACGGTGTCCAGATCGCAGTCGACGAGGATTTCCTTGACCTTCTGGATGTTGCCGGAACTCTCGCCCTTGACCCACAGGCGCTTGCGGCTTCGGGTCCAATAGGTGGCGACGCCAGTGGCCAGCGTCTTTTCCCAGGCCTCGCGGTTGATGTAGGCCACCATCAGCACTTCGCCCGTCTGCCAATCCTGCGCTACCGCGGGGATCAGGCCATCCGCGCTCTTTGAGAAATCCAGTTCAACCATGTCGGTGTCTTCCTTGTCCTGCGCTTGTGACTTGTAGTATGGTATGGCAAGGGGAAGGCACGGCATTTGCCGCGGCCGACTGTCCTGCCAAGGCTCGACGGCCTCAACGCCGTCAGGTGCATACTATAACACGCCCTTTTCGGCGTGGACTCACGGCTTTCCCGTGAAATGCATCATCCAGTTGCGCGCGCGGCGGCCCCGTCAGGCCATCCGTTCTGCGATCAGCGCTCACTTGTCAAGAGCGAGCGCGGCGAATTCACATGGCAGCGTGGATGCGCATATCCGCTGCGGTTTCATGGGGAGATTCCCGAGCAAAGAATCACCTGCTGGCACGGGACGACTTTTTGAGAAGTGTCTTCATGGGGCGCGGGGTGCGGCGGCTTCCTTGACTGGAGTGGCCTCGTTCGACGCGTCTTTGAGCAACGGCGCATAAATGATGTGCTGATCCAGGGTAAAGGCACCTGGAGAGATCAAGCCGATGCCTGGAATAAGCCAACACCATAGACCGATCACGTCTAACACACCGCAGAATCCCAGGCTTGGCCGGATGTTGTAAGTCGCGGTGCTGTAGCCCTCTTTTTTCACGATGACGACGACTTCCTTGTTGCAGGGGACGGAGATGGTGCAGGGGGTCGTCAGCCGTTGTCCGGGGATGATTACCTGCGCGCCCTGAGGTTCGGAATCTACGACGATGTTTTCTTTCCACGGCGCAAACAATGAGCAGCCAGTGGAAGCGAACAACACGAAGATGGCAATGAGCAGTCTGGCAAGGAAAGAGAGGGTTTTCATGTCGGCGTTTGCAAATGCGGGGTGGAGGGATTATGGTAATGATGCGGCGGATTCCAGTTTCCGGGCGGGACTGCGCGCTACTGTAGCGACACGGAATCCAGTGGTTTCCAATCCCCCTGAAATGTCCATCGCCGATGGACATTTCCACATTTTCCACGATCATGGGCCTGCTTTCATTCCTGTCCCGTTTCTTCCCGTGCCTCGCGCCGCCGCCAGAAGCCGCGCCCTCGCCTGAGGCACTGGCGGGGGTGGAGGCGGAGATCCAGGCGTTTATGGCGCGGCAGGCCGCCCCGCCTTCCGAAACAAAGGGAAAAACCCATTATTCGCTCGTGCGGAGAA
The DNA here is from genome assembly GCA_016287975.1 of Lentisphaeria bacterium. The sequence continues at coordinate 19,906 of JAEEXV010000232.1, read as the reverse complement.
AGCCGGCGACGCCGCCGCCCGAGGCATCCAACATCCGCTTCAGCCTTGCCCCGGACTTCGACCATGAACTGCGGGAGAAGGCGGGGGCGGCGCCAGAAACGGGCGCGCAGTTGGCGCGGCATCGTCCGCCTGGGAGTCCGCTGGGGGTCTCCTTCTCGGCGGAACTGCAGCGGCTGGTGCGGGAGCGTTTTGCGGGAAGGTCTTCGTGGGTGTACAAGGCGGCACATCTGAGCCGCCAGACCTATTCCGCAATCATCGGCGACGAGAACCGCACGATTGCCCGCGGCACGGCGCTCGCGCTGGTCTTCGCGCTGCATCTCACGCTGGAGGAGGCGGAGGCGCTTCTGCACAAGGCGGGCTATTCACTGTCGGAGTCGATTTTGTCCGACGTCATCTGCCGCTGCTGCCTGCGGCATGGCGTAACCAGCCTGGATGCGCTGAATCGCCTGCTCGCCAAATATCATTGTGCACCGCTGCCATAATGCGGCTAAAGAGCCTGCTGGTTTTCAGATTCCGCAATGAATCCATCCTGCGCCGTCTCCGTCAATCCGTGATCAGGTCGCATTTGAGTTTTTTCCGGAACGGGGTTCGCTGTCCAGAGGCGACATGGCGGATCCAGTTGCCGATTTCATGGCGGAAGAGATGGATGGGCTGGCTCAGGAAGGCGATGCCCTTTTCGCCTTTGAGTTCGGGGACCTCGTCGAAGACCAGCATCCGGAAGTCGCGGCCGAGCTTCTTGTTGTAGCGGTTGGCGCAGATGAGGAGGGGGGTGGTCAGGGCGTGGGTCATGATGAAGATGCTTCCTGGGATCTTCGGGCGGTCGAAGAGGGTTCGGCCGACCGTCTCCACGTCCGCGAGGAAGTCGTCGAAGTCGGATTTGAAGATGAAGTCGGGAAGCAGATTGGCCTTGAGGCGGAAGCAGACCTCGTAGAAGGCGAGGATTCGCTCCTGGATGAAGGGCATGGAGATGCGGGGCGACTTGGTGACGAAGGCCAGGTCGCGCCCGCCCTCGATGAGCAGCCAGGAGACCCCTTCCGCGATGCTCTCCTCGGGGGAGGTCAGGACATAGTCGAAGTCGCCGAAGTCGCGGTTGATGAGCAGCTGCGGAAGGCCCTGGCGCGCCAGATGTTCCATCAGCAGCAGGACCCGCGGCTTGGGGCTCACCCAGATGACTGCCTGCCCTGGATGGAAGACGCTCTCCGCCTGCTCGATCACACTCTGGATCGACTTGCAGTGCATCGGAACCCCCTCGCCCGCCGAGGAGAGCATCCCCAGGAACATCTCGTCGTTCTGCAGGTTGGAGACATTTTCGCCGACCAGGAGGATCTCATGGATGGCGCTGCCTGGCGTCTTGGAGCGGACATACATCCCGCTGCCCCGCCGCCCCGTGACATAGCCGCTCGCGCGCAGCCTGTCCAGCGCATGGACGACCGTCGGGCGCGTGCAGGCGAAATGCTTGGCCAGCATGTTCTGCGACGGCAGGCGGTCCCCCACTCCCAGTTCGCCCGACGCAAGTTTCTTCAGGATGTAGTCCTCGATGCAGGCTGACTTTCTCAACATGGCGGCTTGCCTCTTGAAACGGGTAAAAACGCGGTTTTTTACAATATATACAACTTTACAAGATTTACAATGTCCATCCAAGAGGAAAAACGGCTTGTGTTTGTAAAGATAATTGGCCATTCTGGATTCCGTCAAGTCGTGTGCATTGCATTATCATCTTATCAACTTATTGCCGCTTGTCCCCTTGTTTTTGCGGGGCGGCTGCGGTATAATATGGGCGAGTCCTGAATCTGCGTAGTCCCGAAAACTGTTTTAGCAGGAGACCTGGAGATGTTGAAAAGACGAGTCGGTTTCACCTTGATTGAACTGCTGGTGGTGATTGCGATCATCGCGATCCTCGCGTCGATGCTGCTGCCTGCGCTGAGCCGTGCGCGCGAGGCGGCGCGGACGATCAGCTGCGTCAACAAATGCAAGCAGATTCTGCTGGCGGCGTCGCTGTATTCGGATGACAACAACGACTGGTTTCCGTATGACAGCAGGTCGAAGACCGAGTTGTGGACGCTTCAGATCTACTCCTATCTGGGTCAGGGCATCCCCGCCAGCAACAAAACGGCGTGCCTCTACTACCGCGATCCCTCGATGCTGAACTCCAAGTTCACGGCCTGGGAGCATTCGAACTACGGCGGCAACACCAACCTGATGAAGACCATCCGCTGCCATCGTCGGATCGACGTGCTTTTCCCGTCGAAGAGCATGCTGATCCAGTGCGGCTCCCTGCAGAATGCGCTGATCGCGTCGGACAAGCGCAACTACTGGACCTATCCCCACAACAACGCGCTGAATGTCGGCTATGTCGACGGCCATGTGGACAGGGCCGACAACGCGCATGTCCCCACGGCCAGCGGCGACGTCTACTGGTGCTATTCCAAAGGCCTGCGCTAGGGGGGGATGCGCGATGAAGACGATGTTCGCGGCCCTGGCGTGCGCCTGCCTGGCGGGCATTGGCGCGGAACTGAAGAGCGGCGCGGACGAGGTGACGGCGGAACTGCAGTCGCTTCTCGCACGGGAGGCGGAAGTGGTCGTCCCCGCGCGGGGGAAGCCGTATCTGGTCGGCGCCACCCTGCGGATGCGCTCCAACCAGACGCTCGTCCTCAAGCCAGGCGCGGTGCTGGCGGCGGCGCCCGACCGCTTCCACGGGAAAAACGACGAGTTCCTGGCGCTGGACGGGCTGGAGAATGTGCGCATCCACGGCTACGGCGCGGAGATCCGGATGCGGAAGCAGGACTACCAGGATGCCCGGCGCTATGGCCGCTCCGAATGGCGGCACGGCATCGTGGTGCGCGACTGCCGAAAGGTGGTGATCGAGGGCGTGACCGTGCGTTCCAGCGGCGGCGACGGCCTCTACATCGGGACCCTGAAGCCAGACGGATATTCTGCGGACATCGTCGTGCGGGACTGCGTCTTTGACGACAACCACCGCCAGGGCATCAGCGTCATCAGCGCGGAACGGCTGCTGGTCGAGCACTGCATCCTGTCGAACACCAGCGGCACCGACCCCGAATCGGGCATCGACTTCGAGCCCAACAAGCCGACGCAGCGGCTGGTGGAGTGCGTCGTGCGGGACACGCTGGCGGTCAACAACCGCCAGCTCGGCTTCCACGGCTGGCTGAAGAATGTCACTGCGGAGACGCGCCCCGTCTCCATACGGTTCGAGCGCTGCACGGCCATCGGCGGGGAGGCCTCCGCGCACATCGGGTGCGTCGTCGCAGGCGGTCGCGGCGCGATCGAGTTTGCCGACTGCGTCTTCACGGGGCCGAAGGTGCATGGCATCCGCCTGCGCGACAAGGACGCCCGGGGAGTCGGCCTGGTCTTCCGCAACTGCTTCATCAGCCAGGTCGGCGTCAAGAAATACACCTCGCGGCGTGGCAAAGGCTATGACCTGAACGCCCCGATTGCCTTGTTCACCATCTACAAGCGCAGCGCCACGCCTGGCGGCGTCCGTTTCGAGGAGTGCCGAATCATCGACGGGGAGAAGCGTCCCGCGATTGTCGTGGCGGATCCCATCGACTTCGCCGCCGATGGCTTTTCCCGCATCACGGGGACTTTGAGCGTCAGCACGCCAGGCGCGCAGGTCATGCAGCTGCACGGCACTCGGCTGGAGGCGGCGTCGGATCTGCAAATCAGGAGATAATGGACATGAAACGGGTTGTCATCGCGGGTTCTGGGACGCGCGCGCTGGATTATGCGGACGGGCTGCTCCACCGCGTCAACGGCTACAGCCAGCTGGTCGCGCTCTACGACAAGAACCCCCAGCGCATCAAGGGATTCAAATATCTGGTCAAGGATGATTCGCTGCCCGAATACACCGACTTCGCGAAGATGGTCGAAGAGACGCATCCGACGCATCTGGTGGTGTGCGTCCCCGACCGCTACCATCCCGACCTGGTCGAACTCGGCTTCTCCCATGGGCTTGAAGTCGTCACGGAGAAGCCGATGGCGATGAACCGCGAGGGCATCGAGCGCATCCGCCGCGCCGAGATGAAATACGGGAAGGCCGTGACCGTCACCTTCAACCTGCGCTTCTCGCCGTATCCCGCCGCCATCCGAAAGCTGCTTCTGGAAAAGCCGATCGGGCGCATCCACAATGTCAACGCGGAGTGGTTCATGGACCGCACGCACGGCCAGGAGATCTTCCACCGCTGGCACGCCAGGATGGAGAACAGCGGCGGCCTGCTCGTCCACAAGTCCACGCACCATTTCGACCTGCTGAACTGGTTTCTGGACGACGAGCCCGCGAAGGTCTATGCGACCGCCTCGCGCAAGGTCTTCGGGGACGCCAATCCCTTCTTCGGCGAGCGCTGCTCGACCTGCCCGCACGCCAATACCTGCTGGGCGGTGATGAAGTCCACCCTGAAGGGGGCGGTGCAGGCCCCTGGCAGCGACGGCGAGATCTTCGAGAAGCTCTTCTTCGAGTCGGAGAAATGCGACGGCTATCTGCGAGACCGCTGCTGCTTCGCGCGGGACATCGACATCCACGACACCATGAACGTCATGATCCACTACAAGGGCGGGACGGTGGTCAACTATCTGGAGAACGCCTACTCGCCGTGGCAGGGCTACAACATCGTCTTCAATGGCGATGGCGGGCGCATCGAGGTCGGCACGGTCTTCTCGGGCACCCGTCCCGCCAACCTTGCCAGGGAGGACTTCATCCGCGTCATCCACGGCACCACGCGCCAGAACATCACCATGGAGGAATACCCCTTCACCGAACTGCGGACGCCGCACGGCGGCGGGGACTACGCCCTCTTCGACCAGCTCTTCGGGAAGGGCGGGCCCGACCCGCTCCACCAGCAGGCCGACTCCCGCGCGGGCGCCATGAGCGCGCTCGTCGGAATCACCGCCAACGAATCCATCGCCTCGGGCAGGTGCGAGGAGATCAACTACCCCGAGACGATTTGAAGCCCCCCGTTTCCCTGGCATGAACGATTCGGATTTCAGCGTGGCGCCGCCGTCATTCCCGCCCCTCGTGGTCGAGGCGGGGAAGTGCGCCTCCATCCAGGAGGCCGTCGACGCCTGCGCCCGACAGGGCGGGGGGACGGTTCTCGTCCCGCCTGGAATCCATCGGACAGGCCCCGTCCATCTGCGCAGCAACATCCGCCTGCACCTGGAGGAAGGGGCGGCACTCTCCTTCGACGACAATCCCGAAGCGTATCTCCCCGTCGTCTTCACGCGCTGGGAGGGCACCGAATGCTGGAACTATTCGCCGCTGGTCTACGCATGCGGCTGCGAAAACGTCGCCATCACTGGAACGGGGCGCCTGCTCGGCAACGGCGCGCGCTGGTGGCCCTGGAAGACGCAGTACAAGCGGAACGCGCAGTTCCCCGCCGACGCCGCGGCCGACGGCACCCCCGTCGAGAAGCGCATCTACGGCACTGTGGAGGCGGGGCTGCGGCCCTCCTTCGTCCAGTTCATCCGCTGCCGCAAGGTGCTGTGGCAGGATTTCCAGATCGAGGACGGGCCGATGTGGACGCTTCATCCCGTTTACTGCGAGGATGTGACCGTCCGCGGCGTCACGGTGCGGACGACGGGCCCCAACACCGACGGGCTGAACCCTGATTCCTGCCGCAATGTGCTGGTCGAGGACTGCCGTTTCAGCACTGGCGACGACTGCATCGCGGTGAACGCGGGCCTGAACGAGGACGGGTGGCGCGTGGGCATCCCCTGCGAGAACATCCTGGTGCGCCGCTGCACGATGCGGGGCGGGCATGGGGGCGTCACCATCGGCAGCGCCGTCTCTGGCGGCGTCCGCAACGTCCTCTTCGAGGATTGCGACATCCGCGAGACCGCCATGGGCATCCGGATGAAGTCCATGCGCGGCCGCGGCGGCGTGGTCGAGCATGTCGCCTTTCGGAGGATCCGCCTGGCCTGCCAGTTCGCGGCGGCCATCCAGATCACCATGTTCTACAGCGCCAGCACCTGTATCCCGCGGCAGCGGACGCCCTCCGTCTTCCGCGACATCGTCGCCGAGGATATCACTGGCGACCAGGCCGCCATCGGCATCGAAGTCCGAGGCCTCCCCGAACAGCACCTCGAACGGCTCCGCCTCGGGAATGTCCGCCTGACCGCCGTCTCCTCCATGGAAGTCAGCGATGTGGACAACCTGGAAATGGACGGCGTCTCCATCGCGCCCTGCACGCCCCCTCCGCCCATGCCCGAGGACTGAGGTGTGGCTGGGACGACTGGGACAACTGGGACGGCTGGGACGGCTGGGACGGCTGGGACGGCTGGGACGGCTGGGACAACTTGGACGGCTGGGGCAACTGGGACGGCTGGGCGAGCTGGTCAGGACAATCCTTTGCGTTGTTTGAGACTCCTGACTGTCTGATCGACCCGGTTGTGGATTTCCGCCGCAATGCCATCCAGTTCGGCGGCGGTCTTGGCGTCATCCAGCCGTGAGTAGATGCCCTTGTCCCATTCCTCGCCACGGACGGCGGTGCGTGCCGCATGCATGCGTTCGCGGACGCCGCCGTATTTCTTGAAGTCCTCTTCCTGTCGGGCGATCATCTTGTCGAGCATGAATCGGGTTTGATGGCACAAGGTAAGCAGCAGATTTGCCACGGTCTCAGGCGGTCGTGTCTCGAAGAACGGCTTCCAGGTCTCCCATTCGGGATGCTTTACCGCAAAGGCGCGAGCCGCCTGGGAACGCGCATCGGATATGGCCCAGATGGCGGCACTATGCGATTTGAGCCAGTCGAGCAGGTCTTCAATGAGTTCGTCAAGGGTGGCGCGGGCGACATTGGTCAACTTGATTTCGGTCTCCTTGCTCGTGCCGCTGGCAGCGCTGCCCTCGGCGATGTTTTGCTTGCAGGAGCGTGCCGCCTGCGTCATCTGGTCTACCGTGCGGTCTCCGAATTTCGGCAGAAAACGTCGGCAGAACAGCACCGTCCCCTCATAGATCACATCGCTCTTCTTGTAGACAATGAGATTGCGGTAGCCACCGTGCGGCAGGACAATCTTTGGAATCTCGGCCATGGGCATCATCTCCTTTGCGTATGGGTTGGCGGATAAGGGCGAAATCACCATCGCGAAAATAACTCCACCACTCCAGCATTCTCACTCAAAAGAAGACAATTATAGAAAATCATGGCGAATCAGCGAACTTCCAAGGAAATGCAGGAGATTATTGATACTCGCGCCGTCCCAGCCGTCCCAGCGTGACCGCCGTGGCAACAACTTCGGGCATGAAAAATGCAGAGATTGCCGCCCCGTATGGGGGACAGAGCGTTCCCGATAAATAACGCCATCGGCGGACTTTTGGCAACTATGTCCTGCAAGTCCCGAATGAACGACTCCGCCATTGATGATGGTAAATCGAGGTGGTCATGTCGATCATTGCTTCTGTTTCACGTCAGATGGCTCCAAGGCGGCATCATTGCTCTCGTAGTAGTAGGAGTAGTCAATGCCTTTCATGAACATTTCCCGGTCATCAATCCTGTCGGTCAACGCCTGTCGCAGGAGTTCGCGAATTTTCGTGCTGTCGGACGGGCTTTCGGTCATCGCCTCCAGATATTCCCTCTTGTTGACCCTGCTCCAGTCGATGCACTGCTTCAGGTTCTTCTTGAGCATCAAGTCCAGCCAGATGCGTGTGCTCCTGCCATTCCCCTCGCGGAACGGATGAGCAACGTTCATCTCCACGTATTTGCGGATGATATCCTCGAAAGTGGCTTCTTGCATCTTCTCTATCTGCGCCAGCGAGTTGTCCAGAAACATGGCTGGCGCGAAGGCGAAGTTTCCCTTGGAGATGTTCACCGTGCGGATTTGCCCTGCAAAGTCGTAAAGCCCCCCAAAGAGATAGGCATGGATCTGCTGGAGGCACTGAACCGTCCCAGGCTTCATGCTTGACAGCAGTCCGCTCTCAAAGAGCAAGTATGCCTTGTTCCGGCTCTTGCCGTCGATGGTGTCCTCGCTGTAGGTGAACCACTTGATGAACGCCACCGCATTCCTGCCAGGAATCGCCTCCAGCAAGGAAAGCATCTCTTTCTGCGGCAGGCAGTCCGTCAAATACCGCTTGCCATCGGAGGAGACCATTTTCAGTTGACTACATTTTGTAGTCAACTCGGGGTGCGACCGTTTCAGGCGTGTCTTCAGGACACTCCAGTACTTGCGGGGATTGACACTGTCTGTGACCGCGCCGACAATATCCGCGACAGAAAACAGCCACTGCCGGGCCGCTTCGTCCCATGCCGCCCGGATTTCCCGATCATTGTAGAAGCGAAAAGATAGTTTCTGGGTCATGGTAACATTCCGTTCCATGCGACCTTCTGGCGTTCGGTCTTGTTCATATTCTTGTCTATCAGAAAATGCCAAAGTTTTTTATATGATACCTTCATTGCGGTCAACTTTTCTTGAACCCAAGAAATGGCCTGTCGTCATTTGTGCTTAATATACATCAAATTGTTCGTCCATTATACCATGGCGGGCTGGAAAACCTCATTTTTCGGAAGCGCAATGTTCCCCAAGTTGGTCGGTAAAACAGCCATTTCGGGAAGCCAGGCGACTTTGTGAAATCTGGCAACGCCTGGGCACCTGGCAGTCCCAATTGTCCCAGCATTCCGCAACGGCGCGGCTAATTTGCCTTTACGCGCGTGACGGTGTTGTTGCGGCATCGGATTGTGGGGGCGTCGGCGAATTTGCCGAGCTGGACGGCGGATAGGTTTCCAGGGGTGGCGAGGAAGACGCGATTGCCAGTGACCTCGACGTTCCGGCTGGCGGCGACGAACACGGCGGCGCGGCGCTCCATTCCCAGATAGCGGGGATGTCCATACTGGCTCATGGTGGAACGGAAGTCGCCAGTGCGGCGCGCACACGGCAGGGGATTCCAGAAGATGTTTTCGGCGATCACCGCGCCGTCCGTATACATGACGTGGATGAATGCGCCCTCCACAATCAGGTTGCCGCGGATTTCCACGTCGCGGATGGGGGTGTCGTTCCAGACGCCCTGCGCGGTGTCGCGCGGCACCAGCCCCGTCTCGATGCCGCCGCAGCGGACGAGCGTGTTGCCGATGATCTCCACGCCATGCGGGATGGGGCCTTCCGCATAGCCCCATGATTCCTCGAAGACGTATATTCCGTCGTAGACATTCTCCCAGACGTTGTTCTCCAGGCGGCCAGGGCCGACCAGCAGGGCTCCGCGCGAGCGGGAGTCATGGAAGTAGCAGCCGCGGACCACGAAGCCTGCGCAGGTGTCGACATGCGCGTCCGCCAGCAGTTGCTCGGGGGGTAGCGTAACGGGGGCGTTTAGGTCCACGACGAAGAGCTGTCCGTTGCCGCGCCAGGTGATGTAGCCGTTCGCCTGGGGGCGCGTCGCGGCGATTTCCCTCATCATCGCCGCGTCCTGCAGCGGCTGGGCGGCGGCGATGGTGGCCTCGGCGACGCGCTGGAGGAGGCCGATGCGGTGTAGCGTCAGGCGCTGTCCGGGGAGCGGCGGCTTTGGCGCGCCGAGGATGATTCGGCTGGGCGCGAGCTGCCTCCAGCAGTAGCGCCAGTTGCCGTGTAGATTGAGGTTGTCGTCCGAGGAGTGGGCGAACTCGCAGTTTTCGACGAGGGCGCCATGCTCGACGCAGTTGGCATGGAAGTGGTCGGCGGTGCCGTAGTGGACGCGGCGGGTGCCAGGCTTGCGGATGAGGCGCAGATTGGAGTAGCGGTTGTGGCCCGCGCCGCCGTTCTCCAGGATGCCCATGCCTGGCGACTGCCAGACGTCGACGCGCTCGAAGACCATTCGTTCGCAGTTGGTCACGCTGATGGAGTGTCCTCGGCGGAAGTTCAGCGCGATCAGCGTGCCTGGCGCCACCCTGCCATACATGCGGGCGTCCAGAGTCCAGGCGTTCTTCGTGAAGTAGGGGGCCAGTTGGGCTCGGTCCAGTTTCACGGTCAGGCGGTTGCCGTCGTGCAGGACTGCCCCGTTGTGCATGAGCGTGTGCTGCGGGATGTATTCGCCCGACGGCGTGTAGAGGGTGAACTGCCCTGGCCCCATGCCCGACTTCGGCCAGTCTGGGTCAATCTCCACCTCCAGGCTGGCGCGGTCAGGGGCGATGGCGCGGATGGTGCCCTGGATGTAGACGGGGCCGTCGAAGTCGATGGCGAGGTTCTTCACGGTCACGCCGCTGCAGTTCGTGAAGAGAAACGCCCCTGGATTGTCGGCGAGGCGGGACGCGGGACGTTCAAACCACAGGGTGCTGCCCTGGCCGTCCAGGACGAAGTCGTGCACCCCGTCGAAATGCCAGCCGCGGTTGTCGGCGAAGCGGTACTGCCCTGGCTTCATTCGGAACTCCCGTTGCCCCGACGCGATTGCGGCGGCGACTTCCGCCTGCAACTTGGCGCCTGCCGCGCGCTGCCGCGCCTTCTCCGCCTCGTCCAGCACGAATCCCGATGGCGCCAGCGGATTGTACACGGGCGTCTGCTGCGCCCGTCGCCAGGCGGGATTGCGTGCAAGCCGCTTCGCCAATAACGCCTTCCCGTCCTGCGCCAGCGCGGCTTCCGGCGGCTTTTCGCCGCCGGCACACAACAGGAATCCGGGGGCCGTGGCGAACGCCCATGCCAATACGAATGCACAGAGCCGATGCGTGGGCATGCTTTGCCGCCTCATGCGTTCTGCGGGTGGTTGATGAGGGCGAGGAATTCGTTGCGGGTGGCGACGGAGCGTCGGAAGGAGCCGAGGACGGCGGAGGTGAGCATGGCGGAGTTCTGCTTCTGGACGCCGCGCATCATCATGCAGAGGTGGTGGCATTCCATGACGACGCCGACGCCCTCGGCGTCGATCTTTTCCTTGATATAGCTGGCGATCTGCTGGGTGAGCCGCTCCTGGAGCTGGAGGCGGCGGGCGAAGCAGTCGACGAGGCGTGCGAGCTTGGAGACGCCGTAGACCTTGCCACGGGGGATGTAGCCGATGTGGCAGCGTCCGTAGAAGGGGAGCAGATGGTGTTCGCACATGGAGTAGACCTCGATGTCGCGGACGATGACCATGTGGTTGCATTCCTCGGAGAAGATGGCGTCGCCGACGATGTCGTCGGGGTTCTGCTGGTATCCCTGGAGGAGGAACGCGAGGGACTTTTCGACGCGATCGGGGGTCTTGAGGAGGCCTTCGCGGTCGGGGTCTTCGCCAGAGAGGCGGAGGATTTCGCGGATGTGGTCGGAGACGGTGGGCATGGGTGGAGAAAATCAGAGTTGCCAGGGGGTGCCGTCGGCGTCGCTGGGCATTCGCCAGTCGCCTCTGGGGGAGAGGGCGATGGTGCCGACCTTGGGGCCGTCGGGCATGCAGTTTCGCTTGAACTGCTGGGCGAAGAATCGGCGGAGGAAGAGTTTGAGGGCGTCGGCGATCTGGGCGGGGGTGAAGACGCCGTGGAAGGTGTGTTCGGCGAGGGCCTGGAGGTTCGGCGGGGTCTCGGCGTAGCGGAGGAAGAAGTAGAGGAAGAAGTCGTGGAGGGTGTAGCTGCCGAGGATGCCCTCGGTGTGCTGCTGGCCGCCAGGGAGGAGTTCGGGGGAGACGGGGGTGTCGTTGACGTCTCGGAGGATGTCGGCGAGGCGTCCGCCCGCCTCGGCGGCGCAGTCCTCGACGAGCCAGCGGACGAGGGACTTTGGGACTCCCGCGTTGACGCAGTACATGGACATGTGGTCGCCGTTGAAGGTGGACCACCCGAGGGCGATTTCGGAGAGGTCGCCAGTGCCGACGACGAGGCCGCCGAGTTCGTTGGCGAGGTCCATGAGGATCTGGGTGCGTTCGCGGGCCTGGGCGTTCTCGTAGACGACGTTGAGGACCTTGGGGTCGTGCCCGATGTCGCGGAAATGCCGCTCGACGGCGGGGCCGATGGGGATCTCGCGCAGTTCGGCGCCGATGGTCTCGGCGAGGGCGCAGGCGTTGCCGCGGGTGCGCCCCGAGGTGCCCATGCCTGGCATGGTGACGGCGCAGATGAAGTCGTGCGGGAGGCGCAGCAGGTCGCAGGCGTTGGCGGCGACGAGAAGGGCGAGGGTGGAGTCGAGGCCGCCCGAGAGTCCGACGACCAGGCGCTTGGCGCGGGTGTGGCGGATGCGTTTGGCGAGGCCCGTCGCCTGGATGGCGAGGATTTCGCGGCAGCGCTCGTGGCGGCTGGCCGCGTCAGAGGGGACGAAGGGGAATTGCGGGAAGACGCGGTGGCGCAGTTCGGCGCAGTCCGGTGCGGGCTGGAGGGGGATGGTGCGGACGCCGTCGGGGCGGGGGACTTCGTTGAAACTGGTCCAGGCGCGCCGCTGCTGCTCCATCCAGGCGGGGTTGACCTCGGCGTAGAGGAGGGCGCCCTCCTGCTCGAAGCGGCGGTTTTCGGCGAGGAGTCGGCCGTTTTCGGCGACGAGGGCATGTCCCGAGAAGACCAGGTCGGTGGTGGATTCGTGGACGCCCGCGCCTGCGAGGGCGTAGATGCATGCGTAGCGGGCGGCGAGGCCAGTGACGAGCGAGCGGCGGTATTCGGCCTTGGCGGCGAGTTCGGGTCCCGCGGAGAGGTTGAAGATGAGTTTGGCGCCTGCGAGGGCGAGGGAGGCGGAGGGCGGGATGACCGCCCACATGTCCTCGCAGAGTTCGACGCCGAACTGGAAGGCGCCGCCTGCGTCGAAGAGGAGGCCGCCGCCCAGGGGGACGGACTCGCCGCCGAGTTCGACGGGCGCGCCGTCGTGTTCGCGGATGGAGCGGAACTGGCGCTGCTCGTAGAACTCGCGGTAGTTGGGCAGATAGGTCTTGCCTGCGAGGCCGTGGATGCGCCCGTCCTGGAGCACGGCGGCGACGTTGAAGAGGCGGCTGCCGACGCGCAGCGGCAGGCCGATGATGAGGATGGCCGCGTTGCCTTTGGTGGCGTCCCGCAGGCGCAGCAGCTGGCGGCGTGCGTGGTCGAGGAGCACGCGCTGTTCGAAGAGGTCGCCGCAGGTGTAGCCAGTGAGGGAGAGCTCGGGTGTCAGCAGCACGGCGGCGCCGCCGTCGCAGGCCTGGCGGTAGAGGGCGAGGATGGCCTCCGCGTTGGCTTCGGGATTGGCGACCTGGACGGCGGGGACGCCGACGGCAATGCGATGGAATCCGTTGAGCATGTCGATGGGGAGGCGCCGCGGCCGCCTTAGCGGCCGTGGCAGTTCTTGTATTTCTTGCCTGATCCGCAGGGGCACGGGTCGTTGCGTCCGACCTTGGGCATGTCGCGGCGGATGGTGACGGGCTGCATGGGCTGGCTGGGCTGCTCCTCGGTGCCGAACTGGCCGTACTGCTGGTGCATGGTCTGGATGCGCTGGGCCATGGCGGCCTTGGCGGCGGGGAGTTCCGCGAGTTCGCCGTTTTCATCGAGGTCGGGGAGGCGCGTCTGCCCGTCCTCGTCGTGGAGCAGCTGGTAGCGGAAGATGTTGGTGCAGACGGAGTCCTTGATGCCGCCCATGAGGGTTTCGTAGAGGCGGAAGGCCTCCTGCTTGTATTCGACGAGCGGGTCGCGCTGCCCGTAGGAGCGCAGATACACGGACTGGCGCAGGTCGTCCATGTCGTAGAGGTGGTTCTGGTAGAGGTTGTCGATGGCGCCGAGCATGACGTAGCGTTCGAGCCAGCGGGTGGCCTCGGGCGGCTCGTTCTGCTCCTTGACCTGGTAGGCCTCCTCGATGCGCTTCATGATCGCTTCGGTGAGGTCGTCGGGGGAGGCGGTGGCCTGGAAGGTCTCGGGGGCGAACGGGAAGGGGATGGTGCGCCCGAGCCACTCCTGGAGCGGCGCGGTGTCGAGCGCCTCGCCGCGCACCTTGGAGGCGAAGGCGGCCTCGACGCGCTCGGCGACGGCGGTGTAGATGAAGCGCATGAGCAGCGCGCGCGAATCGTCGGTGGTGATGATCTCGTGGCGCAGTTCGTAGACGGCGCTGCGCTGCTTGTTCATGACGTCGTCGTAGTCGAGGGTGCGCTTGCGGATGCCGAAGTGCTGCTGCTCGACGCGCTTCTGGGCGCGTTCGATGGAACTGGTCAACAGCGGATGGGAGAGGTCCTGTCCTTCCTCCATGCCGAGGCGCTCCATGATGGAGGCGATGCGGTCGGAGCCGAAGAGGCGCATCAGATTGTCTTCGAGGGAGACGTAGAAGCGGGAGGAGCCTGGGTCGCCCTGGCGCGCGCAGCGTCCGCGCAGCTGCAGGTCGATGCGCCTGGAGTCGTGGCGTTCGGAGCCGATGACATGGAGGCCGCCGAGTTCCTTGACGCCTGGGCCGAGCTTGATGTCGGTGCCGCGGCCCGCCATGTTGGTGGCGATGGTGACGGCGCCCTTCTGGCCGGCGCGGGCGACGATTTCGGCTTCGGACTGGTTTTGCTTTGCGTTCAGGACATTATGAATGATGTTGGCGCGGGTGAGGAGGCGCGAGAGCAGTTCGGAGACCTCGACGGAGATGGTGCCGACGAGGACGGGCTGGCCGCGGTCGTGGCATTCGCGGATTTCGTCGATGATGGCCTTGTACTTTTCGCGCTGGGTCTTGTAGACGCGGTCGTTGTGGTCCTTGCGCTGGCAGGGGCGGTTGGTGGGGATGGAGACGACGTCGAGCTTGTAGATCTGCTTGAACTCGGTGGCCTCGGTGGCGGCGGTGCCAGTCATGCCCGCGAGTTTCTCGTACATCCTGAAGTAGTTCTGGATGGTGATGGAGGCGAGGGTCTGGGTCTCGCGCTCGATGACGACGTTCTCCTTGGCTTCGAGGGCCTGGTGGAGGCCTTCGGAGAATCGGCGCCCTGGCTGGGGGCGTCCAGTGAACTCGTCGACGATGATGACCTTGTTGTCCTGGACGACGTACTGGACGTCCTTTTCGAAGAGGCAGTATGCGCGCAGGAGCTGGGAGATGTTGTGGAGGAGCTGGGACTTGCGGTCGAACTCGACCTGGGCCTGCTTGCGCTTTTCGAGCTTCTCGGTTTCGGAGAGGGATGCGTCGGCGTCGATGGCGCTGAAGATGTCGGGGAGATCGGGCATGACGAAGGCCGTGGGGTCGGAGGGCATGAGGTAGTTGCGGCCCTTTTCGGAGAGTTCGGACTCTCCGCCGCGCTCGTCCATGGTGAAATAGAGTTCCTGCTTGACCTCCTGGAGGAGTCCGCGGTTGGTGTCGGAGTGCCATTCGATGTCGACGCGCTCGAGGCCCTTGCGGACGGCGGGCTCCTCCATGAAGCGCTTGAGGAGCTTGTGCTTGGGCATGCCGAGCTGGACCTTGGCGAGGAGATGGTAGGCCTGGTCCTTGTCGGCGTCGGTGGCGTCGGGCTTGTCGAGGAGGGCGCGGGCCTGCTGGAGGAAGCCCGCGACGAGCTTGAACTGCTGTCCGTAGAGGGCCTCGACGGAGGGCTTCACCTTGTCGTACATGTGGGTGGAGACCTTCGAGGGCCCCGCGATGATGAGCGGGGTGCGGGCCTCGTCGATGAGGATGGAGTCGATTTCGTCGACGATGGCGTAGAAGTAGTCGCGCTGGACGAGTTCCTCCTTGGAGTGCGCCATTCCCATGTCGCGGAGGTAGTCGAAGCCGAACTCGGAGTTGGTGCCGTAGGTGACGTCGCAGTTGTACTGCTCGCGTCGGGTCTCGGGATCCTGGTTGCCCTGGATGCAGCCGACGGTGAGGCCGAGCCAGCGCAGGACGTGGCCCATCCACTGGGAGTCGCGCAGGGCGAGGTAGTCGTTGACGGTGACGAGCTGGACGTTGCGGCCAGTGAGGGCGTTGAGGTAGAGCGGCATGGTGGCGACGAGGGTCTTGCCTTCGCCCGTGGCCATCTCGGAGATGTTGCCGCGGTGGAGGACGATGCCGCCCATGATCTGGACGTCGAAGGGGATCATGTCCCACTGGAGGACGTGTCCAGTGACCTCGACGGAGTTTTCGGCGGGGTCCTTGCTTTCCTTGAGGCGTCGGCAGGCGTCCTTGACGACGGCGAAGGCCTCGACCATGATGTCGTCGGTGGTCTCGCCGTTCTGGAGGCGCTGCTTGAACTCAGGGGTCTTGGCCTTGAGTTCGTCATCGCTCAGGCTCCTGTATTCCTCTGCCTGGCGGTTGACCTTCTGCACCAGGGGCCAGAGTTTGTTCACCACCCGCTTGTTGCGGCCGACGAACAACTTGTTCATGATCCAATCGAGTATCGACATCGGAATAGGTGGGCAATTGGGTTGCGGGGACGGGGACGGTCGGGGGCCAGGGGGCGCGGGCTATTTGGAGCCTGGGTGGTCGATGGGGAGGCCCTTCTGGCAGAGGGGGCATTCCTCGGGCTGGAAGGTCTTGAGGGAGAGGCGGGCGAGGCTGCGGAAGGGGATGCCGAAGTCGACGGCGCCCTTGGAGCGGTCGACGATGACGCAGACGCCGACGGGGACGGCGCCGCAGGCGCGGACGAGGTCGATGCACTGCTGGACGCGGCCGCCCTTGGTGACGACATCCTCGGCGATGAGGACGCGCTCGCCTTGCTTCAGGGTGAAGCCTCGGCGGAGGATGAGGTTGGAGTTGTCGTCCTTTTCGGCGAAGATGGCGCGCACGCCGAGGGCGCGTCCGACCTCCTGGCCGACGACGATGCCGCCGATGGCGGGGGAGAGGACGGTTTCGACCTGCTGGTCGGCCCATGGTGCGGCGAGTTCGGCGCAGAGGCGTGCGGCGATCTGGGTGTGCTGCAGGAGCAGGGCGGCCTGGAAATACTGGTCGCTGTGGAGGCCGCTGCGGAGCAGGAAGTGCCCGTTGAGCAGGGCGCCGGTGTCGATCATGTATTTCAGGATTTCCGTGTCGTTCATGAGGTGAAACTCCTTGTGATGGAAGTGGGTCGGCGCCTGGATGGTCGTTTTTCGGGGCCGACGGGGGTTACGGTTTTCTGGAAGCGGGGCTGGCTGGCGGCTTCGGGGGAAGCGGGATGTTGCCAGGCGGGCGCCGTGCGGGCGCCCGCGCCGCAGGGGTCCCCCTGGCGGGGGGCGCCTTGGAGGGCGGCTGGAGCAGTTTTGCGATGGAGTCGACGCCATCCGCGACGGCGGCGGCGAGTTTGGCCTGGTATTTGGCGTCCTGCAGTTTTTTGCGTTCGGCGGCGTTGCTGAGGAACCCGAACTCGATGAGCATGGCGGGAGTCGGGGTCTCTCGGACGACGGCGAACTGCTTGCGCTTGACGCCTCTGTCGGTGGCCTTGGTGGCGTTGATGAGGGAACTCTGCATGAGGAAGGCCCAGAGCGCGTTGGTGGTGTTGAACTTGACGGATGGGCAGTCCTTGCCGATGGTGGTGGTGCCGTAGGAGGGGACTCCGGCGGGGTTGGCGATGAAGAGTTCGATGCCGTTGATCTTGGGATCGGCGTGGGAGTTGCAGTGCACGCTGATGAAGAGGTCGGGCTTGAGTTTCGCGGCGGCGGCGGAGCGCGCGGGCAGGGTGACGGCGGTGTCCTTGGTGCGGGTGTAGTGCACGATGTAGCCGCGCTGCCTGAGGAGGTTGCCGATGCGCGTGGCGATCTGCAGATTGAGCGCCTTTTCCTCGACTTTGCCCTTGGCGGCGGTCGCGCCCTGGTCGGTGCCGCCATGGCCGGGGTCGATCATCACGCTGCGGATGGTTCGGCGCGGGATGATGGCGGTGCGGACGATGGGGTCGAGGAACTCCTGGAAGTCGGTGGTCTCCAGCATCAGGTCGTCGCGGTAGCGCTGGACGGGATAGGAGAGGGACGCGGTGATTCCCTTGATGGTGAAGAGCTGGCTCTGGAAGGTGAAGACGATTTTTTCCTTCTGGGGGCTGGTCAGCGTGACATTCTTGTCCATTCGGTGATATTGATAGTGGAACCCATAGAACGCCGCGATTTCACGCAGATAGAGGTAGCGGCGCTTGTTGATGGTGACATAGTGCAGCACGTGCTGGTTTGGCTTGGCTGGGGCGGGGGCCTTTTTGGGGGGAGGGGCCGCGGAGGCCGCCGCATGGGCGGGCGGCGTCATGGCCGAAAGCAGCAGCAGCGTCACCAGTGCGGCGAGACGGCAGGTCGGATGCGCGGGTGGATTCTGCATGGGGAGGGAATGGCGCAATGGCGGAAGGGGCGCGGCGCCTTGCGCGCCGCCGGGTCACCCCTGGGGCTGGAGCTCCACGGTGACCTGGCGTTTGCGTGCGACGGCGTCGGCGTCGATGACGCAGCGCGCCTGCGTGCCTTTGGGGATGGCGGGCAGGTCGAACATCACGTCGAGCATGAGGTTTTCGATGATGGCGCGCAGGCCCCGCGCGCCAGTGTGTTTCTTGACGGCCTGGTCGGCGATGTCGCGGATGGCCTCGGGCGTGAACTCCAGGCGGATGTCCTCCATTCGGAAGAGCTCCTGGTACTGGCGGACGATGGCGTCCTTGGGTTCGGTGAGGATGTGCACGAGGTCGTCGCGGGTGAGTTCGCGGAGCGGGGCGATGATGGGGAGACGCCCGACGAGTTCGGGGATGAGGCCGAAACTGATGAGGTCTTCGGGCTCGGCGTAGTCGAGGGGGTGTTCGTGGAGGGCGAGGGCGTCGGGGGCGCCGTCGTCCGTCGCGGGCGCGGCTTCGTTTCCGAAGCCCAGGATGCGCATGCCGCCGCGGCGCTCGACGATCTTGTCGAGGCCGACGAAGGCGCCGCCGCAGATGAAGAGGATGTTGCGCGTGTCGAGCTGGATGTATTTCTGCTCGGGGTGCTTGCGCCCGCCCTGCGGGGGGATGTTGGCGACGGTGCCTTCGAGGATCTTGAGGAGGGCCTGCTGGACGCCCTCGCCTGAGACGTCGCGGGTGATGGAGACGTTGGCGGTCTTGCGGGCGAGTTTGTCGAACTCGTCGATGTAGACGATACCGACGGCGGCGCGGGCGAGGTCGCCGTCGGCGGCCTGGATGAGGCGCAGCAGGATGTTCTCGACGTCCTCTCCGACATATCCTGCCTCGGTGAGGGTGGTGGCGTCGGAGATGGCGAAGGGGACCTTGAGGCGCTTGGCGAGGGCGCGGGCGAGGAGGGTCTTGCCTGAGCCAGTGGGGCCGACCAGAAGGACGTTGCTCTTGCTCAGTTCGACGCCCGCGGCGGACTTCCCGCCTGCGAGTTCGTGGAGGACGCGCTTGTAGTGGTTGTGGACGGCGACGGAGAGGATTTTCTTGACCTTGTCCTGCCCGTAGCAGTATTGGCAGAGATAGTCGTAGATTTCGCGGGGGGTGCCGAGGTCTTCGGCGACAAGGGGGGGGCGCTGGGACTTGGCGGAGCGCTTGGCGGCAGGCGCGTCCTCGTCGTCGAACGCCCCCGCGTCGGCGTCGCGCATCATCTTCCCGATCTGGATGAAGAGGGAGGTGAATTCGGGGTCGCCAGAGGAGGCGACGGCGGCAAGGCAATTGCGCATGCAGGAGCGGCAGATGCACGAGAAGCCGTCCTGCGTGGTCAGGCAGGCGTCCTCCGCGCTGACAGTGCGGTCGCAGAGCTTGCAGTGCAGCAGGTCTCCTGAGGAATCTTTGCTTTTGCGGGTCGTCGCCATGTTTCTGGTGGGTTAGGCGTTTTTGCCAGGCGTGATGACGGTGTCCACGACGTTGTAGGCCTTGGCCTCTTCGGCGGACATGAAGAAGTCGCGCTCGCTGTCCTTGGCGATTTGCTCGGCGGTCTTCCCAGTGTGCTTGGCGAGGATGTCGTAGAGGACGGCCTTGGTCTTCATGATTTCGCGGGCCTGGATGTCGATGTCGGCGGCGGTGCCTTCGCAGCCGCCGGAGGGTTGGTGAATCATGACGCGGGAATGGGGCAGGGCGAAGCGCTTGCCAGGGGCGCCTGCGGCGAGGAGGACGGAGCCCATGCTGGCGGCCTGGCCGATGCAGTAGGTGCGCACGTCGCACTTGAGCATCTGCATGGTGTCGTAGATGGCGAGGCCCGCGGAGACGACGCCGCCCGGGGTGTTGATGTAGAAGTCGATGTCCTTCTTGGGGTCT
>JAEEXV010000026.1 GCA_016287975.1 Lentisphaeria bacterium | reverse complement strand
TGTAGGAGGCGTAGAGGCGGATCATGCCGTCCATGATGGCGCGGTGGTCCTTACGGGTCCTGCCGTTCACCTGCTGCTTGAGTCGCGAGAGCGAGCCGAAAGGCTCAATGCGGCCGTTGCGGAGGTAGAACTGCCCCTCGGTGATGTAGCCCGTGTTGTCGGGGACGGGGTGGGTGACGTCGTCGCCGGGCATGGTGGTCACCGCGAGGATGGTGATGGAGCCCGCGCCCTCGCCGCTGAACTGCACCGCCTTCTCGTAGCGCGACGCCAGCTGGCTGTAGAGGTCGCCAGGGTAGCCGCGGTTCGAGGGGATCTGCTCCATCGTGATCGCGATCTCCTTCATCGCGTCCGCGAAGTTGGTCATGTCCGTCAGCAGCACCAGCACCCGTTTCTTCTGCTCGACCGCGAAGTATTCGGCGGCGGCGAGGGAGAGGTCGGGGACCAGGGTGCACTCGACGGTCGGGTCGGCCGCCGTGTGGATGAACATCACCGAGCGCGGAAGCGCGCCGTGCTCGTCCAGGGTGTTGCGGAAGTAGAGGTAGTCGTCGTACTTGAGGCCCATGCCGCCCAGCACGATCACGTCGACCTCGGCCTGCATCGCGATCCGCGCCAGCAGCTGGTTGTACGGCTCGCCAGGCACCGAGAAGATCGGCAGTTTCTGGCTCTCCACCAGCGTGTTGAACACATCGATCATGGGGATGCCCGTGCGGATCATCTTGCGCGGAATGATGCGGCTCGCGGGATTCACCGACGGACCGCCGATCGGCTGCATGTTGTCCTTCAGCTCAGGCCCCTTGTCGCGCGGGGTGCCGTTGCCCGTGAAGATGCGCCCCAGGAGGTCGGGGCTCTCCGAAAGCCGCATCTGCGTGCCCAGGAAGCGCACCTCCGAATCGGTCGAGATGCCGCGGGAGCCCGCGAAGACCTGCAGCGACACGCGCTTGCCGTTCAGGCGGATCACCTGCGCCAGCGAGCTCTTCTCGCCGCTGCGCACCTCCGCCAGTTCGCCGTTCGCGACATCCTCCGCCTCGATGGTGATGACATTGCCGCTGATCTGGATGATTCGATGGTAGATCTTTCTCATGGTCGCATTCTGTCGCTTGGGTCGCTGATGTCCCTTGGGTCGCTGCTGCCGCTTGAGTCATTTCCCGCCTTCCAGCACCGCGTAGAGCTTCTCCTCGGCGGCCTTGAACTCAGGCGTGTCCCACGCGGCGTAGTTCCAGTCGATGAAGGCCTGGCGCATCGCGGCGAAGAAGCCGCGCGCGCCGTCCTTGTCGTCGAAGTGGAAGTCGCGCGTGAGGATGCCGACGAGCTTGTGGAAGACATGGCGCTGGCGTTCGGCGATGCACGCGCTGTCGACGGCGTCGAAGGTGTTCTGCTGAAGATAGACGGCGTCGAGGAACTCGCTCTTCAGGTAGGTCACGAAGTCGCCGATCGGCGTGCCCTCCTCGCCGACCACCTTCATCATCTGGTTGACCTCGTTGCCCGAGCGCAGGATGCGCCGCGCCACCGCGACCTCCTCCGCAGGAACCGTGCTCTGGTACTTGCTCCACGAGTCCAGGGGCGAGATCGACGGATAGCGGCGCGCGTTGGCGCGGTCGCGCGACAGCGCCAGGAAGGCCCCCACCACCTTCAGAGTCGCCTGCGTCACGGGCTCCTCGAAGTTGCCGCCCGCGGGCGACACCGCGCCGCAGATGGTCACCGAGCCGCGCTCGCCAGTGCGCAGTTTCACCAGCCCCGCGCGCTCGTAGAAACTCGCCACCAGGCTCTCCAGGTAGGCGGGGAAGGCCTCCTCGCCAGGGATCTCCTCCAGGCGCCCCGATTCCTCGCGCAGCGCCTGCGCCCAGCGCGAGGTCGAATCCGCCAGCAGCAGCACGTTCAGCCCCATCTGGCGGTAGTATTCCGCGAGGGTGACGCTGGTGTAGATCGAGGACTCGCGGGAGGCCACGGGCATCGAACTGGTGTTGCAGATGATGAGCGTGCGGTCGATCAGCTTGCGGCCCGTGCGCGGATCCTCCAGCACGGGGAACTCCTGCAGGATCTCGACGACCTCGCCCGCGCGTTCGCCGACCGCCGCCACGATCACGATGTCCGCCTCCGAGCGCTGCGCCAGCGCGTGCTGGAGCACGGTCTTGCCCGCGCCGAAGGGTCCAGGCGTGCAGAAGGTGCCGCCCTTGGCGACGGGGAAGAAGGTGTCGATGGAGCGCACCTGCGTCACCATCGGCTCGACGGGCAGTTCCTTCTCCGCATAGCAGGAAATCGGCACGCGCACAGGCCACTGCTGCACCATGCGGATCTCCCGCACGGCACCCGCCTCGTTCTCGGCCTTCGCGACCACCTCGCGGATCGTGTATTCGCCTGGCGCGATCTGCCAGGTGACGCGCCACGTCCCCTGCCAGCCGAACGGCACCATGATGCGGTGGTGGAAGATGCCCTCGGGCACCCAGCCCACCTCGTCGCCCGCCTGGACCTCGGCCCCGACCGCCGCCGTCGGCGTATACGCCCATTTGCGCTCCGTGTCCAGCGGATACAGGTAGGTCCCGCGCTTCAGGAAGAGCGACTGCGCCGCCAGTTGCGGCAGCGGGTTCTGCAGGCCGTCGTAGACCTGCGTGAGCAGCCCGGGCCCCAGTTCCACCGACAGGAGCCCCCCCGTGAACTCGACCGCGTCCCCGACCTTGATGCCCGCCGTGCTCTCGAACACCTGCATGTCCGCCTCGCGCCCGCGCACCCGGATGACCTCGCTCTTCAGGCGCGTGCCATCCTCCATCTGCACAAAGGCCACCTCGTTCTGGATCACGCTGGTGTCAAAGGCCACGCTGACCATGTTCCCGTTGACGCCCGTGACTCGGCCGGTCTTCATCTGCTCGCTCATTCGTGCTTGTCCTGTGGAATGTTCGTTCTTGCGTGAAATCCTACTCGGCGGCACGGCGGCGCCCCTGCGCCTCCTCCTCCCGCGCCGACACCAGTTCCTCGAAGCGCGCCCGCCCCGCCGCCGCCGAACGGCCACGCCGCTCCTCCAGCAGCAGCACCTTCAGCGCGTACACCACGACCAGTTGGAAGTTGAAGTACTCCCCACCCTCCAGCGCCTCCAGACGCTCCCACTGGAGCGCTTCCCATCCCTCCTGGCGCTCCCGCGCATCCTTCGCCCCCTCCAGAAGCGCCTCCAGGCGCTTCACATCCCCCGTGAAGTCCCCGTCCTCCTGGCGCCGCCACGCCGCCGCGTCCGCCTTGCGCGCACGCGCCCGGCGCGCGGCGATGCAGTTGCGCATCGCCGTCTGCC
>JAEEXV010000231.1 GCA_016287975.1 Lentisphaeria bacterium | reverse complement strand
TTTGAGCGGGACGGCCGTGAATTGACCTTTGCCCAGATTCGCAAGGAGGATCCAACGGTCCAGGCGGTGCTGGCGAAGTGCCGGGACCTGTATAAACCCGCGTTGTCGCGGTCGGAATTGGAACGACAGCTCACGAATAGCCAGTTGGTCAACAATCGGCTGAAGAAACTCTGCCATGACGCCTGCGTCAACTGCCAGGAGGCGCTGGCGCTGCTGTCCCAGGCGGAAGCGGTGCCGGAACTCGCGGAGCATTACCAGGCGACGACGACAGCGCTTGACCGGACGATCAGACGGGTGCAACTGGAGTGGAAGATGGGGAGGGGATCCGAAGAACCTCTGGCGGAGGAGCAGGCGGTTTCCGCCCAGGTGGATCTTCTGAAGCAGGCGCATCAAGTTTTAGTGGAAAAACAGGAGGCGCTTGCCGTCCGTCAGCGTCATCTGGAGGCGGAGGCGGCGCGGAAGTCGGCCGCGCTGGAAGCAGAATCTAGACGAATGAAGCAGGAGTGCGAGGAGAAAAAGCGTCACTTGGAGGCGGAGGCGGCGCAGAAATCGGCCGCGCTGGAAACAGAATATAGACGTAAGAGAGCGGAATGGAAGGAATACATCCGGCAGGAGACGGATAAGATACGCATTGGACATGAGCAGCTGGCGGCAGCGTTCGCGGCAGCCCGCGCGGAGGTGCTGACGGGGATCAAGAATGACTTGGCGAAGTTGGGTCAGGCGCAATTGGAGGCGGGGCAGTTGCGGTCAAAGGTTGTTTATGCGCTGGAGCGGCCCATTATCAAGGATCGTTGGCGGCATATATATTTGAACAGGCGGGAAGCAAATCATGGTTATTGGCGGCGGGTTGTCGTGAAGGCTGTTTGCGCATACGCCCCGGATGTGGCGCCGAATGATGTCCTGGCCCTTTATGACGGCTCTCCCCGTTGGGGCGAGCCGCTTGGGATCCTGCTGACCTACCATGCCGTGTATGTGAAAGGGGACGGCGCGCCCTGTGTCCAACTGCCATTGGCTGCGGTTCAGAATTTGACGTTGAATTACGGTTGCTTGTCATTGTATGCAGATGTACTGTGCGGAGGCAAGGCAATCGTGAATGACCTTGTGTGCCATGGAGAGGAGTTGCAGGATTTCTGCGTGCTTCTGGAGACGCTTTGCCGGCAGATCTGGCAGGTTGTATCGGAGTCCAATGCGAGGAACGCCGAACGCTTATTGGAGCAGGTGAAGCCGCCAGTGCCGGCGACGTGGGTGTAGATCATCATGACTGGCATGAATCGGGAAAAACTGTATTGGCGCGAGGCGTTGAAGGAATATTGCACGTCTGCGGAGTTATGGACGAGCGTGCAGCAGGGGCGGGTTGCGAAGGATGAGACGTTTGTCCTGGATGGCGAGCGTCTGACCATTGAACAGATTCGGCTACGGGATCACGTTTTCAAGCAGTTTCCGTTGAAGGGAGAGACAAAGGCCGTGCCTGCGGGACGCAGGCGCCCGAAGTTGTTCCGCGCCTTGGTGATTCTCTTGCTTTCAGGAATCTTTCTGGCGGCATTTGGCTGGGGTGTTTGGGGAAAATCTGCGTGGCTTCGCGCCAAAAAACTTGAAAGGCAATTGCAGGAAGAGAAGTTTCGGCATCTGGTTGCCGAACGGATGCGATTCGAGGCGGAACAGAAAAATGCGGAGGCGGCTGCACGGGTGAAGAAGGCCGAGATGGAGTTAGCGTCTGCGAAAGAGCGTTTGGACTCGGCGGAGCGTGCGCGTGACGAGGCGTTGGCGCGCGCGAAGCGGTTCGAGGCGGAGTTGGCGTCTGCGAAAGGGCGTGCGGAATCGGCGAAGCGTGCGCGTGACGAGGCGTTGAGGCGCGCGAAGCGGTTCGAGGCGGAGTTGGCGTCTGCGAAAGGGCGTGCGGAATCGGCGGAGCGTGAACGCGCCGAGGCGTTGGCGCGCGCGGAGAGGGCCGAGGCGGAGTCGGCATCTGCGAAAGAGCGTTTGGACTCGGCGGAGCGTGTTCGCGACGAGGCGCTGGCGAGTGCGAAGAATGCCGAGGTGGATTTGGCAGTCGCAAAAGAGCGTGTGGACTCGACGGAGCGTGTTCGCGTCGAGGCGTTGAGGCGCGCGGAGAGGGCCGAGGTGGATTTGGCAGTCGCAAAAGAGCGTTTGGACTCGGCGGAGCGTGTTCGCGCCGAGGCGTTGGCGCGTGCGGAGAGGGCCGAGGCGGAGTCGGCATCTGCGAAAGAGCGTTTGGCCTCGGCGGAGCGTGCGCGCGACGAGGCGTTGGCACGTGCGGAGAGGGTCGAGGCGGAGTCGGCATCTGCGAAAGCGCGTTTGGACTCGGCGGAGCGTGTTCGCGCCGAGGCGTTGGCGGGTGCGGAGGCGGGCGTCCGAGAAGAGAAGAAAACCATTTCGCGCGTGGAAGTCGCAAAGGGGGAGTTGCTCAAGGTGAGACTTGACGACAAGACCGAGTTGGAGCTGGTGCGTGTCGCGCGGGGCGGTTTCCAGATGGGGGGGGCGTTTACCGAAGTCGGACGAGACGCAGACGAGTTGCCGCATTATGTGACCATCACGCAGGATTTCTGGATTGGGAAATTCGAGGTGACGCAGGCGCAGTGGAAGGCTGTGATGGGGAGCAATCCTTCCTTTAGCAACGGGGATGACAAGCCCGTGGAGAGAGTCAGTTGGGTGGATGCCAAAAACTTCTGCGAGGCATTGAATTCGAAGCGACTGGTGGCTTCAGGTTTTACCTTTGACCTGCCGACGGAGGCAGAATGGGAATATGCCGCGCGCGGAGGGACACTTGGTCGGAGATACACGTTCAGCGGCAGCGCGGAATTGGTGGATGTCGGGTGGTATTCCGTGAACTCTGGCGACCGCATCCATCCCGTCGGCAAGAAGCGTCCGAACGATTTGGGGTTGTATGACATGAGCGGCAATGTCTGGGAATGGTGCCGAGACTGGTACGGCCCCTATCAGATACAGAGGATCATCCATGATCCCACGGGGCCCAAGAATAAGTATGAGCGGGTGATTCGGGGCGGTTCCATCGGTGATGAGGAACGGTCCTGCCGCGTGGCGAATCGGGAACGCATGAAACCCACCAAGCACAATCCTGCGGTGGGCTTCCGTGTTGTGCTGGTGCGGAGGCAATAGGGAAGTAACGGACAATGGCGATGGTTGAGGGATAGAATGTCGGCGGATTCTCATGAAAACATCTATTGGCGGGCATCGCTGGCGGAGTTCTGCACCTCGGGGGATTTGTGGAACAGCGTGCAGCAGGGGCGGGTTGCGCCAGATGAGCGCTTTGTCCTGGATGACGAGGTCTTGACCATTGCGCAGATCGAGGCGCGGGACCCCATTTTTCGAAAGCCTCCTGAGCCGGAGGGGGAGTCCCTGCCGAGCGCGGCCCAGTTGGCGAAAGAACTCGCGATTGCCAGGAGGCGTCTGGCGCAACTGGAGCATGTCCGCGAGGATGCCTCCGTGACCTTGGCGGCGGTCATAGCGGTTCTCCGCACAACGGACTTTCCCCTGGAACGGAAACCGCCGATCTGGGGCGGGCGGCTTTCCTCTGTCGCGGCGGTCCTGGAAGAGGCGCAGAAGACCTTGACGCAGTCGCAAGACGGGGATCCCGTCGAAGCGACCGTGTGCAATGGTCTGCGCAGGCTGGAAGAGTGCCGTCGGATGCTGGTGGAGGAAATGCAGGCGGAATATGAGCGGTGGGAACGCTATGAGAAGGACTTCACGCGCAGGATTGAAGCGGATCGGGAGAAGGCAATCCAGGAATTGCGGCGGCAGTCGGCGGCGTTGACGGTCCAGACCGACAGGGTGGAGCGTTGCCGGGCGATGCTGCAGCGAATCATCGGGCAGGAGGTTCCATTTTGGAAGCGTCATCTTGCCATCTGGGGGTATGCGCCGGAGATTGCTCCTGCGGACATATTCGCGCTGTACGATGACACTCTGCTTCGGCTTGGAACGCGGGGCCTGCTGGTCACCGCCGACATGCTCTATGGACGGGGGCTTGACAAGCAGCAAATCTCGTTTCCATTTCGGGCGCGAAACGATTATTCCCTGTGCTGGCGTTGGAGCAGCCGGTTCCCGTTCCTAAGGAAGGTCTTTGTGAGCGAGAATGAGGTCCTGCTTGAATTCGGCCCGTTCTGCGGGGCTGGGCTGAGGCGTTTCTGCGATGCCCTGAATCATCTGGTTTCAAGGTCGACGCCCGTTGCGAATGCGGAGGAATTGATTCCGAAGCGGAAGGTGAAGTCCAGGCGCAAGCCAGAGGTGCTTCAGCATTGGCAGGAATGGCAGTCTTTGGCGAGTGGCCTGGCATCGCTCTCCAGGGAGGATGAGCGTGTCACGCGGTGGCTGGGCGGGCAATGGCAAAGTTTTGGGGGCCGTTTTCGCGAAATGCGTTGGTGGAAGCGGCTGCGCCGTTTATGGCGGCTGTCTCCTTTGATACGCGGCATTCGGCGGTGGATCCGGACGTGTAAGAAAGCAGTCAAACGGCGTAGTAGGAAGAGGGCGGGAAATTGATGCGGGTTCCTGTCAATGGAGAAGTGAAAAATGTGGTGGGATCACTGGAAATTGTTGAGGATGGCGGCATTTGTGCTGATCGTGTCGGGGGCGGTGCTTTCTGCGCAGGAAATGGCGTCGGGGCTGAAAGAGTTGCACCAGAAGGCCCAGGCTGGCAATGCGGGGGCGCAACTCTGGCTCGGCGGTCGGCATCTCCTGGGGATTGGGGTGCGGCAGGACGTCCAGGCGGCGCTGGCATGGTGGCGCAAGGCCGCGAACACAGGCATTGCGCAAATGCAGTATCTGCTGGGCCGATGCCATGAATTCGGGCGTGGAGTCGAGAAGAATTTCAGGAAGGCCTTTGAGCAATATCGGAAGGCGGCGGAGCGGGGGCTGGCCAAAGCCCAGTTGAAATTGGGACTTTGCTATGCCTACGGCGTGGGGGTGGCAAGAAACCTTCCCAAGGGCATGATATGGATCCGCAAGGCGATCAGGCAGGGGTATGGTCAGGCACGCCATTGTCTGGAGACCATCCAGCGGCAAGACTATGGGGTCAGGCGGCGCGTGAACCAGGGCGTGAAGTGGATGAAACAGGCCGCCGGAGGCATCGGCAAATAAGGGCGGGCACGCGGAGACGGGAGGACTTCTTCCAGGCGGGGGTTACTGGACGAAGTGCGGTTTTCGGTGGAGGATGGTGACGTCGAGCCAGGCGAGGAGGCAGGCGGCGGGTTCGCGGAGGAGGCGCTTGGGCCAGTGGCGGGCGGGGACGTTTCGGGCGGCGTAGCCGACGGCGTCGATGCCGTGGTGGTCGGCGATGAAGATGGCGCGTCGGCAATGGTCGCGCTGGGAGACGATGATGAGTTCGCGGGCGCCGAAGAGGTTGCGGGCGCGGACGACGGAGTCGAGGGTGCGGAAGCCTGCGTAGTCGCAGAGGATGGCGTCGTCGGGGATGCCGGCATCGAGCAGCGCCTGCTTCATGTCCTCGGGCTCGTTGTAGCCGATGCGGCGGTTGTCGCCGGAGACGATGAGGCGGCGCACCTTTCCCGCGCGGTAGAGGCGCACGGCGGCCTCGATGCGGTAGGTGAAGAACCAGTTGAGCTGGCCCTTGCGGGTGATGCGCGTCGTCCCCAGGACGAGGCCGTATTCACGGGCGGGGAGGGCCTCCAGGTCGTCGTGGACGCGGGCGTCGCGGCGGTGGATGCTCCAGTTGGCCCAGAAGAGCGGGAGGAGTCCGAGGAGGGCGATGGTGGCTGTGGCGAGGAAAGTGCGTCGCCGTCGCCGTCGTTTGGCGTCGGCGGTTGAAATCGGGGCGGGACGAGGCATGGCAGAAGTGCGGCAAATGAGAATTGCATTTCGTAATAAGATAGCACCATTTCAGCGTCGGGGGGCGTCGACTGTTTGGTTTCACCCGACTTGAAAAAAAGAATTCATGGTTATATTACTCTATTTCCGCTTCCAGTTGTCACGTTTTTCTTCATTTACCAACCGTGGTATTCCTATGAGATCAACCGCAATGAACCGCCCTGTCCATTGTTTTTCCTTCCCGCTTTGGCTGCTGCTCGTGTCCGCTTCCGTTTTCCTGTCGGCGCATTTTGCGGCGGCGGACTATCCCTATGGTCATTTCTACTACACTCGACAGGATGGGGAAATCACCATTACGGGGGTAGTGCCTGGCATCACTGCGGCCTCGATCCCTCCCTCCATCAATGGTTATCCAGTCACCGCCATCGGTGAATACGCCTTTGAGGAGTGCACCAAGTTGAAGAGCGTTTCCATCCCCAATTCAGTCACGACGATCATGCAGGGCGCTTTCTATGGTTGCACCGCCTTGACTTCCATCACCATCCCCACTTCCGTCGAATATATCGACTGCTATAATTTTGAGGATGGGGACGGCCCGTTTGCGGGGTGCAAGTCGCTGAAGAGCATCGTCGTTGCTGCCGGCAATGAATACTATCGGGTGATTGACGGGGTTTTGTATGATAGTGAGAGCACTTTGGTGGCGGCGCCGCCGGCGGGGGTGTCCGGCACCTTCACGGTGCCCGGTTTTGTTCGTAACATCGGCGCAGGCGCCTTCGAAGGATGCACCAAGATCAAATCCATTGTCCTGCCCCGCAGATTGGAGGCCATTGGTGCCTTTGCCTTCTGCGACTGCACCGGTCTTGCTTCCATAGATTATATTGATCTTGAGGAAGGGGGGCTTAATGACGGGGTGTTCTGGGGATGCAAGGCCCTCAAGTCCATCACGGTCAGTCCCGGCTGTTGGTATATGTATGACACGGCATTCCGCGGGTGCACTGGTCTTAAGAGCATCACCTTCTTCGGGGGGGAGCCGGAGATCTGGGAGAATGAGTTTGGAGAGGGCGTGCGCTTCTCTTCTAAAGTCATTGTGAAAGGTTACGAGAGCAACGGTTGGTATGACGGGGAGTTTTTTGGGGGCGCGACCGTCAAGACGCTCCCCGTTGACGTCGAATACGAATACGATGACGATGGGATTCTGATTACCGGGCCGGTCAATGCCAATGCCACCTCCATCACCATCCCTCCCATGCTGGATGGGGAATTGACCCATGTTGGTGACAGTGCGTTTCGGAGAATGCCAAAACTGAAATCAGCCACCATTGCGACGGGGAGGATTGGTTGGGGGGCGTTTGCCGTGTGTCCATCCTTGACCACCGTCAATCTGCTGTCGTGCGATTCTATTGACGGGACAGCTTTTTTTTCCTGCGAGAAATTGACGACCATCTCCCCCATCCGATGTGAA
Source organism: Lentisphaeria bacterium (assembly GCA_016287975.1). Next base: position 4,486 of record JAEEXV010000231.1, on the reverse strand, counting down.
GTCGGCGATAGTGCTTTTTATGGTTGTTCTTCCTTGAAAGCTGTCAGTTTTATTCACGAATGGAACGATATCTGGATTGGGGGGGATGCTTTTGCAAATTGTGTCAAACTAAAGACGCTTGATTTGGGTGGAGGAAATGATGCTTGTGGCTTTGGAATTGCCGAGTATGCCTTTGCGGACTGTTCATCTCTCAATTCCGTCCATCTTCCTGCGAATGTGAGTTATATTGGAGAAGGTGCATTTTCCTATTGCAAGTCGCTTAAATCCATTACCGTTGACCCTGAAAACGAAAATTACAGCGCTTTTGGCAATGTACTGTACAACGGTGAAGGGACGGAGTTACTGTGTGTGCCGGGAGCGTTTACAGGAACCTTGGAAGTGCGTAGAGACGTCGTTTCCATCAAACAATATGCGGCAGCCGATTGCACCAAACTGAAGGCGCTGGTTCTTCCGTCTTCCCTTGAAACCATTGGCGAAAGTGCCTTTGAGGACTGCACCGCTCTGACTACCGTCACCATTCCATGGGGGGGCGATCTGACGACCATTTCCGACAGTGCCTTTGCCGGATGCAAGAAGCTGAAAAGTTTTCCGTTGTCGGCTGGCGTTGTGGAAATCGGGGTGGATGCCTTTGGAGGATGCGCCGCACTGGCGAGCTTGTCTATCCCGGCTACAGTTGAAGTCATTGGCGGCGGCGCGTTTGCAGGTTGCACGGGGATGAAAAGCCTGACTGTCTCCTCCGGGAATCAGACGTATAAGGCAACCGGCAATGTGCTTTTCAGCAAGGACGGCACGTCGTTGATTTCCATGGCTGGATCTCCTGCAGGAACCTTCACCGTTCCAGTGGGCGTGACAACCATTTGCGAGGGAGCCTTTTGGGATTGCTCGAAACTCAAGTCCATTGTCCTGTCCCCGACAGTCGAGAGGATTGAAGACGACGCCTTCAAAAATTGTTCCTCACTCGCCACCATCAACCTTCCCGAAACAGTGCGTTCCCTTGGTGAAGACGCATTCGCGGGCTGCGTGAACCTCTCGCAAATCCGCATTCCCGACGGCATCACCGTGATTGAAGACGAGACTTTCTACAACTGCAAGAAACTGTCCCAGGTCATTCTCCCGGATACCATAGAATGCATCGGTGCGTACGCATTTGAGGGCTGCACCTCGCTGGTCGAAATACTCCTTCCTTATAGTATCACCTCCATTGAGACCGGCGCGTTTTATAATTGCACGAAACTAACTTCTGTCATTCTTCCAGAATACCTTGAAAGCATAGGGTCCTATGCTTTCTACAACTGCAAGGCTCTGGCGTCGTTGGCGCTTCCCGCCTCGCTGACAACAATCGGCGCAGATGCATTCTACGGATGCGCCAAGCTTTCCTCCATCGTCATTCCCGCCAGTGTCGAGTATCTTGGCTGGGGCGCCTTCGACAAATGCACCAAACTGCTTGACATCTACTTCCTGGGGGACGAAGAGATGGATTATGCGTGGTCGGTTCTCCAGAACAAGACCAAGGTCCATGCCTCCTGGTATGGGTATTTCGGCGAGACAGCGAAGGGGGTTCCCATCCCCGTGACGCACTTCGAATATGACGGTTGGGAACTGGAGATCGACGGGCCCGAGTACATCGCCTGCGGCGACAAGGTGCGCTATGATGCCATTTTGGATGGCGAGTATGCGGTAACGCCGACCTGGAGCATCGCATACGGGGGCAAATACGCGAAAATCGACAAGAACGGCCTGCTGACTGTGGGCAAAACTGCGTCTGTAGAGCCCATCGTCATCCGCGCGGTCTACCCGGTGGACGGGTGCCCGGTCACCGCGTTGTATACCGTCTATTTTGACGGCTTATATGGTTCTCCAAAAACGCTGAAGGCCGATGCAGTGTCGCGTGGCACGGCATCCACTGGGAGCGGACGGGGCTTCACGGTGAATTGGAGGACGGCAGACGGGGAAGAGCATTCTCTCCATGTGGTTGGGTCCGCAGCCGAAGCCGCGTTCCTCGCGACCGCGGAGCCCGATTGTGAAGTGGCACTGCTAAGCGAGATGCCGTGGAGCATCGACATCCTGCCTGGAACGACAATCCATTCCTCCGAGAGTGCTCTGCAGGTGATTCTTCCCGACGGTGCGACCGCCGCCGCAGATGGCTTTGTCAGCACCGATGCCTCATCCCTCCTGCTCGCCTTGCCGTAAGGCGCAATCCCATCCCCACACGCCCAGGGCGGCATATAGCCGCCCTAGGTGTGTCTTATAGTATTCATACGGTGCGTCCGTTTAAGGCTCGGTCACCTAGACGGGGCTGTTCCAGGCCATGCGGCCGTCGGCGAGATGGACGCGGGCGAAGAAGTATTGTTCGCCAGGGCCTTTTCGGGTGAATCGGAAGGTGTGCTCGACGGCGGTTCCGTCGCAGTCGAGGTGGGCGATATCCTGTCCGCCTGAGACGATTTCGAGGCCCGCGAGGCGTTCGCGTCCTGCGGCGCGGACGGTGATTTCGATGGGGGCGCCGTCGGGGAGGGCGAGGACGCTGCCCATGAGTGCGCCGTTGAGGCGGAAGTCGAGGAGGGTGCGGGAGCCCATGGTGGCGTAGGTGCGGCGCTGGAGGAGTGCCTCGTGGAGGCTGTCGCGGTCGAGGCGCTCGGCGTAGATGGCGGTGAGGCCTGACTGGGCGGTGCGGTCGGGCTTGAATGGGAGTCCCGGCAGGCCGATGTGGGTGTCGGTGGAGCCGAAGAAGCCGACGCGGTCGCCGCGCAGGAGGTATTCGTCGCTGCCAGTCTCGGGCGGGCGCTTGTAGTGGGCCATCTGGAGATACTGGACGGGAGTGGGCATGTATCCGAGGGTGGCGTGGAGGTTTTCGAGTCGGTGGTAGCCGACGAGCCAGCCAGGGCGGGCGGCGAATTCGGCGATGTGGCGCTGCGCGTCGGCCTGCTGCTGCGGATAGACGGGGTCGTCCTTGCCCTTGGGGTAGTGTGCGTTGTCGAGGGTTTCCGCGACGGAGATGAAGTCGGTGTATTCGTCGTTGAAGCACCAGAGATTGCAGTAGCTGCGGAATTCGAAGCCCGGGATGATGACGAAGGATCCGTTCTGGGTGGCGGTCTCGTAGACGGCGCGGAGGCGCTTCCACTTGTCGGCGTTCCAGGGGCGCCAGGCGAGCGAGTTCTCGATGTGTTCGTTGAAGGCCATGAAATCCAGGTGGAGCCAGTCGCGGGCGCGGGAGACGACGGTCTCGGGGTCGCCTTCGCCGTCGGATTCGCGGCTGTGGACGTGGATGTCGCCCCAGAAGATCGAATAGGGGAGCCCGTCGGTGAACGCGGGATCGACCCAGTTGCCGACGCCGTCGAGGGCGCCCGAGGTGACCTCGGCGGCGAAGCCGCTGCGGGAGGGCAGCGGGATGGCGCCCTGCGCGATGCCGTGGCGGAGTTGCACGGCGAGTGTCTGCTGGCCGAGGCGCACTTCGGCGGGGCCGTTGTAGTTGCGGTCGGGCATCCAGTGGTGGGCGTCGTCCTGCTCGGCGACGATACTGTAGCGGAGCAATCCGCCCTCGAAGTTGCTGCTGAGATAGGCCTGGACGGAGGCAGCGGGGGTGTCCTCGACGTTCACGACGGCCTCGGGCGCGCGGAGGATGCGTCCGTCGGGGAGGCGGCAGTAGTTTTCGAGGTAGAGCCTGCCTGGCAGGGCGGGCAGGGGGAAGTCGGCGATTTCCAGTCTGGTGCAGGGGGTGCGGACTTCGAGGACGGGCCACTGCCAGTTCCACTCGGGGGAATCGCTGGTGATGGCGGGGGCCGTGTCCTTGGCGAGGGCGGGGAAGGCGAAGAGGAAGGTGCCGCCGCCGGAGGGGGCGGCGCCCTCGAAGTCGAGGGTCAGGCGGGGCGTGGCGCCAGGGAGGGCGTCGCCGTCGAGGGCGGCACGCCAGCGCATGGCGGAGGTGGGCTCGGCCTGGCACCGCCAGTCCTGGATGCGGAAGAAGTGGACATGCGTGAAAGGCTGGGAGAAGAGGAATTGCATGGCGCTAAGAAAGCAGGGGGATTTTTTCAAGGGACGCGGGGACGCGGGCCGAGAACGGCCCGCCACAGAACGGGGGATTTCGTGTGTCGGCGGGCTTGCCCGCCGGCGCGGCTGGACAGGGCGGCGCACCCGCGGGGGGCATTCCGGCGGACAAGCCCGCCGGCACATGCGGGGTAAATGCGGGGGCTGGGTGATTTTGGTGGCGGGAGATCGGGGCTTTACCGGCGGGCAAGCCCGCCGGCACACGCCGGGTAAATGCGGGGGCTGGGAAAGCCCGGGGTGGCGCATCTTCGGGGGCATTCCGGCGGGCTTCCCCGCCGGCGCACGCGGGGAAAATGCGGGGGCTGGGTGATTATGGTGGCGGGAGATCGGGGCTTTACCGGCGGGCAAGCCCGCCGGCACACGCGGGGAAAATGCGGGGGCTGGGAAATCCGGGAAATCCGGAAGATCCGGGAAATCCGGAAGATCCGGGAAATCCGGAAGATCC
>JAEEXV010000230.1 GCA_016287975.1 Lentisphaeria bacterium | reverse complement strand
GGGCGGCTCGTCGGCGGCGAACGGAAGCATCGGGGCTTCCTGCGCGGCGCGGGCGGCGGCGGCGGCGTTGCGTTCGGCGAGTTCCGCGTCCTCCATGCTTCGTTCGAGGGCGTGGTCATGGGCGGCGGCCTGCTGCTTCGTGCAGAAGCGGGCGACCTCCCTGCACTCCTCGACCGTGAGGGTGCCAGACTGGCAGCGCTGCAGGGGCTCCTGGGAACTGAAGAGGAGGTCGCCGTTGTCGAGGAGGGTCTCGGCCCCTTCGACGTCGAGGATCAGTTCGGAGACGGCGGGCTGGAGGGTCTTGAAGGCGATGCGCCAGGGGAAGCAGCTGCGCACATCGTCGGAGAGGTTTTCGGGATACGGGAACTGGGTGGTGGCAATGAGGTGGATGCCGACGGGGCTGGCGGTCGCGAGGCGGAGCAGCGCCTCGGTGGTGCGCTCGCCGCGTTTCTCGCGCATCAACGGGGAAATCTCGCTGAGGAAGACGACGACGCGCGGCAGGGGCGCCTGCGGGAACTTCTGGTTGTAATCCTCGATGGAGCGGACGCCCGCGGAGAGCATCGCCTGCTGGCGCCGTCGCAGTTCGGCGACGACCCAGTCGAGCATGACGCTGGCGGAGGGGGCCGAGGAGACGGGGGGGACGATGAGGTGGGGCAGCGCCGCGAACGGGCGGAACGCAAGCCCTCGGGAATCGTAGAGGAGCAGTCGCAGTTCGGAGGGCGAAAAATGGAAGACGAGCGAAAGGACGAACTGCTGGACAAGGTGGTTCTTGCCCGCGGAGGCGTCGCCTGCGATCAGCAGGTTCGGGGCGTCGGCCAGGTCGATGACGGTCGTCTTGTTCAGCAGGTCGCGCCCCAACAGCAGCGGGATGGCCACGTCGGTTTCGTTCCAGGCCTTGGTGGCGAAGAGTTCCCCCGCCGTCCAGAAATGGCGCTGGCGGTTGGGGATTTCGATTCCCGCCCGATCTCGCCCTGGGATGGGGACCAGCATGCGGATGGGGCCGCCCTTGGAGAGTTTGGCGGCGAACGCGCCCTGGAGATCCGCCAATGCCTCCAGGGGAACGCCAGGTCCCAGGCGGATTTCAAATCGGGTGGCCTGTGCGCCAGTGATGGAACTGGTGACGGCGGCGTCCAGTCCAGCCTCTGTCAGGATGCTGGAGATGAGTTGCCAGTTTTCCTCGATTTCCGCGCGGCTGGCCAATTCGCAGGCGTTGGCTTCAGGGCGTTTCAGGGAGTCTGGCGAGGGCAGTCGGTATGGGGTGTCAGTGGACATGGAGGGAGGCGGGATCGGGTGAAGGCGTGCCGACGGGCATTCCCGCCAGCGTCGCGGTCGGGTTCAGTTGACGGGGATGGGGAGCGCGTCCATGGGCAGGCGCGGGGATTCGAGCAGGGACGGGAGATTCAGGTCGGTGGCAGGGCGCTTTGCGTCGCGGTGCTGCTTGTATCGCTGATATCCCCAGCCGCTGAGGACGAGCACCAGCATGAGGACGGTGATGAAGCCGATGAGAATGGCGGAGAGGCGTCGCGGGGCGACGGAGGTCTGGGTCAGTTCGAAGTCGCCATCCTGGGAGGGCGTGGAATGGTTCTGGGCGTAGGCTGTGTATTCAAGTTCGAAGGCCTCGATGATTTCGTCTGCGGGATGGTCGTAGCAGAGGCAGAGTCGTTCGATGTGGCTCTTGCAGTAGTGGGGGCTGGCGGTGATTTTGGAGAAGTCGCCAGATTCGAGGTAGGCGATGGTGCTCTGGGACAGCATGGTCTGATTGGCGACCTCTTCTATCGAGAGGTCGTTGTCCAGGCGCAGATGCCGCAGACGTTCGCCGAAGTTCATGCGCGGGATGACGAGTTCGGTGACGGTGCTGGAGGGGCTGGCTCCTGAATCGGATGTGTCGGGGGGGACGGGCATGACGGGTGGGGTGGGCTATTTCGCGGCGGGGGCGTCGTCGGAATCGAAGGGCGGTTCGTCGTCCTCGTCGTCGTCGGGCGGGGCATCTTCGGTGGCGGCGGCGCGCCGCCCGCCGCCTCCCATGCCAGGGAAGTTGTCCCAGTAGATTTCGCGCATTCCCGAGGTGGGCTGCGGGCCGACGTAGCCGAGGTCTTCGAGTTCGTCCATCAGCGCGGCGGCGCGGTTGTATCCGATGCCGAGGCGGCGCTGCAGGCGGGAGATGGATGGGCGCTTGTCGGTCTTGAGGGCTTCGAGGGCGCGTGCGACGAGGTCGTTTTCGGCGGCGGCGCCGCCGCCCCCGCCCCCGCCGTTGCCTGCGGCTTCTCCGCCGGTGGCGGGTTCGGCGTCGTCGTCCTGGGCGGCAAGTGCGCGTTCGATGGCGGGGTCGAACTCGGGTTCGCCCTGGTCGGTCCAGTGTTTCACGACGGCGGCGATTTCGGCGTTGGTGACCCAGCCGCCCTGGATGCGTTCGGGGTCGCCGCTGCTGCCTTTGAAGAGCATGTCGCCGTTGCCGAGAAGGCTTTCGGCGCCCTTCTGGTCGAGGATGACGCGGGAGTTGACCACGTCGTTGACCTTGAGGGCGACGCGCCAGGGGAAGTTGGACTTGACGAGACCCGTGACGACCTTGGCGTCGGGGCGCTGGGTGGCGATGATCATGTGGATGCCTGCGGCGCGGGACTTGGCGGCCAGCACGGAGAGGGCGTTGTCGACCTCCTTCTGGGCGTGCGCCATGATGTCGGCGAGTTCGTCGATGATGATGACGATGTATGGGAGGCGGTCGGGGATGCGATCGCCGTTTTCATCGTATGCGGGGGCTGGGCTGGGGGGGCGGGAGGTGAACTCGGAGAGTTGCTTGACGCCCACGGCCGCGAGCTGGCGGTAGCGGTGGTCCATCTCGGTGATGGCCCAGCGCAGGATGAGGCCGACCTTGGCGGGTTCGTTGATGATGGGGGTGATGAGGTGCGGGATGGCGTGGTAGGGCTGGAACTCGAGGACCTTGGGGTCGAACATGATGAGTTTCAGTTCATCGGGGCGGTAGCGCAGCAGGATGGACTGGATCATCAGATTCATGCAGACGGACTTGCCAGAGCCGGTGGTGCCCGCGACAATGAGGTGCGGGGCCTTGGCCAGATCGACGACGATGACATCGCCATTGATGTTCTTGCCCAGCACGATCGGGATGGCCATGCGGTTGTTGGTCCAGGCGGGGCTGCTGAAGAGCTCGTGTGCGGTGACGGTGATGCGGACGGAGTTCGGGACCTCGATGCCTGCGCAGTTCTTCCCAGGGACGGGGAGCAGCAGTCGGATCGCCTTGGCCTTGAGGTGCATGGCGAGGTCGTTGGAAATCTTGCCGATGTTGGTGACGGGCACTCCGTTGCCCATTTCCACTTCGAAGAGGGTGACCTGGGGGGCGTGGATGTGGTTCACGACGACCGCGTCGATTCGGAATTCGTCGAGGGTCTGCTGGATGGTGGCGCTGTTTTTCTTGATTTCAGCGGCCGCGTCGAGTTGGTTGCTGTTCTTCGGAGGCATGTAGAGCGCCAGGCCAGGAAGCGTGTATTGCCCTGGTGCGGGCGCGGGCGCTGGGGGCGGCGGGGGTGT
>JAEEXV010000229.1 GCA_016287975.1 Lentisphaeria bacterium | reverse complement strand
GCGCCCGCAAAGCCCGCCCCCGCAGCGCCCGCCAAGCCCGCCGCTGCCGCGCCTGCAAAGAAATAGCCATTGGCGAATCTGTCCGCTGGCCATCTGCCCCGCCTGGCGCCCCGCCGCATAGAACTCCCCCGTGTGCTGGCGGGCTTTCCCCGCCAATTCCGCGCCATCGCCCATTTCCCCCGCCCCGCGCCACCCCCGCTGTTTTCGCGCCGCCTGCGCCGCCCACCAGCCTCCGCGGTGCTGTGCCGCCGCATTCTTGCGGCGGAAGCCGACCCCCGCCAACGCGCCAGCCCGCCGAGACAACCCGCCGATTCCGCGCCATCGCCCATTTCCACTGACCCGCGCCACCCCCGCTGTTTTCGCGCCGCCTGCGCCGCCCACCAGCCTCCGCGGTGCTGTGCCGCCGCATTCTTGCGGCGGAAGCCGCCCCCCGCTTGCCCGCCCCCAGTGAACTCCCCCGTGTGCCGGCGGGCTTGCCCGTCGGCAGTCCGTTGCGGCAGGGCACTCCGAATCATTCCCCGCATTCGCATTCCTCTAAAATACTCAGATTCTCCCCATGACCGTCCGCCACCATACAGCACTGGGCTTGGACTGCGGAGACAGCAGCGGCAAGGCCGTGCTGCTTTCGCGGCGCGGGAACGGCCATGTCATTTCGGGACTGACCTATTTGTCCCAGCAGCAGGAGGGGCTGATTGCGCCAGAGGAACTGTCCGCGGCCTTTGCGGACTGGCTGATCGGCAACCGCCTCTCGGGGCATCCTGCGTGCTGCGGGCTCCCCCAGTCCGAGGTCAACACGCTGGTCTCGGACTTCCCCCCGATCCACAGCCGTTCCAAGCTCTCCAAACTCGTCAGTTATCAAACCCGTCAACTGGGGGGGCTTTCGGGCGAGGACTTCGTGCATGACTTCCAGCCCCTGCCCGCACTGTCTGGCCAGACCAACCCCGTCCTCCTCGCCATCTGCCGCGCCGACTTCCTCGACCAGCGCCTCGCATTCCACGAGGAATCCGCCGTCGCCGTCGAGCAGTTCACTGGAAATGGCCTCGCCCTCGCCAACGCCTTCGAGGCTCTTCATCCCGTCGCCGCCGCCAAGCCCGAACTCCAATTGCTCCTCGATGCAGGCAGCCACGAATCCATCCTCGCCCTCTACTGGCAGGGACGCCTCCAGCTCATCGGCGCCCTCCCCCTCGGCCTCCCCGACACCTCCGAGACCGACCTCGCCGACGCCTGCCTCAACTTCCTCCAGCGCTGGCTCGACTCCCTCCCTGGCCTCGCCGCCCCACAACTCCGACAGATCTGGCTCTCTGGCGGTGGCGCCCTCTCCGCCGAACTCCCCGCCATCCTCTCCCGCCGCCTAGACGCCCCCGTCTCCATCCTCGGCGTCCCCATTCGAGACTGCCCTACGGGCAGCAACGGCGGCCCCGAAACCGCGGGCGTCTATCCATGCCTCACCGTCGCATACGGCCTTGCCCTCCAGGCGCTCGGGGTCTCCCGCTTCCACCTCGCGCTGCTTCCGGAATCGCTCCTCTGGAAACAACGCCGCCGCGACGCCCTCCCCTATCTGCTGCTCGCTATCCTCCTGCTCATCCTCGCCGCCTCCTTCCATATCACCAACCGCAGCCAGGAACTGAACCGACGCCTCACTCAAATCCAACTGCAAGAGGCCGAGGCCGAAGCCTGCCTGCGAACCATCCCGCAGCTCGAAAACGCATACCGGCAAATCGCATATCAGCAACGCCGCATGCTCCCCGTCGTCGAGGTCGCCTTGCGCTCCCAGCGATTTATCGAGACCCTCCAGTGCTGGGTGCAGGCGCGCAATACCAACAGTTCCCACTCTGGCGACTGGTGCATCTACCTCGCCGATGAATTCGCCTTCCAGGACGACAACCGCGCCCCTGAAACCACCGCGCGCCCCGCCGAGGAGCGCCGTTTCGCACGCGGCGCTGCGCGTGCCGCCGCCGAGACCGCCGCCCAGGAATCCGTCGATTCCCCGCCCGTCTATCCCCCCGTCATCCCCGTCAGCCAACTCCCCGTCCTCGGCAAGATGTACATCGCGGGCCTCGTCCCCACCAACGAGGGACGCTACCAGATTGTCAAGGAATTCCAGAACGCCCTCAACGCCACCGACGCCTTCACCAAGGTCGACGACCAGTCCGCAAGCCTGACCCCCCATTTCCGCGAGACCTTCCTCGCCCCCTGGCAGCAGTTCCTCGCCAACGGCAAGATGACCCCGCGCCAGGAATACACCATCTTCTTCCTCCAACTCCCGTTCCGCGATTCCATCGTCAACCGCCCCGCCGCCCAGTAGTTTCAAAATGCCCTCCGCCACCCGCCATCTCCCCCTGCCTGGACCAAGCCGATTCCTGCTCTTCATCTTCATCGGCGCGGCACTGGCGGTGATTCTGGCGCACGCCCTCTACATCGTGCCCCTCCAGAAGAAGTGCCGAGACGCGCAGGCTCAACTCGACGAAAAGCAGGCGCGCCTGGCGAAAGCCCCCTGGCCGCAGCATTCGGGGCAACTCGCGGAGCAGCTCCACCTCGCCAACGAACTCCTCCACGGCAATCCCCAGACCAAGACCACGGGACTTGTCGCCACCGCCTCCACCACCCTCGCCACTGCAAACGCCACCTTCGCCCGCCGCATCGCCAGAAACTTCCCCGATTTCCCCACGCCGCGCCTCCTTATCACCGGAGTCACCCGCCTTGACTTCATGGACATCCTCGACCGAGTCACCTCGCAACTCGGCGAATACGGCGTCCAACTCGACACCACCGCCTTCCACACGGGCGAGGACTCCTCCCCCCCCATCTACCAGCTCATCTACAAACTCTGGACCATCCAGCGACTCGCACAATGCGCCCATGAAAATCACCTGGAAATCCTCGCCACGCCAGACGGCACCGCGCGCATCACCGCGCTTTCCCCCATCGCCTACACTTCCTCCGACTCCCGCAACGACATCCCCTACCTCCTGGAATTCCCCGTGCGCATCGAACTCAACGGAACCCTTGAAAACTTCCTCCAGTTCGCACGGCAGCTCCAGACCGACAGGCGCTTCCTCCCCCTGAAACAACTCTCCGCCACCACCGCCCCGCCCGACATCCCCGCGGAGGGCGGCGTCGCCACGGTCCAGACCGCCACCTTCAACATCGTCTGCTCCTCTTTCATGCTGAATGAATAAACGCCGCGCCAGGCGCGCGGCGAAACGGATATGCCCTTCCTCTCCGCACATTGGGAAAAACTGCTGCTGGCCATCGTCGTCCTGCTCCTGGGCGGCTTCTTTGTCAGCCAGCGGCTGCTTCAGCGCCAGGTGGCCACCCCGCCCCCCGCGCTGGCTCCCATGCCCGCGCCGCCGACTCTCGTCCCCTGGCAGGCTTTCCACCTTCCTGTCCAACTGGCCGAAGTCCCCAAAGACACCGAAAACCCCTTCCGCAAGAGTTTCACCTTCCCCGCCCCTCCGAAACCAAAGCCCGCGCCAGTTCCCGCAAAGAAAGCGGAGGCGCCCAAACCTCCTGCCCCGCCGCCGCCGCCACCACCGCCGCCGCCTCCTCCTCCACCGCCACCGCCGCATCTTCTGACCATCGACTTCGACGGGTATCTGCGCTTCGACGGCCTCCCCTGGGCACTCCTGAAACTCAAGGATTCCAAGACAGGCGAATCACAGCGCCGCGCAACCATCCACGACAGCATCGCCGACGGCTGCCAGATCCAGGAAATCGACGCCGACCAGATCACCCTCCGCACCCCCGACGGAAAGCTCATCGCCATCCGACGCGCCGTCCCCGTCACCATCACCCTCCCCAACGACGGCAAATAGCCATGCCCCGCACCCTTCTCGAACTTCTGGTCAATGCAGGCGCCCTGACGCCAAGGCAGGCGGACACCGCACGCCGACGCATGGCGCGCATGGCGCAGCCCGCCGAGACGGTCCTCCTCGAACTCAAATTCGTCCCCGAGGCCACCATCTACGACATGCTCGCCAGGCAGCAGGGCGTCCCCCTCATCGATCTCGACGCCCTCCCCGCCGAAGCGCCCGCGCCCGACCGCCTCCCCGACCGCCTCGCCCTCCAGTTCCAGTGCTTCCCCATCCTCGACCACGACGGCGCCCTCACCCTCGCATTCGCACATCTTCCAGACGCCACCGCCACAGGGCAACTCCAACTGCTCCTCGGCGGCCCCTTCCGCACCGCCCTCGCCAGGCCATCCCAACTCGAACGCCGCCTCCAGGCCATCTACGGCCTCGGCGCCGACAGCCTCGCACGACGCGCCCCCGCCGCACGCGAGGGCACCCCGCCCACCGCCGCAGCCGCCAGCGAGGGCACCATCAGCGCCCTCGTCACCCAAATCCTCTCCGAGGCCGTCGCCAGCCGCGCCACCGACATCCACCTCGAACCATACCGCAACGAACTTCGGCTGCGATTCCGCGTCGACGGAATGCTCCGCGCCATCCCCACCCCGCCCGCCATGTCAGGCCTCGCCGACGCCATCGTCTCCCGCATCAAGGTCATGGCGCAGCTCAACATCGCCGAGCGGCGCCTCCCCCAGGACGGGCGCATCCGCTTCGAGCACCAGGGGCGCTCGCTCGACTTCCGCGTCTCCTCCCTCCCCACCCCCTTCGGCGAATCGCTCTGCCTCCGCCTCCTCGACGCAGGCAACCTCCTCCTTGAACTCGGCCGTCTGGGCCTTGACGACGCGCAACTCACCCTTTTGCGCACGATTCTGCAGCGTCCGAACGGCCTCATCCTCGTCACGGGCCCCACTGGCAGCGGCAAGACCACCACCCTCTACAGCATCCTCGCGCACCTGCGCGACCAACGCCCCGAACTCAAGATCATCACCGTCGAGGATCCCGTCGAATACGAAGTCGCGGGCATCACCCAGATCCAGACCCACGCCGAAATCGGACTCTCCTTCGCCAGCGCGCTCCGCTCCATCCTCCGCCACGACCCCGACATCCTCCTCATCGGCGAAATCCGCGACCGCGAGACCGCCTCCATCGCCATCCAGTCCGCCCTCACTGGACATCTCGTCTTCTCCACCCTCCACACCAACGACTCAGTCGGCGCCGTCAACCGCCTCATCAACATGGGGCTGGATCCAGATCTCGTCGCCAGCAGCCTCACCTGCGTCATCGCGCAGCGCCTCATCCGACGCCTCTGCCCGCACTGCGCCATCCCCAGCGACCCGCTCCCCCCGGATCTCGCCCGCGAACTCGCCGCCGCCCTCCAGAAGGCAGGCCGCCCCGCGCCGACGCGCCTCCTCGCCCCCAGGCCAGGCGGCTGCGCCGCCTGCGGACACACAGGATACCACGGACGAATCGCCATCTACGAATTCCTCATCCTCACCGAGGCCCTGGAAGACCGCATCGCCGCCCGCATCCCCGACACCGAACTGCGCGCCCTCGCCCGCGAGGGCGGCATGCGCACCTTCCGCGAGGACGCGTGGCTCAAGGCCGCCCAGGGCATCACCTCACCCGCCGAGGTCCTCCGCGTGACCGCCAGCAAAAAACAGTCCTGACGTCATCGCGCCATCCCCGAAATCTTCCCGTTTTTTTGCCTGCCTCCGTGGCGAAATGCGGTTTGCGCCTTACAATATGCAGAGTGCCACAACCCCAACCGTCCCCCGTTCACTTCTATGGCCTTGAAATTCCAACGCATCCTCCTGAAAATCAGCGGCGAGGCCCTCGGCGGGCCCCATGGCGGCATCGACCCCGACGCCGTCCAGCAGGCCGCGGCCCTCGTCCTCGAAGCCGCCTCCAGCGGCTGCCAGACCGCCGTCATCATCGGCGCGGGAAACCTCTTCCGAGGCCTCGCAGGCAGTAAAAACGGCATGGAACGCTGCGGCGCCGACTACATCGGCATGCTCGGCACCTGCATGAACGCGCTCGCCATGCGCATCGCCCTCAACCAGATGGGCCGCGCCTGCGAAATCCAGTCCGCCCTCCCCATCGCAGGCGTCCTGCCCCCCTTCGACTACCGCGAAGCCGACCGCCTCCTCAACGCAGGCACCATCCTCCTCTTCGCCGCAGGCACAGGGCACCCCTTCTTCTCCACCGACACCACCGCCGCACTCCGCGCCGTCGAAATCCACGCCGACGCCGTCTTCAAGGCCACCAAGGTCGACGGCATCTACAGCGCCGACCCCATGACCCATCCCGAGGCCGAACGCTATGAGACGCTCACCTACGCAAAGGCCCTCGCCGACCAACTCAAGGTCATGGATTCCAACGCCTTCGCCCTCTGCCAGGACAACCACCTCCCCATCGTCGTCTTCAAGGCCGCCACCCCAGGCGTCCTCTCCGAAATCCTCCATGGCGACTTCCGCCACGGCACTCTTGTGACCGAATAGCCACCAAGCCAAAAACATAGGAAAAAACACCATGCCTACCCCCGAAGAAATCACCACCGCGGCGAAGACCGCCATGAACAACTCCGTCGACTCCCTCAAGAAGCGCTTCGACGCCGTCCGCACTGGCAAGGCCTCCCCCGCCCTCGTCGACGGAATCATGGTCGAATACTACGGCGCCCAGACCCGCCTCAAGGACATCGCCGCCGTCTCCGCCCCCGAACCCCGCCTGCTCAAGATCCAGCCCTGGGACATCAAAGCCATCGACGCCATCCGCAAGGCCATCCTCGCCAGCAGCCTCGGCATCAACCCGCTCTCCGACGGCAAGGTCATCCGCCTCCCCATCCCCGAACTCTCCGAGGAACGGCGCACCGAAATGACCAAGCAGGTCAAGAAATACGCCGAGGAGGCCCGCGTTGAAATCCGAAACGCCCGCCGCGACGCCAACGAGGCCATCAAAAACGCCAAGAAGAAATCCGAAATCACCGAGGACGAGGCCAAGGCCAAGACCGATGAAATCCAGAAACTCACCGACAAGATGATTGAACAGGTCGACAAGGTTCTGGACGACAAGCAAAAAGAACTCATGGCCGTCTAACTGCGTCCAGCGCCAGGCCACTGGCCTGGCGTCTCCCGTGCCGGGCCACTTGGCCCGGCCTTAGACTTGGTTTCCCGCCCCCCCGCCACCTCTCCTTCCCTGCCATGGCCACTTCCCTGAAACGCGCCGCCATCCTGCTGTTCTTTTGCCTCGCCGCCCTGCTTTCCGCCCAGACTTCCCTGCGTGGCGGGCGACTTATCAAGGTGGATACGGGTAATCCGTCGCTGGCCATCACCGCGTTCCAGGGGGATGCCGCCGCCCGCGCCATCCTTGAAGGCGTGCTCGTGCGCTGCGACTGGTTCCAGGTGATCCGAGGCAACCGCGCCCAATTGCAGGTCTCCGTCGCCTATACTGGCGCGCCGAGCCCCGCCTACACTGGAAAGGTGACCGTCGCAGGCGGCGATACCATCTCGCTCAGCGGACGCGGCGCCACCCCCAACCTCGCCGCCTGCCAGTTCGTCGACCTGCTCCTGCGCGAACTCTTCCGCGTCCCCGCCCTCTGCACGCGGCCATTCGCCTACGTGCGCTCTGGCAACGGCAACCGCAAGGAAATCTTCACCTGCTATATCGACGGCTCAGGCGAACGCCGCCTCACCCACAACAACGCCATCTCCACCGAACCCTACTGGGGCCATCCAGGCGCCCTCGTCTACACCCTCAACAACGGCTACGCCAACTCCGTCCTCCTCGTCGACATCGCCAACAACCGCCAGCGCACCGTCTCCCGCGCCCGCGGACTCAACTCCTCCCCCGCCCTATCCCCCGACGGCCGCACCCTCGTCCTCCCACTCTCCCTCGAAGGACAGGTCGACCTCTACTCCGTCGACCTCGCCAACGGCAGGCGCACCCGCCTCACCCGCGACCGCGACGTCGAATCCTCCCCCTGCTTCTCCCCCGACGGCAAGTCCATCTGCTACGTCTCCGACAAAAGCGGACGCCCCCAGCTCTATCTGATGGACCTCGCCACCCGCCAGGGAAAGCGCCTCCAGCTCGGCAGCGCCGAATGCGTCTCCCCCTCCTGGAGCCGCGTCACCAACCGCCTCGCCTACGCCGCCAGAACCGCTTCAGGACAATATGTCATCCAGATCCTCGACATGAAGAAACCAGGCGCCCAACCCGTCCTCATCACCACCGCCGCAGGCAATTGGGAATCCCCCAGCTGGGCCCCCGACGGACGCCATCTCATCTGCACCCGACAGTCTGGACGCAACCAGGAACTCTTCCTCATCGATTCCCGGTATCACGCCTTCCAGCAAATCACCCGAGGCACTGGCTACTCCCTCCCCGCCTGGTAGAATCCTAACCTCTCGCGGCTTGCCCGCTGGTTGGCTCCGATCCCCCCGAGCCCCATACCGCGCGAGCCCCGCATTGACCCAGCGTGTGCCGGCGGGCTTGCCCGCTGGTTGGCCCCAATCACCCGACCATCCCCGCGCGAGCCCCGATCCCCCCGCGCCCCATACCGCGCAGGCCCCGCATTTACCCAGCGTGTGCCAGCGGGCTTGCCCGCTGGCTGGCCCCAATCACCCGACCATCCCCGCGCGAGCTCCGATCCCCCCGCGCCCCATACCGCGCTGGCCCCGCATTTACCCAGCGTGTGCCAGCGGGCTTGCCCGCTGGCTGGCTCCGATCCCCCCGCGCCCCATACCGCGCTGGCCCCGCATTTACCCAGCGTGTGCCAGCGGGCTTGCCCGCTGGCTGGCT
>JAEEXV010000228.1 GCA_016287975.1 Lentisphaeria bacterium | reverse complement strand
GCGGCTGCCCGCCGCCGATCCCGCCGCCGAGAAGGCCGCGATCGCCGCCGAGCACGCCCGCCGCCGCGCCGTCAACCCCCAGGGCCCTTCCGCAGGCAGCGTCTTCACGAACCCGCCTGGCGCCCCGCCGGCGGGGAAGCTCCTCGAGGAGGCGGGCTGCAAGGGACTCTCCGTCGGCAACCTCGTCGTCAGCGACCTCCACGCCAACTGGATCCTCAATCCTGGCGGCCGCCCCGAAAGCGCCGCCCACGCCCGCGAACTCGTCGTCCTCCTCCAGGAGCGCGTCGCCGCGCGCTTCGGCATCGCCCTCCGCACCGAGTGGCGATGGATGTGAACTATTTCAGCGCCCGCACCTCGACGACGGCCTTGCCGACGACGGGGATCTTCAGATAGCGGCGCTGCACCTTCATCAGTTCCAGGGCCGACAAAAGCGGCACCTCCACCCGCAGCGCCGAGCCGTCCAGCGGCACCGCCTCGACCTGCAGATCCACGGCCCCCTGCGCCAGCAGTTCTGGATCCTTCGAGGAGAGCAGCTGCTTCGACGCCACCTTGAAGGGCACCTCCATCGCCTCCCCCACGACGGGGCCCGCGTTGTCGATATACTCGCCCGCGCTCTTCAGCGCGTAGCCCAGGGCAAGCCGCCGCCACTCCATGAGCTGCCGCCGCAGCAGCGAGACGGTCAGCGACACCTCCAGCGCAAAGGAGCCCTCGCACTGCTCCTTGAACAGCACCCGCTCATGCCACGGCGCGCCCCCGCGGTCGCAGACCCCGTGGCGCAGCCGCACCTCCTGCTGCGACGCGCGGCGCGCTATCCCGACGCGCGGCCACACCAGCGCCGCCGTCAGCATATGCGTCGTCTCCAGGACCGCCTTCCGCAACGGCACTTCCACCCGCGCCAGCGTCATCTCCAGCGCCCGCTTCCCCGCGTCCACACCTGCCATGCTCATCCTCCTTGCACTTCGTTTTTTCCCCGCTCCAAACCAAGTTTCTGCATTACTATAGCAACAATCTCCATTTTTTTGCCGCCGTCGGATTGGTAATTGCGCGTTGAAAAGCCATATTATCTAAATCCCGCACCAGAGGGAGGGGACGGGGACTTCTCGCCTTTGCCGATGCACGGCCTGGGGCATGCGCCCGCTATCCGCCGTCCACACGGCCAGACTGGACGCCACGGAGACGTCAGTCTATTCTTACAATTTTTCATTGCATAGGAATCTCTTAGAGATGTCTGAACTCATTTTGCCGCACGGCTACCAGCCGCTCCTGGACGAACTCTCCACCGAACGCGCCATCCGCAAGATCAAGAACCAGTTCCAGAACGACCTCGCCTTCGAACTCGACCTCCAGCGCGTCACCGCGCCGCTCTTCGTTCTCTCCGGCACCGGCGTCAACGACGACCTCAACGGCGTCGAGCGACCCGTCTCCTTCCCCGTCAAGGCCATCGCCGAACAGCGCGCCGAAATCGTCCACTCCCTCGCCAAGTGGAAGCGGCTCAAACTCGCCGCCCTCCGCCTCCCCCCAGGAAAGGGCATCTACACCGACATGAACGCCATCCGCGCCGACGAGGAACTCGACAACCTCCACTCCCTCTACGTCGACCAGTGGGACTGGGAAAAGGTCGTCACCGACGAAAACCGCAACATCCCCTTCCTCCAGGAGACCGTCCGCCGCATCTACTACGCCATCCGCCGCACCGAGGCCGCCCTCGCCTCCGACTACCCGGCCCTCGTCCCGTTCCTCCCCGAGCAGATCCGCTTCCACTACACCGAGGATCTCGAAGCCAGATACCCCGACCTCACCCCGAAGCAGCGCGAGGACAAAGTCTGCGAGGAGGACGGCGCCGTCTTCCTCATCGGCATCGGCGGCGCCCTCCCCCGCTCAGGGCAGCCCCATGACGGCCGCGCCCCCGACTACGACGACTGGAGCACCCCCTCCGACGACACCCACCGCGGCCTCAACGGCGATATCCTCGTCTGGAACCCCGTCCTCAAGCGCTCCTTCGAACTCTCCAGCATGGGCATCCGCGTGAACCGCGAGGCGCTGCTCCGCCAGCTCGCCATCGCCAACCAGCAGGCCCGCGCCAGCCTGTACTTCCACCAGGCACTCCTCGACGGCCGACTCCCGCTCTCCCTGGGCGGCGGCATCGGCCAGAGCCGCCTGTGCATGCTATTGCTGCACAAGGCCCACATCGGCGAAATCCAATGCAGCATCTGGCCGCCCGAGATGGTCTCCCGCTGCCGCGAACACAACATCCCGCTGCTATAAACGCCTTTCCCGCCGGGACTCCCCCGGCCCGACGCCTTTCCCCGCGTCGGCCCGACGCCACGCCACTGCATCATGACGCAGGGCGCCGCGGCGGCCCGACGCCTGAAGCCAATCTCAATTCCCAGGAACCCCCACGATGGAATACCGAATCTGCGCGGACGCCCTCCGATGGGCCCTCCGAAACACCTCCTACACGACCTTCAACAGCCTGCTGGGAAAGTGCCCCAAACTCAGCCAGGCCGTCCATCGCGGCGGCTTCAAGCTGGCCCCCAACACCTTCAGGGACAACAACACCGTCCAGCGCCTGGTCACCGTGATCAACAACGACCTGGAGTTCGCGCGCCTCGTCATGCTCTCCACCGTCGACGCGACCAGCAGAATCAGCCCCGTCCTCCAGGCCTACGAAATGCTCTCCCCCGACTGGCTCGCCGCCCATTGGCGCGTCCTCTTCCGAACCCTCCAGGACCCACGCCCGTGGGCCGCCGCCGCATTCGCCGACTCCTCCCAGCCGCGCCTCCATCGGCTCGGCGAACTCCTCATGGGCAAAAGCGCCTTCTGGAAGGACGCCCCGCCGACTACTGGCGAACGCGCCATCGGAGCCATGCCCTCCGACGAATGCCGGCGCCTCCACCAGTTCCCCGCCGTGCTCGCGCATCTCATGCCCGCGGGCGTCGCCGCCCCCGCCGACAACGCCGCGCGCCCCGCCGCGCCTGGCCTCATCCCCCTCACCCCCGCCTCCGCGCGCGACAGCGCACGCATCGGGGAACTCCATCAGGAACGCGACCAGCTCCGAAAGCAGCTGCGAATCGCCGAACAGCAGCACAACGAGGCCATCGCCGCCAAGGACAAGGCCTACGCCGCCCTCCAGGGCGAGATCGGCGGCCTCCGGGACGACCTCCAGAACGCCCTCGCCGAACTCGCCGCCGACAAGGACGACGCCGTCAGGCAGCAGGTCCTCAACTTCGAGGCGCTCACCCTCGGCGTCCACCCCGACCTCGAGACATTCGCCCGCCTCGCCCAGCAGAAGAGCGTCAACCTCAAGGACCGCGTCGCCAACGCCCTCCAGCGCCAGCGCGAACTCAACCGCAACTTCGGCACCCGCCAGCAGCTGCGGGACGAGCGGCGGCGCCTGGACGGGCTGCTCACGCAGGTCAAGCACGCCATCGACGAGGCCATGCAGCCGCACCCCGACCTCGCGGGCCTCCAGCAGGAACTGGAGAAGTTGATCGCGGACATCGACGAGAAGCTGCGCGGCGAGGTCACCGAGGGCGCCAACAGCATCGAGCTGCTCCCCTCCCGCCTCGTCGAGCACATCAAGATGCGCCCGATGAACGCCTCCGCCTTCGTCGAACTCGACCGCGTCGAGGAGTTCCTCGCCAGCCCCCTCGGGAAGGACATCCTGCGCCCCGACGAGATCGCGGCGCTCCAGGAGGCCCTCGCCAGCCGACGCAAGCTCTGCCGCCAGGCCGTCGCCGCCGCATCCGCCCAGAAGCCTGTCCTCGAAAACCAGAACCTCACCGGCTCCCTCCAGGTGCACGCCCAGCTCAGCTGGCTCATCGACAAGTTCCCCGAGGCCGAGGTCTTCGTCGACGGCTACAATGTCATCAAGACCGACCCATACTGGTCCGAACTCGAAAAATCCGTCAACGGCTTCTCCGCCACCCGCACCGACTTCATCAACCACTGCGCCCGCCTCGCCAAGCGCTTCCGCCATCTCACCATCGTCTTCGACTCCGACATGGTCACCAGCACCATCGAGCACCACGGCAATCTCTCCATCGTCTATGTCGCCAGAACCACCGAGGACCAGAACGCCGACAACTACCTCGTCGCCGAACTCGCACGGCTCGCCGACGAAGACCAGGAACGCCAGGAATCCCACACGCGGTGGGTCGTCACCGACGACCTCGGCCTCCGATACCGCCTCCAGGGCGTCTGCCAGGCCATCATCCTCAACCAGACCTTCGCCACGTTCGCCAAGACCTGCTGACCACACCACGATGAAACGGCTCCTCTCCACCCTGCTTCTGTCGGCCCTGGCCATGTCCGCCTCCGAACGCCTGCTCCCCGTCGAGGACACCGCCCCTGGCGCCTGGTTCCTCCATTCCGTCGCGAGCCACCTCAAGGAACACGAGCCGCGCTACCGCGCCCGCCTTGACAAACTCGCGCCCCCCGAGGCGCGCGCGCGCCTCGCCGAGGACTATCTGCGCACCATCGAGGAGAAGTTCATCGCCAACCGCCAGGAGGACGCCGCCATCGAACGCGCCCTCGGCTGGAAAACTGGCGACTTCACCTGGCACCACAACCGTTTCTATGCGCGGGTGGGCTGCACCTCCTGGCTCGTCACCCCCGAACTCTCCGAGACTGGCGCCTGCATGCTCCAGAAGAACCGCGACTACACTGGCCAGAACCTCCTCTCCGCGCGCCTCTACCGCGCCGCCCCTGGACGATACAAGATCCTCACCGTCGGCGACCTCTGGAGCAGCGGCGCGGGCGCCGTCATGAATGAAAGGGGAGTGATGATCACCCAGAACGACGCCCCCGCCTCCTTCGAACGCAGCCATCGCACCGTCAACGTCGGCTCCACCTTCCTCCTGCGATATCTCGCCGAACACTGCGCCACCGCCCAGGAAGCCCTCGACACCCTCCGCCGCTTCTATGCCGCGGGCATCATGCGGGATGGAGACATCTATTTCATCGCCGACCCCATGCGCGGCTTCGTGGCCGAGGCCACCAGCCACCACGTCTCCGCCGCCGAAGTCCCCTTCGCCTTCGAGGTCCGCGCCAACAACTATCTGCTGCCAGGCATGCGCCTCTACGGCACCCGCAAGCAGCAGGCCTTCCTCAACGGCGCCAACCGCCGCTACACCGCCAGCGAGTTCCTCCGCCACGCCGCCCTGGAGCGCGGCGCCATCGGCCCGCTCGACCTGATGCGCCTCTCGCGACTCCGCGACCCCGCCGAGGAAAAGGCAGGACACCGCCAGGTCTGCATGAAGAACACCATCGCCAGCACCATGATGGTCCCCGACCGCATGCACCCCGACCTCCTGAGCGTCGCCTTCGTCTCGCTCGGGCCCCCGCGCCACACCATCTTCCTCCCCATCCCCATGGCCCTCACCGATTTCCCCGAAGACCTCGCCAACGGCGACTGGGGCCTCCGCGCCTTCGCACTCGCCGACAAACTCGGCCTCGACCACGACCGCATCCCGCAGTTCGAGGCCCTCGAGCTGCAGTTCCTCCGCGAGTTCCAGGAGGCCAGACACCAGGCGCGACTCCTCCTCCGCCAGGGCAGGCGCCCCGAGGCCGTCCAGCTCCTCAACCAACTCTTCCACCGACAATACCGCCAGGCCACCGACTTCCTTCTGAAAATCTCCCGATAGCATCCCATCAAAAACTACCGAAATGGGGTTGAAAATCAAAAAATACATCTTATAATATTTTCGTGTCTTGCTACCATTTGCAGGCACTGCCCCCACTTGCGGAAAACAAGCGTCGGACAGGATGAAACGGTACCTTCCAACCCAACAGGAGACTGTTACCATGAATGTCCAGATCCACTCGACTCCATTCCGTAAAGCCTTCACGCTGATTGAACTGCTCGTCGTCATCGCGATTATCGCCATCCTGGCGTCGATGCTCCTGCCCTCCCTCTCCAAGGCCCGCGGCGCCGCCCGCCGCATTTCCTGCGCCAGCAACGTGAAGCAGTTCCTGCTTGCCGATACGCTCTACCAGGAAGACAACGACGGATGGACGGTGACCGCGCGCCTCCGCAACGCGGACAACACCGCGACCAACTACTGGTACAACATCCTGGCGCAATACGGCACCCAAGGCGCCGCCAGGCGCGATACCATCAAGGGCGGCACGCTGCGCTGCCCCGACGAGACCGTCTCCAATGAGACTGCCAGCCCGGCCTTTTACAGTTGCTACAACACCAACGTCTACCTGCACGGCATCACCAAAAGCGACACCGACAATCGAATGCAGGGCAGCGGCAAGGCCGGCATGCGCATCTCCAAAGTGCTCTCCCCCTCCATCGCCATCTCCATCTTCGACATGGGAACCTATCAGGCGGTCGGGTCGCAGTATATGTACAACAGCGCCTGGATCACCAAAGTTCCCAAGTGCCAGGGATACCATGTCGGCGTCCGCCACGACATGCACTACAACGCGGGCTACCTCGACGGCCATGTCGGCACTGGCGACACCAAGCTCCACAAGACCATCGCCTCCACCTTCCTCTATAACGGCCTGGACCGCATCGACTCCAAATTCCCGACCTACTAATCCAGCATAGCCTTCCCGCGCCGGACCGGCCCTGCACGCCGGCCCGGTCTTTTTTCGCCCCCTTCCTCCATCCATTCCCTAAACCATGAAACGCAGTCTTTTCACGCTGATCGAACTGCTCGTCGTCATCGCGATCATCGCCATCCTGGCGTCGATGCTCCTGCCCGCGCTCAGCAATGCGCGCTCGACCGCCAAGCGCGCCGCCTGCCTCAGCAACATCAAGCAGTTCCTGCTGGCCGACGCGCTCTACCAGGAGAACTACGATGGCTGGACTGTCGTCTCGCGGAACTACCACTACGACACCCAGGTGACCGACTACTGGTTCACCCTCCTCAAGCCCTACGGCGGCTCCGCCGTCGCAGGACAGTCCGGCGTCACGAACGCCCTGCGCTGCCCCGACGAGGGGAACCCGAACAAGGGCCTCCACTACAGCTGCTACAACACCAACGTTCTGCTGCACGGATCCACCCGCGAGAAGAGCAGCACCACCAAGTTCAACGCCACCCACACCACCAAGGTCATGTCCTTCTCCCGCGCCATGTCCTTCCACGACCTGGGCACCGAGAAGGCATACGGCTCGAAGTATATGTACAACTCCGCCTGGGAAACCACCAAGGCCCAGGGATACCAGGTCGGCGTCCGCCACAAGATGAAATACAACGTCGGCTATCTCGACGGCCATGCCGCCAGCGGCGACACCAAATTCCACAAGACCAGCAAGGGAAGCAGCGGGAACTACCTCTGGAACGGCATTACTTCCATCGACACCGCCATCCCGACCTACTAGACAAATTCCATGAAGCGTCTCATCCTGTTTGCGCTGCTGGCGACCTCCGCCGCCTTCGCCGCCCTCACCGCCGTCCCCGCCCCCGTCCCCCCCGTCATCGACGGACGCCTTGACGACGCCGTCTGGGCCGCCGCCCCCGCTGAGACCGCCTTCCGGGGCTACAACACCAAGACGCCGCGCGCGGCCTCCGTCCGCCTCGCCTACACCGACACCGCGCTCGTCGTCGGCATCGAGGCCGCCGTCCCCGAAGCGGAACGGCAGACTGCCGCGGCGGCCGCCACGGGCGTCTCCGTCTACAACGCCGAGAGCTTCGAGATCATGCTGGACGCCGTCGGCGACGGCGACACCTACTACCACTTCGTCGTGAACATCGCCAACCGCCGATATTTCGCCTGGCGCGAGCAGGGCGGCTATGTGACCTCCGTCCAGCGCGACTGCGACTGGCAGCACGCCGTCTCCCTACGGCCCGACGCCTGGAGCGCCGAGATCCGCATCCCCTATTACACCCTCCAGTTCAGCCGCGCCGTCGTGCAGGCGCACAAGCCCTGGCGCATCAACGTCGTCCACAACCACTACCAGACCGCCAGCAAGCGGCTCGCCGTCGCCACCCTCACTGGCTCCGCCCACGCGCCGTCGCGCTTCCCCGCCTTCGACGCCCCGCCAGCCGCCCTCCTCACCCCCTACTGCTGCCGCATCGCCGTCGGCGCCACCGAGTCCAAGTCCACTGGAAACGACGCCGAGCACCGCCTCGGCTTCACCGTGCAGAACGACACCGCGCGCCCCCTCGCCGCCGCCCTCGACCTCGCCTTCCGCCTCCCCGACGGCACGCGCTTCGTCGCGGGCCACCAGGCCGCCGTCGCCGCACCCGCGGGCGCCGGCGCCTCCGTCGCCATCCCGCGCGTCCGCTTCCCCGCGCCTGGCGCCTACCAGGCCGTCGCCACCCTGCGCGACCGCCAGACCAACGCCATCCTCGCCCGCGAGCGCTTCACCCACACGGTCAGTTTCTCCCCCCTGCGCCTGACCCTCCTCGACCCACACTACCGCAACGCCATCTTCGCCACCCAGAAACTCAACGACGTCCGCTACCGCATCGCCTGCTCCGCAGGCAAACTCCCCGATGGATGCCGCCTCCATACCGGCATTGCCCAGGACGGCAAGACCATCCTCGAAACCACCCTCCCCGTCGCCCCCGAACAGGAAGTCGTCTTCCCCGTCGCCAAGCTCCCCGAGGGACGCCTCGAGATCTTCGCCGAACTCCGCACCCCCGCCGCCGCCCTCCCGGGCGCCGTCCGCCATCCCCTGCGCAAACTCCCCTACCACCCAGGCGAGGTCTGGCGCGGCAAGGACGGCGTCTGGCGCGTCGACGGCAAGAAGACCTTCATCCTCGCCTCCTGGGGCAGCGGCGAACCCAGTTTCGTCCCCGAATACAGCGTCGTCGTCCATCTTCGCAACGAGACCCGTTCCGAACGCAAATACATCAACCGCTCCACCATCTTCGGCATCAGCAAGCTTCGCGCCCGCCTCCGCAAGGAGGGCCCCGTCCCCGAAGTGCTTGAGCAGTTCCGCCAGGTCGTCCGCGCCTCCAAGGACCATCCCGGCCTCTTCGCCCACTACCTCTGCGACGAACCCGACTGCTTCGGCTACACCGTCTCCATGCTCGAACCCGTCACCGCCGCCATCGCCGACGAGGACCCCTACCACCCCGTGCTCATTTCCACGGGCAGCGCGGGCGTCGTCAGCTATCTCGCCTGCGGCGAACTCAACGGCTTCCACTGCTACCCCTTCCCGAAGCAGGGCACCTCGATGAACCGCTTCGGCCGCATCGTCTCCCTGATGGACCGCGCCGCCTCCGTCCTCGCCCGCCCCGACTCGCCGAAGCAGGACATCCTCTACCTCCACCAGGGCTTCAACTACGGCGACTTCGGCACCTCGCCGATGAACCGCGTCCCGACCTACGAGGAGTACCGCAACCAGAACTACCTCGCCCTCATCCTGGGCGCCAAGGGGCTGGAGCACTACAACCGCACCGAGGAGATCTACCCCGAACTCTATCTCGGGCTGCCGCAGCTGGTCCGCGAGGAGAAGCTGGTCGGCGAGCGCGCCGTCATCCAGGAACCCGCCGACGGGCTGCTCAAGGCCTCCCCCGACGCCCTCCGCTTCCTCGCCCGCAAAGGCGAGAACGGCGAACTCTGGTTCATCGTCTGCAATGTCTCCGAACAACCCGTCGAGGCGCGCCTCGAATGCGACGCCTTCGCCAAAAAACGCTTCACGGTCCTGAGCGAAGGGCGCCAGCTCCCCCTCGCCGCGCAGGTGACCGAGCGCTTCACCCCCTTCCAGGTCCACATCTACACCGACGCCCGTGATCTCCCCGCCCTCAAGAGCATCGAGGAGATCAAGGCCGCCATCGAGGCCGAATACGCCAAACGCGCCAAGCCAGGCAACCTCGCCTGGCAGCGCTGCGAGGGCGAACGCCTCGTCGTCACCGCCTCCAGCAGCGCCTTCGGCGCCAACCGCGCCAACCAGGGCCTCTGGCATCTCACCGACGGCGTCACCGAAGGCCCGCTCAACCCCAGCACCCACGGCAGCGGCGTCATCCACTACCGCGACAAGACTCCAGGCCAGCTGCCCGACCACGTCCAGTATGAGTTCAAGGCCCCCGTCACCATCGGGCGCGTCGTCATCTACCCCATCCAGAACTCGCTGCTCGACTACGAGGTGCAGGTGCGCCAGGGCGACGCCTTTGTCACCGTTAAGAAGGTCGCGGGCGCCGACGGCCCCGTCCAGACCGTCGCCTTCCCCCCTGTCAAGACGCAGTGCCTGCGTCTCCTCGTCACCGCCAACCGCGGCAAAAACACCATGCTCTACGAAATGGAAGTCTACGAAAAGTAACCACCCCCACTCGTCCAAAGTCCAAAGTCCCCTCACCCACGTCCCCAAGTCCCCAAGTCCAAAGTCCGTCCCAAGTCTAAAGTCCAAAGTCCAAAGTCCCATCCCCCACATCCCCGTCCCCCCGTCCCCCCGTCCCCCCTCCTGACTCCTTCCCCAGCCCCCCAATAGCCCGTCACAGAACGCCGCGTCCTGGGTCCAGATTTCCGTCCCTCCTCGCCCTTCCAATTGCCCTGCTTGGATAATCCCCACAAGCCCTCTTCATGATGAAAAGACTGCTCGCCCTCGCCTGCGCCCTCTGCGCCATCCATCTCGCCGCCGCCGACGCCCCAACCCCCGCCGCCCCCGCCAAACCCGCCGAGCCCGCCGAGCCTGCGGCGGCCGCACCCGCGCCATTCGGGCGCTGGCTCCTCAATGACGCCGAGGGCACCGTCATCCGCGACGCCGTCGGCAAGCGCAACGGCAAACTCCTCGGCACCCCCGACTTCGTCGAATGGACGACCGGCGGACAGGACAAGGCGCTCCGCTTCAAGAACCCCGCCAAGAACGACAAACTCGCGCGCATCGCCATCCCCGCAGGCGACTTCGACGTCACCAAGGGCTTCTCCGTGCTCGTCACCATCCGCACCCCCGACGCCGTCCCCGTCCGCAGCCGCCAATACGAAATCGTCAACTTCACCCACGCCTTCGGCAAGCCCCAGGGCTTCCGCCTGCTGATGGCCTGGGGCGCGATCTGGCTCCACCTGGGCGATGGCAAGACCCTCGTCCGCATCGACATGCCCTCCACCAAGGCCAAGCTCAAGCCAGGCACCTGGTACAAGGTCGCCGCCGTCTGCGACGGCAAAACCGCAGCCATCTGGCTGAACGGCGCCAAGCTCATCGAAAAGGGCGGCTGCGTCCTCGCCAAGCCAAAGGTGCGCCAGTTCACCGTCGGCGCAGGCGCCGACAAATACTACGGCTTCGAGGGCATCCTCTCCAACCTCGTCATCTACAACGCGGCCGTCCCCGAGGCCGTCATCCAGAACTACTGCCAGGCCGAATAGCCCGCCTCCCAAAATGTCCCGCCTCCGCCTCCTGCCCCTTGCCTTCGCCTGCGCCATGACGACCTGCCTCGCCGCCGACCCCGACGCACCACGCACCCCCGACCACGACGAGGACATCCGCCTCGTCGAGCAATGCAACAACCCCCTCCTGGAGGAGATCTACCGACGCCGCGCGGCCAACCGCGGCAAGCCCGTCTTCTGCCATCCCCTCCCTGAAATCCGCGCCGCCTCCCTCCCCGAATGGGAGGCCGAGCGCCCCCGCCTCCTCAAGATATTCTCGGAGGAGCTCTACGGCCCCGTCCCGCCGCCCCCAGACCGCATCGAACTGAAACTCCTCGCCCAGAAGGACGACGCCCTCGGCGGCCTCGCCGTCCGACGTGAAATCCGCCT
>JAEEXV010000227.1 GCA_016287975.1 Lentisphaeria bacterium | reverse complement strand
GCAAGGGGCTGCTGCTGGCGGACACGGACCATCGCGTGATCCCCCCCCAGCAGTCGTTCCCCGCGATGCGCTGCATGACGACGCTCTCCGATTCCAAGACGCAGCCGCTGGGGAGCGGCCGCGCGGCCGTGCTTTCGGAGCGCTTTGGCGTCGCCTATACGTGGCGGCGCCGCGACACGGGGGACGGCCTGCTCGCCTACTGGGACCGCGGCGAGGTCCCCGGCAACAGCACGCAGCCAGGAACGGCGGTGGTCGCCACGCGCGGCTTCGCCTTCCGCGACCCCGTGCTGGTGGATCCCGTGTCGGGGCGAATCTTCGCGATTCCCGCCGCGAACATCGTCGCGGCGGGTGAATTGACGTGGTTCCGCGACATGCCTTTCATCGATTCGCCGCTGGTGCTGATGGAACGCCCTGCGGGGATTCCAGTGGGGGCACGGTGACCGCAGTCGCCAGGCGCCCGCGCCGCTGGCGTTTCCAGGGGGGGATGAAATCCGATTGGCGCCGAGGGGGGAGGGGACTTCACAGACAGGGAAAGGGGAATATTTCGATGGAGTTCATTCAGCGTTGGGACAAGGACTGCGCATGCGAATGCGGCTATGGGATGTATGCGCTGGTGGTGGGGGAACATGGCGAACGGGCTTGCAAGTTGGCTTCGATTCGGCCGGATGAATTGAAGCAATGGCGCAAGGCGGGGCATCGCATCTACGGCGTTTCGTGCACGGAGTTCCCGCTGTCGCTGCAATGGCTGAACGAGCCGCTGAAGGAAGGCGAGGACCCAGTGGATGTGGAAATGACGATGGATGCCCGCGTGGATGACCTGTCGCTGGGGGAGGAAGGCTCGGGGCTGGCGGATATCCTGGCGAATGCGGAGGCGGGGGCGGCGTTCACGTCGGAGTGGCTGACGCGGGAGTTGCTTTCGCCTCGCTATGATTTGCAGGCGGTGGTTCACTCGGTGCTGGCGTCGGCGTCGAGCCGTCAGGATTTGCTGGGGATGGGGGCGGCGCAGGTGGACTGGTCCGCAGCCGGCCTTGACAGTGTGCTTCCGCCTTGGCTGAGGATTTGCCGAGTCTGCTCGTTCAAGGTGTCGGAGACCTCGGAGTGCAGGCGCCGGAAAGAGGAGAAGCGGCAGCAGGAGCAGGTTCACCAATGCAAGCTGGAGCAGGCGGCGCGCGAGGGGGAGTTGCTGGAGCAGAAAAAGCGCCTGGAGGTGATTGAGGCGCAGGGGGAGGCGGCGAAGGCGCAGGCGCAGTTGGCGTTGAACCAGGCGCGCTGGCAGAATGAGCAGGCGCAGGCGGAATGGCAGGCCGCGATGGAAGACCGCGAACGGGAAAGGGAGCAGCAGCGCATCCGCGACGAGGTGGAACGCCAGAAGATGGAACTGGAGAAGGTGAAGACGGAGGCGGAACGTCGCCGCATTGAATTGGAGTTGCAGTCCCTGGAGCAATTGAACACGCAGGAGTTTCTGAATCGGGTGGCGGCGCTGGCGGCGGATCGGCTGGCGAAGAAGCAGGGCCCTGCGGTCAATCCAGACTGGGCGGAGGTCACGTGGCGCGCGGACAACGGGGGCGCGGTCGGGCAGTTTGAATTGAGCGGGCATTTGGACTGGCAGGATCCTGCGCGCGCCCTGGAATTGCTGATGCAGTCGGCGGAAAAGGGGTATGCGCCTGCGCAGGAGAAGCTGGGGCTTCATTTCCACAAGCAGAAGAACTACGCGGAGGCGGAGAAGTGGTTTTCGCGGGCGGCGGGGCAGGGGCTGGCGTCGGCGCAGGATCGTCTGGGGGTGCATTATTACCAGCGGAAGGACTATGCGAAGGCGGTGGCGTGGTTTCGGAAGGCGGCGGGGCAGGGCTGTCGGCATGGCGAGCGCGACTTGGCGCTCTGCTACTACGGTGGCCTTGGGGTGGTGCGGGACTATGCGGAGGCGGTGAAGTTGCTGCGGCCCTCTGCGGATGTCGGCGACTACAAGGCGGAGCGGTATCTTGGCAAATGCTACAAATACGGGCGTGGCGTGCCTGAGAATCCAGAGAAGGCGAGGTATTGGCTGGAGCGCGCGTCGAATCGCGGCGACGGGAAGGCCCAGGAGGAACTGGCGGATGTGGTGACGCGGCGGACCTGTGTGCTTTCGAGCGGGAAGCGGTCAGGTGCCGACCAGCCGCAGACACGGTCGGCTGACAATGGGAATGGGCAAGAGAACCTTGCGCCCATGTGACTTCGATGAGAGAAGGACCAGACAGCATGATGGACGACAGTGTGGAAATCTCCATGCATACGCAGGGCGTGGGCGGGGCTTCGCGCCGTGTCGGCGATGTGCTGCTGGGGCGCTACGAGATTCTGTCGGAACTGGGCCGCGGCGGCATGGGGGTGGTGTGGAAGTGCTTCGACCGCACTGGCGGGATGGAGGTGGCGATCAAGGAGTTGCCGCAGGAACTGTCGCACAGCGCCGTGGAGATGGAGACGGTGCGGGAGAACTTCCAGTTGGTGGCGAAGCTGGTCCACCAGAACATCGCGCTGTGCCGCATGCTGGAGCAGGATCCAGGCACAGGCGACTATTTCCTGGTGATGGACGTGGCGTCTGGCGAGGATTTGCGGCGGCTGGTGCGGCGGGAGAAGAAGTTGCCGCTGGAGCGCGTGGTGCGGTTGCTGGGGCAGGTCGCGGACGCGCTCGACTATGCGCACGGGGAGGGGGTGGCGCACCGTGACATCAAGCCCGCGAACCTGATGGCGGGCGTCGGCGATCGGGTGAAGGTGCTGGATTTCGGGCTGGCGGCGCAGATCCGCAGTTCGATGTCGCGTGTGTCGATGAATCGGCAGGAGACCAGCGGGACGGCGGCGTATATGGCCCCGGAGCAGTGGCGCGGACGCCATGTTGATGGCGCCGCCGATCAATATGCGCTGGCGGCGACGGCCTACGAACTGCTGGCGGGGTATCCGCCGTTCGAGGGGGATGGGATTGCCGTGCTGCGCGAGGCTGTGCTGAAGGAGGCGCCCGCGCGCATCGCGGGCTTGCCAGAGGATGCATGGGCGGCGCTGGCGCGCGCGCTCGCGAAGGAGCCAGGGGAGCGCTTCGCGTCGTGCGGCGAGTTCATCGCCGCGCTGGGGGGAAGAGATTCAAGGGATTCAAGGGATTCAAGGGATGAGCAGGGGGAGTTGCTGCGATTGCAGGGGTGGTTGAATGTTCATCGCGGGCAGATCGCGGCGATTGTCGATCGCGAGGGGGGCTTTGGCGCGCATTTGGATGGCTATGCGGAGGCGATGGAGACGGGGCGGCTTGCGCTGGCGGGCCATTCCCCAGCGCACGCCGTGGCGGCCTTCCGAAAGGCGAAGGAGGAGGCGGAGTGGCTGCTGGCGAATGAGCCGTCGCGGAAACGCGCCCAGCAGGCGCGGAAGGCAATGGATGCGGCGCGCCGCCAGGCGCAGGCCGCGCATGCGGAGACGGACGCGGCGGCACTCTTCCAGGAAGGGGAGGGCGCGGCGGCAGGCGGGGAGGCGGCCTTTGCATTGCAGCGTTTCTCGGAGGCGGCGGGGGGCTGGGAGGCGGCGGAGGCGGCCTTCCGCCAGGCTGCGGCGGAGGCTGGCAGATCCCATGCGTCCGCATTCGCCAAGCCTGCTGGGACGGACGCCCCGAAGAAACTGGGTTGTCTGTATGTTCTTTTGGCGATTTTCCCCTTGACGGGTGCGCTGGGCATCCATGACCTCTACGCAAAGAGGTATGTCAGGTTTCTCCTGCATGTGGGGGTGTGGTTTGCAGGTTGTTTTTGGGTTTACGCGTTTCTTATTAGTTGGATCTGGGCGATTTTCGAGGCGATAGATCGTTCATGAACCAGATGGGGAATTTCAGGATGCGCCCCTCCTGCACTGGCCTGGATTATGAGGCAACGGGAGTTGATATGTTAAAAGTGTTGCCCGTTTTCACGGGGCCATTCCGCGCGTTTTGAGCGAAACGGAATGGGCTGATGCTCCAGCCCTAGTGCTACATTAGGGGTGGCGCCCTGCAGGCTGCAGTTCCGCCACGCGACTCGAACCCAACGAGCCCTGAACACTGAAGGAGGAGGCATCAGCCCATGACACAATGTAGCACGACTTCTTTTTCCGGCCAGGATGTCTACTGCGGCTTTGACGTCCACAAGTCGAGCTGGGAGGTCTGCGTCCGCATAAGCGGCGTCCAGGCGAAGGCGTTCCACGCGCCGGGCGACGTCGCCGGAATCGTCTCCACGCTGCGCTCCAGCTTCCCCGGGGCGAGGTTCCACAGCGTCTACGAGGCGGGGTTCTGCGGCTTCCAGGCGCACCGCGCGCTGGTGTCGGCGGGCTTCGACAACATCGTGGTCAACCCGGCGGACGTGCCGACGAGCGGGCGGGAGCGCGCCTTCAAATGCGACCGGCTGGACTGCCGGAAGCTGGCCAGGCACCTTGAGGCCGGGGACCTGCATTGCATCGACGTCCCGTCCCTCGCGCAGGAACGGATGCGCGGCCTGGTCCGCCGCGAGACCCAGATCCGCGACGCGGCGACCAGATGCGGCAACCAGCTCAAGGGGGCGATCTACTTCCACGGGCTGCGCCCCGTGCCCGGGCGTCTCACCAACGCAGCCCTGCGCGAGCTCGAGTCGGAGGAGGCGGCGGACGACGACCCGGAGACGCCGAGCCTCGTCCGGCAGCTCCGCTTTCTCCGGGAGGAGCGCGCGCGGGTCATCGCCGACGAGCGCCGTCTCCAGAAGGAGCTGGGCTTCTCCGAGGATGTCGGGCTGCTGACATCCATCCCCGGGATCGGCCCGAGGGCGGCGTCCGTCATCCAGGCGGAGCTGGGGGACATCTCGCGCTTCCCCACCCGGAACCACCTGGCGTCCTACGTGGGGCTCTCGCCGCACCTGAACGGCAGCGGCGAGGGCGAGCGGGCGAAGGCGAGCGGGGAGCGCAAGAAGAAGGAGCTCCACTACCTGCTCATCCAGGCGGCCTGGATCGCGGCGGGGCGGGACCCGGCGCTGTGCGCGCTTTTCTGCCGCCAGTGCCGGAGGCACCGGAAGACGCGCGGGATCGTCGCCGTCGCCAGAAAGCTGCTCTTCGTCGTCCACGCGGTCCTGCGCAGCCGAAAGCCCTGCGACGCCCGGCTTTTCCAGGAGCGGCACCCCGGGCCGGAGGCGGAGCCCCGGAAAGGCGGAATCCCCCGCGTCTGCGTCAAGGCCGCCGAGCAGGCGGCCTCCGCCGACGAGGAGGACGCGCTCATGCCCGGCGTCGTCTTCGAGGAGGCGCCCGGCCTGAAGGCCTGAGCCCGGACATGGACATCGCGCGCCCGAAAGCCGCCGGGGGGGGGGGCCGTCCGGACCGGCTCCGACGAGCAATGGGGCCCATTCTCGCCGGCCCGGCCCGGGACGCCCCCGCCGCGCCGAAGCCACCCAGCCTGCCATCTTCTGCGGCATGCATCCCCCGTGAGCAATGCCCCGCGTGCCGGCAACGCCATCCCAGCCAGAGCGGATGAACGACACGCAACCCTTTCCGGACTGCTTGCGCGACCCTGAGCCTGTCGAGCTCTCCATCGGGAGTTTGCAGTCCGGGATCCCCACGCCGACAGCAGGTTGCGCACCGCCCCCGGGCGGAAAGCGCTGATAATAGGGCCGCGCAGGATTGTGCGTTGGTTGTCGAATCGTATGCCGCGCATGATTGTGCGCTGATCGGCCGCGCAGGAGCGCGGCCCTCCCTTGGTCGGCAAATCGTGGCCTGCGCAATATGGGGGCTGGTCGGCCGCGCAGGAGCGCGGCCCTCCCGTCGGCGGCTTATCGGGCGCGGGGATTGCGCGGCGGGCGTTGAAGGCCGACTTCCTCGAAGCGGAAGCGGAAATGGTTTTTGCGCAGTTCGGCGCGGATTTGGTTCGGGGTGAATTCGGATGCGTCGCGCCGCTGTTCGACGGCGAGGGATGCGGCGACGCCCGCGACCTCGCCAGTCATGGCGGCGGCGGGGATGACGCGATAGGATTCCCAGGCGTCGCCAGCGGCGCTGATGCAGCGTCCCGCGGCGAGGACGCCGCGGACATCCTTCGGGAGCAGGGCACCATAGGGGGTCTCGTAGACCTTTCCTGGACGGCGCCAGTCGGCATAGAGGCCGACGGAGGAATCCGCGCGCTTCCACTCGGAGCCAGTGTCGAGCGTCTCAATGCCGTGGATGCGGGCGATCTTGCGCAGTTGCGGCATGGCGGGCAGATGCAGCGGATAGTGGGTGTGGCGGTCGGCCTGGCCTGAGGCGTAGGAGGCGCGGTAGTAGTCGCGCGCGTATTGCCAGCCGTCGCGGATGAAGTCGGTGACGGTCCTGCCTTCGCGGGGATCGCCCTTGACGCGGCCCTCCTCGTTGAAGCGTCCCCAGGCCTGGATGTGCGTCGCATCGGTGAAGTAGTAGTGCGGCGGGCGGTCGGGCGGGAGGGGGGCGCGCTCCAGCATCCAGAGGGTCGCGAAGTTCTGGTCGGTCTCGGTGGCGCCGCCCGCGCGTCGGACGATGGTGGCCTCGCCTGTCGCGTCGACGAACTGCCGCGCGCGGATGAGGCCGTGGCCTGATGAGTTTTCGACGTCGAGGGAGGCGACCTTGCCGTCCTTGGCGAGGCGTGCGGCGCAGACGCGGGTGTCGAGCCAGAGGTCGACGTTCGCGTCGCGGAGGAGGGCGTCGAGGGAGAGGGTGAATCCAGCGGGGGAGAAGCAGCAACGGAAGCGGCGTTCGTCGTTTTCGGCGTCGCCAGTGTTGTCGTCGAGGCCGCCCCAGCGCCTGGGCAGGTCGAACGGGGAGTATTCGAGGCTATGGCGAAGGAGTTCCTCGGCGATGCCGAAGGTGACCTGGGTGCCGTGGCCGTCGCACAGCGGCAGATAGACGTAGACGAGGCCAGAGGTCGCCAGCCCCCCGATCAGCGTCTGCTTCTCGATGAGCGCGACGCGGTGGCCGCGGCGGGCGGCCGCCAAGGCCGCCGCGACGCCCGCGACACCCGCGCCTGCGACGGCGATGTCGTATTTGACCTGGAAGTCGAGCATGGGAGGAAATCCTTCGTTTGTGGGTGGGGAATGCGGATAATATAGCATGAGGCAGGAGGTTGGCGGCGGACGCAGGACTGGGCATGGTGTGTGGGGGAGTTGGCGTTTTCGGGAACGCTCTGTTTCCCAAGAGGGTAGGCGATTGCCTGATTGAAGATTCCGAAAATGGTTGCCACGGCGGCCCCGCCGTGGCGGCTCGGTGAATGGGCGGCAGTCGATTCCGAAGCCCTGGCTGCACCCTGAGGCGAGCCTGATTGGTCACCGCAGGCTCGGCGGACCGCCACGGCGAGGCCGCCGTGGCAACAAACTTCGGGCATGAAAATGGCGGCGATTGCCGCCCCGTATGGGGAACATAGAGTCGGGAAAAAGCCGCAGGTGAAATGGCGGTTCGGGGATGCG
This sequence comes from Lentisphaeria bacterium, assembly GCA_016287975.1. The sequence continues at coordinate 7,221 of JAEEXV010000227.1, read as the reverse complement.
GCGGTATATTCTGCAAAAACAGGAGGAGCCTTCCATGATGACGGAACAAAACTACGATTTTCTCAAGCGGATGCGGGTTGTGCACCAGCCGAAGCGGCGCGACGCGTCCGCGACGGCGGCGCCCGACGAGGCGTCCATCGACGGGACCTGGCGGATTGTCTTCGACGCGGAGGCGGATGCGCTGGTGCGGCGGGCCGCATTGGATTTGCAGAACTATCTCTTGATCAGCATGGAGGTGGCCGTCGTGGCGTCGCCGACGGCGAAGCCCGTCCCCGCCGCGAGAACCATTCTGGTGACGACGGCGGCGCAACCAGGGCTGGACGTCCCCGCCAAGTCGGGGGGCTTCGCGTGGAGCGTCGGGGACGGTGCCGTGCTGTGCGGCGCCGATGCGCGCGGATGCTTCCGCGGCGTGATCCACCTGGAAGCCCAGATGAACTTGCGGGAGGCGCCGTTTCTGAAGCAGGGGGCATTCCACCGGGAGCCGCTGATGCGCATGCGCAGCGTCCATTCGGGCTGCGGCATCGACGACTTCCCCGACTGGCAACTGGACGCGATCGCGCACGCGGGGTTCACGGCGATCGACCTCTTCGTCAAGGCGCCAGACACGACGACGCGCGGCTACTGCAACATCAACGACGTGATCACCCGCGCGCTTGCCTACGGGCTGGACACCGTCATCTACAGCTACCTCTCCAGCTACAAGCACCCCGACGACGCGGACGCGGAGGAGTTCTTCGACGGCGTCTACGGCGAGATCTTCCGCCGCTATCCCGACGCGGCGGCGATCCACCTGGTCGGGGAATCGCTGGAATTCCCCAGCAAGGATCCGCACACCACCGGCAAGCGCTGCAGGGAGAGCCGTCGGGACGGCATTCCCGACCCGCGCCCGAGCCCCGGGTGGTATCCGTGCTACGACTATCCTGCCTATCTCAAGCGCATCTGCGACGCGGTGCACAAGGTGAAGCCGTCGGCGGAGGTCATCATCAACACCTACAACTGGGGCTGGACGCCGCTGGAAGTGCGCCGCAAGTTCCTGGAGCAGCTGCCGCCTGGCATCACGGTGCAGGCGACCTACGACATCTTCAAGGCGAACGACACCGCCGACGGGCTGCACCGTCCGACGATGGACTACAGCATCTCGGCGGCGGAGCCGGGATACTACTTCACGAGCGAGGCGGAGGCCGCGCACGCGGTCGGCATCGGCCATGTGCGCGTGACCAGCAACTGCGGGGGGGCGACGTGGGACTTCGGGACGATCCCGTATGTGCCCGTGCCGTTCCGTTTCGCGCGCCGCATGGCGGTGCTCCGCCAGTACCACTACTCGTGCGGCGTGGACAGCCTCTACGAGAACCACCACTACGGCTGGTGGCCGAATCCGTGCAACGACCTGGCCAGGGAGTACTTCGCCGCGGAGGGCGACCTCGACGCGGAGGCGGTGCTGACCCGCGTGGCGAAGCGCGACTACGGCGCCGACGCGGCCGCCGAGGTGGTCGCGGTCTGGCGGATATGGAGCGACGCGATGGACCACTACATCGGTTCGAACGAGGACCAGTACGGACCATGGCGGACTGGGCCGAGCTATCCGTTCATCTTCCAGCCGAACATCACGCGCACGATGGACCGCAAGGAGATCCAGTTCCCGACGGCGCCGCACGCGCATTTCGGCTACAAGATCATCCGCACGCTCTACCAGCCCTACGAGAACGAGAACCAGTCGCCTGGGCCGCTGCGCCTCCCGCACGAGATCCGCGAACTGGAGGAGATGCTCAAGGAGTGGAACGCGGGGCTGGAACGCCTCGCGGCGGCGCTGGGGCGGATGGCGGGGCGCAAGCGCGAGGCGGGCGACAGGCTCTATGCCTTGGGCAAGTTCTGCCGCAACTCGATTGTCACGACGCTGAACATGAAGCACTGGTGGCTGCTGAACATGCGCCTGCAGGTGCAGAATGAGCGCGCGCCGATGCTGGCTCTGCTCGACGAGATCGAGGCGCTGGCGCAGGCGGAGATCGCGAACACGCGCGACACCGTCGATGCGGTGCGCGTGGACTCCCGCCTTGGCTGGGAGCCCTCGATGGAATACGTCTGCGACGAGTGGCACCTCGACTGGAAACTCCGCCAGATGGAGAGCATGCTCCGCGAGGTCGCCGCCTACCGCAAGACCGTCGAGATGTAAGGCATGAACAAGACGGTCGCCAGCGCACTGCGGCGTCTGGAGCGCCAGACGGGGGGACGGGTGCTGCTGGCGGTCCAGACGGGCTGCCGCGCCTGGGGCATCCCGCGCGCGGACACGCCGCCCGAGGTGCGCGCCGTCCTCGCGATGCCGTGGCCGTGGTATCTTCGGCTCTCCGAGCATCCGCACGACCTCTGGCAATACCAGGGAGGCGGCCGCTTTACCGCCCCCGACGGCGGCTGCGCCTACGGCGGCGAGGCGGCCGCCTTTCCGCCGCCGCCTGGCGAACCCGACCTGGTCGTCTGGGAACTGCGCCGCTTCCTGCGCCTGTTCGCCGTCGGCGACCCCGTGGCCTTCGAGTGGCTCGGAGCCCCCGCCCTCGCCGTCGGGGAGGCGCGCCTCGTGCGGCGGCTTCGCGCCTTGCGAAAACGCTATTTCCGCCCCGCGACCGCCGTGCGCCACGCCATCGCGCTCGCCGAACGCGCCCTTATCGACCGCACGCCCGACGGCGCCGTCGGCGCCCGCCAGCTGCTCGCCTTCGCGCACGCATTCCTCACCGCACGATGCGCCGCCACGGGCGCGCCGCCGCCGCTGCAACTGCGCCGCCTCCTCGCCCGCGAACCGACGTTCCCTGCCCGCGCCGCCCTGCTGGCGACGCTGACAGCGCCGCCTCTGCAACGCGTCCCGTTCCCTTCGGAACTGCTCCAGGCCTACCGCGACGAATATCCGCGCCTCTGCCACGCCGCCGCCGAAACGCGCCCCCCCGCAATCAACCCCGCCCCCCTCGAACAAATCCTCGCCGACGCGATGCAAAGAGGCAGGAGTTAGGTCATGGGGAATTGTTGGTCCGTTGGGCGGGGCGGTAGTGCTGCCACGGCGTCCTCGCCGTGGCCCGTTGGTGGACGGCAGGATGTTCCCTTCACGCCCGTCAGACTGGGTGAAGGTCGCCCGAAACCCCTGACAGGCGAATAATCGATGGAATCACGGTGGTCTTCATCACCTCCCCTCTTGAGGAACAGGGCCAATTCCGCGCCTAGTGAAACGCGGGGCGGCGGAGAGGTGCTATATTACCACCGCTTTCAAAAAATAAAAAAACTGTAAGCTTTGAAAGAGTTGAGATGAGAATCATTGAGCGAACCGCCTATCTTAGGCAATTGCAACGCTTCAAGGGGACCCCTGAAATCAAGGTCATTACCGGTGTGCGTCGGGCCGGGAAGTCCCAGTTGTTGCAGGACATCGCCAGACGCGCCAGAGAGGAGGCTGCCAGGGTCATCCTCATTGATATGTCGGATTTGGAAAACGAGTCGTTGTTGGAGTACCACCGTTTATACGACTATGTGCAGTCGCAGTCCGCAGTGAATGCCAGGAATGTCCTTCTGATTGACGAAGTGCAACTCTGCAACGGCTTTGAGAAGGCCATCAACAGTCTGTACAACAAGCAGCGCTACGACATCTATCTTACCGGGTCCAATGCATTTTTGCTTTCCAGTGACTTGGCCACGCTATTCACTGGCCGGCAGATTGAGATCCCGGTGTTTCCGTTTTCCTTTGCCGAATACGCTGTCTATTTTGGGGAAGAGAAAGATCTGGAGGGACTGTTTGACCGCTATGTCATTGACGGAGGGCTGGCCGGCTCATACGTCTATCCGGAGCATCAGGACAGAATTGCATACATCCGCGAGCTGTTCCAGACAATACTGACACGGGACTTGGTGCAGAAATACAAATTAGGCGAGCCTGCGGTGCTACGGCATTTGGCCGAATACCTGATGGACAATGTCGGCAATCTCACCTCTCCAAACAAATCCGCGGCAATATTGGCGCAGAACAAAATTTCAACCAACCATGTCACTGCGGCAAACTATCTGGACTACCTGACGCACGCGTTCCTGTTCTATCCAGTGAAACGGTTCGACATCCGCGGGAAAAGGTATCTTGCTACCAATGAGAAGTTCTTCCTTTGCGACCTCGGTTTCCGATATGCGGTTCTTGGACGACGTAACATGGATTATGGCCATGTCTATGAGAATCTCGTCTTTCTGGAACTGCTCCGAAGAGGATACGAGGTCTATGTCGGAAAACTCTATGACTTGGAGATCGACTTCATCGCCATGAGGGGGAACGAGAAAATCTACATCCAGGTGAGCGACGACATCTCATCGCCTGAAACGCTCCAGCGTGAACTAACCCCCTTGGGCAAAGTCCGCGACGCTTACCCAAAGCTCCTCATCGCCAGGACGCGGCATCCCGAAACCGACCACGAGGGCATTCGCATCCTCAATCTGGCTGACTGGCTGCTGGACAAGGGGTGAGCACTTGAACTTACAATGATGGACAGAGCGTGGCGCAAAAAGTGTTGTAGGTCTGCCATCCTTTCGTGAACAAATGTGATAGCGACAATCAGAACATAGCCGCGAGTGTGGCGAACACCGAAGACGTGAAAGGGGGGAGCCGTTCTGAACTCCTTCTTTTCCCCAGAGACCATTACCTTTTCGCTTGGGCCACGGAACGATCTAAATAATCTCGCAATCGCTGGCAAAATGTCGCCTCTTGTTTTTTGATGTCCTCTAATGTGCTATTATCCGTCAATGGCAAATTTAACAACGCAATTTCACCCGCCAAGGAGGTGTTTCGCAAGGGACTGGAAAATTCAGGCGATTCTGCTCCTCGGCTGAGAAATATACCTTTGAGGCTTTTACCGGGTATGGAGTAATGATATAAGTACGTCATCATTTGGTAGAGGTCTTCCCGTTGAATTGCCCCATTCTTTTCATCCGAACTGGAGCCAATCGTATTATACTTTTTATACTTTGCATCCATCACTGCGACTAATTCGCCATCTTTATAGACTAGAAAATCTGGGCGAATTTCACGGCCGCATTTCAAAAGATACGTCGGCTCGGCGGCCTCATTTGGTGAAAAGAAAGAATACTCCTGGATATTCCGTTGCATCAACTTTAAGAGATAATTCTCCCAAACTTCCGTCCAGTCAACGAAGTAGGACAATGAATCCAAAGAATATTTGCAGTCTGCCGCTCCAAGATGACGAATCAGTGATTTGCTAATCATCATGAGCGGACGGTAAACCTCCGTCATTCTAGTGTATTTAATGCGGTCAATGGCTTCCGGCAGAATCGGTTTGTTGGTTACTCCAAACGCCGCCAAGCGCTCATCATGTTCTGCCAGAGACACAAATGCTTTTTTATCTATCCCTTTCGCATTCAAAACTAATTTATAAACGTAGCGTATAACCTGGTTAATCGTGATATTGACACTCAATTGGCGGTAATTGCAGTAAAGACGGCTTTGATCGGTAAGGTTCTCTTGAATATGCTTTGCGATTGAAAGGCATCCTTTGAAATATCTAAGATTGTCATGTTTTTGAATATATGCTTTGGGAATGCTGCTAGCACGCAGCGCACGTTCAAAGGCACAGCGCCACATCAATAGAAGCAGCCAGTTGCTTCCGTTATGCTGATCTCTCTTTTTCGTAGCCAAATTACGAGGTAAATAGACTCCACATGCATATTCCAGCAAATAGTTTCGGACCTCATCTTTCAAGTCAGGCTCGATTCTTATTGCTACCTCTCCCAAATCCAACTTGATTACGGCTTGACCAACATAGTATGATGTTTCACACCATAACCCGATCACAATTTTATTGGGTCTAATATCGGTTGGATGACATTGAGCAATTAAGTCCAATTCCCGAAACGGTCGATTTCCAGTTAGAGACAATGTTTGGATGTCTTTTTTACGAAACTTTTTATTTAATTCCTCAAATGCCATTTCTACCAAGGATAAATCGCGGGCGTCTGGCACTGATAGAGCTTTGGACGTGCAGATTGTCAGCGTGACAGGAATCACAGGAATCATTCCTCTTGATATTACAAAGTTGGATTTAGCGCAATTCAATGGTGTTGTCTGCCCCTCTCATGGAATCATCCCACCAGACAACAACACTTTTAAATGACTTCGTTTAGTCTTGCACTTGGGGGAGTGCCGTCACGAAAGCCTTTCTCAACGTTTTGACGGTTTCTTTCTTTTCCTCGAATTCCATGCCGAGGTACTCTTCCAGCAATGGCTCTAGGTTATAATCCCACAACTGCTCCAAAGCATAGGTTGTGATTTCCTCTCCAATCACGAAGTCTTTGATTTTCATGAAATATGCGTGGCCAATCTGCTTATCTTCGGGAAGGCCAAGTTGCGTTTTCAACCCCTCATTTAAGTTGTTTGCACGGTTGACTAATTCTTCAATGTATTTTAGGTTTGATACTCGTTCCAAGACTTTCATATCGGGCATTACTTTCAGGAAGCCAAAACGCCTCCGAAGTGCAATGTCAAAGCCGCTCAAGGATTTGTCGGTATTGTTCATCGTTCCGATGATGTAGACATTCTTCGGAATAGCGAAATCCCCGAACAGAGGAATCTTGATGGATTCCCTACGGTATTCTAGGCAATACATCAATTCTCCAAAGACAGCCGACAACTCTGCGCGGTTGATTTCGTCAATGATGAGGATGAACTTTTTGTCTGGATTGGGATCTTTATCATATGGACGTGCATCATTACAAAGCTTCTGGAAGATTCCTATTTCTTTTTTATAGCGAATTTCTTGTGTGTCCTGTGAAACATCAGGAAAGATTCCACCGATAAAGTCTTGATAGGTGTAGTTTGGATGAAATTGCACAATTTGCCATTTTCCTAAGGATGATTCCTCTTCCATGCACATTTCATCTTTGGCTGGCTCTGGGATATTCAGCATTCGCCTCGCCAATGCCTTGGCAAGATAGGTTTTTCCCGTTCCAGGAGGACCATACAGAATAATGGCATGGTTGCCATGCTCCAGCATCGTCCGGGCACCTCGTCCCAATACATCTTCTAATGATACACGGAACAGGAACGTGGCCAGAAGTTCACGTTCCTCGGGCGATAGATGCTCTTTGCCCGTCAATGCCATGCAGAGTTTCTGCGAAATCTGCGGCCATTTCTCCGCGAAGTCGGACAGGGACTGCTTCCATGACCAATTGTCATTTGCGGGAAAGTATGAAAAG
>JAEEXV010000226.1 GCA_016287975.1 Lentisphaeria bacterium | reverse complement strand
GCGGGCGAGGCCGCCGATGCCGCCCGAAAGGCCGCGCGGCCCGCCGTCGCGCGCGGCGCGCAGGTCGCCATGCCCGACGGCATCAACTACCGCCGCCGCCTCTTCATCCCCGAGTTCGACAGCACCTGGACCTGCTTCGGCGGCCCCGACATGCGCGGGCGCAGAAGCGCCGCGGGATTCGTCGAGAACGCCATCGCCGAATTCCAGAAAGGCGCCCTCGTCCACGTCGGCTGGAAGCCCTCCGACCGAAAGTCCCCCGACTTCCAGCCTGGCGACCCGCATTTCTTCGTCATGGAGTTCCAGGACGCCGCGACTGGCGCCCCCCTCGGCGCCGTCGCCCGCTTCGCGATGCACGCGACCATGCGCTCCGCCCGCGACGGCAGCTACTACTCCAGCGACTACCCCTGGCACATCCGCCGCGAACTCGAAAACCGCCTCGGCGGCACCGCCATCTTCTTCAACGGCCCCTGCGGCGACCTCGCCCCATGCTTCCCCTGGCCCGACAAGACCACTGGCATCGAGCGCGAATACGCCCGCGGAATGGCCGACGCGGGCCTCGCCGCCCTCGGCACGCGCCCCTTCCAGCCGCTCCAGGCCCGCTCCGACAGCCGCGCAATTTCGCTCCCCGTGCGCCCCGAGGTGCTCGCCGACCGCGTCGACCTGCCCGCCGAAATGCCCTCCGCCGACGACCTGCCCCGCCGCAAGAAGTGGCTGGAGCGCGAGCGCCTCGTCACCACCCTCTACTTCCTCCAGTGGAAATACCGCAACGGCGTACCCGACCCGCGCGGCTTCATCGACGTCGACCTGGGCGGCCTCCGCCTTAACGAATGGCTCCTCCTCGCCTTCCCAGGCGAGACCTTCTGGGCCACTGGCGAGGCCGTCCGCCAGGCCTGCGGGGAGACCGTCGTCACCCTGACCGAACACGGCCGCACCGCCATGTACCTCGCCCCTGGCGAGGAGTTCCGCGACGGCGGCTACGAAAGCATCTGCGCCGTCACCGCGCCCCCCGCCGAGGCGCTCCTCCGCGAACACGCCACCGCCTTCGCTCAGGCAATGCTGCAACCGCGGTAAAACCCGCCGCCTCGCCCACGCTTGGCGAACCGGGGGGTGCGGGGGGCGTCAGCCCCCCGTCGTTTGCGTGCGTGGCTGAAGGCAGCAGCCACCAAAAATCCCCCGCCCCGAAAAGTTCGGCCGCCCGTGCCCCGCCCTTTCCCATGTACACCAAGCAATCCCTGCAATCCGATTTGGCGGCGATGGGCATCGTGCCCGAAGACACGCTGCTGGTGCATTCGTCGATGAAGAGCATCGGCCCCGTCGAGGGCGGAGCCGACACGGTGCTCGACGCCTTCATGGAGTACCTCGGCCCGCGCGGTCTCTTCGTGATGCCCACCCTCACCTACGCCGCCGTCAACGCCGACCACCCGCGCTTCGACGTCCGCGCCACCCCCACCACCTGCGGCATCCTCCCGCAGCTCTTCTGGCAGCGCACGGGCGTCGTCCGCTCGCTGCACCCGACCCACTCCGTCGCCGCCTACGGACACGACGCGCGCGCCTTCACGGCGGGGCACGAGCACAGCGACACCCCCGCCCCGAAGGGCTCGCCGTGGTGGAGACTGCTGGAGCGCCATGCCAAAATCCTCTTCATCGGCACGCCTGGCGTCTCCTGCAACACCTTCTGCCACGGCGTCGACGAATGGACTGGCCACACCGAAATGGTCAACCCCGTCCCGCAGCAGTTGGAGATCGTCGACTACGACGGCAACGTCCTCCCCTACTCCCTCCACCGCCACTGCGTCCCGCGCAACGCCTTCTACGGCACCCTCGAAGACGAGTTCCGACGCAACGGCACCCTCGCCGACGGACATCTCGGCGACGCCCGCTGCTGGCTGCTCACCTGCGACGGCATCGCCAAGACCCTCGGCGTCAAACGTTAGCCCCGCAACCCCGCTTCCGCCGCAAGAATTCGGCGGCACAGCACCGCGGAGCCCCGCGACCCCGCTTCCGCCGCAGAATGCGGCGGCACAGCACCGCGGGGGATGGTGTGCGGCACAGGCGGCGCGAAAACAGCGGAGGTTGCGCACAGGCGGGGGAAATGGGGCTTGGCGGCTGGCTCCGATTCCCCCGCCCATCTCCGCGCACACCCGCGATCGTTCCCCAGCGTGTCCGCGGGCGCGCGCCCGGCGTGTGGACCCGGTTCCCCCGAGCGCGCGAGAGCACGGCT
>JAEEXV010000225.1 GCA_016287975.1 Lentisphaeria bacterium | reverse complement strand
GCAGCCGGCACCGGACCGGCCGCACATGGCGCGCGCGGGCCGCTTTGGCGGCGGGAGGGGCGCGCTGCTGCGCGGCCGGCCAATCCGCCGGGAGCGCGGGGGGCTATATTTGCGCCGCCCGTCGTGTGCGCGCGGCGAAAAGCCGCGCGCGATCATGCGCCGGGGTGGCTATCTCCGGCGGCTTTTCGCCGCCGGCACCGGACCGGCCGCACATGGCACGCGGGCCGCTTTGGCGGCGGGAGGGCCGCGCTCCTGCGCGGCCGGCCAATCCGCCTGAAGCACGGGGAGCTATATTTGCGCCGCCCGCGATCATGCGCCGAGCCGGCATGGTCGGCATGGTCAGTCTGTCGGCATGGTCGGCATAGTCAGTGGTGCACGGAGGCAAAATCGAAAGCCGTTCAAGGCCAGTCGAGCAGTTCGCGGGCATTCCCCCCGAGGATGCGCTCCTGGTCGGCGCGGGAGATGTCGGCGTCGGTGACGCGGGCGATCTGGGCGGCCGGGTCGCGATAGGGCAGGTCGGTGCCGTAGAGGACGCGGCCCGCGCCGAGGCGGCGGACGGCGTATTCGACGAGGCCGTCCTCGGGCTGCGAGCCAGAGGTGTCGACGGAGACATTGGGGAGGTCGGCGACGGCTTCGACGCCGCGCTTGCGGATGCCGCCCAGATGCGCCATGACCATGCGCACGCGCGGCCAGCGGCGCGCCAGTTCCGCGATGTCGCCTGGGCGGGATTCGCCTGGACACTGGTTCACCGTCTTGTCGAAGATGTGGTGCAGCAGGATTTTTCCGCGCCTCTCCAGTTCCTCCAGGATGGGATCCAGGCGGCGGTCACGGCAGGGGACGGCGATCCAGAGCTTGACGCCCGCGATCCGCGGGCAGTCGAGGCAGCGCGCCATCTCGGCGCGCAGGAACTCCTGCGGCAGCAGCGGATTCAGATAGCACAGGCCGCGGGCGCACTCTGGGTGGCGCCGCAGCGCCGCGAGGGTGTCGTCGTTCGCCTGGCGTACCTGCGCCTCGTCGGGCGTGGCCCCGTATCGGACGACATCGCCCAGAAAGAGAAATCGCGTGACGCCGAAAGGCGCGCACTCCCCGATGATGCGCGCGACGACTTCAGGGGAGGTGTTGTGGACGTGGATGTCGGTGTACATGGTCGGGGGACGGAATGCCGCGCCCGTCAGGGGATGGCTTCCCAGTCGCGGCTGGCGCGGGATTTGACGGCGGCTTCGAGGAGGGCGACGATTTCGAGGGTCTCCGCCTCGGGGATGGGGGAGACGCCAGTGGCGAAGAAGTCCATCATGTCGGCGAGGAGGGCGGGGAACATGTCGGTGCCGTTGGCCGAGGTGGCGCCGCCAGCGGGGCCCGCGAGGGAGAAACCCATGGAGAAGCGCGGATGGTAGTTCAGGCGCGCATGGCGTCTGCCGTCGCGGTAGCGGATCTCATAGGCCTGCACGCCGTCGGCGCAATGGGTGCAGCGGACGGCGTCGGCGCCGATGCCGAGCTGTGAGACGACCATTTCGAGCTGGTGGATGCCGTATTCCTCGAAGGAGCGGCCGCCGCCGGTGGTGGCGATGAAGGTCGGGCGTTCGGTGGCGAACTCGCGTCGGGCGGCGTCGCGGAGTTCGCGCCCATAGCGCAGGGCGGAGGAGGACATGAGCGGGGTGTGGTGCCGCCGCGCCTTGTCGAAGATGCGGCGGGCGGTGGCGAGGTCGGGCGCGAAGGGCTTGTCGATGTAGAGGGGCTTGCCGCTTTCGAGGGCGAGCGAGGCCAGGCGTTCATGCTCCTCGGGGTTGGCGGGGGCGAGCACGCAGATCGCGTCGGAGTTCTCGACGACCTCCGCGATGGAGGCGGCAGGGGTCATGCCGTAGCGGGCGCACCACTGCTCCAAAGGCATGCGTCCCTCCAGGGGCTTCTCCTCCCAGGCATGTCCCAGGGTGAACTCCTTCGCGCGCGGCGCATCCCTGAACCAGGCGGGATAGCGGTCGGCGTGCCATTCGTCGATAAAGAGGTCGATGAATCCGATTCTCAGCATAATGGCCAGTCTCCTTCTACCAGAGTTCGACGCGCTTGGAGCGGATGGAGTCGATCATCTTGAGGCCGACCTTCAGGCTGTTCATGGCGTCCTGGATGGAGGGCTTGGGGAGGGCGGTCTTGCCGTCGAGGGCGGCGTTGAGTTCCTGCATCTCCAGTTGGTAGCCGCTGGCGACATTGACATTCTGCTCGCCGAGCGAGTGGCGGATCGTCTCCATGGTGAAGACCTGCTTCTCGCCGCCGAGGGGGTAGTAGGTCAGGTCATTGGTTCCATCCATGGCGAGGGCGCCCTTTTCGCCGTAGATCTCCATCATCTCGCCGCTGCGGCCGAAGTGCTGCCAGTTGCACATCAGGTTGCAGGTGACGCCGTTTTCGTAGGTGACGACGGCGGCGACATGGTCGGAGGGGATCTCCTGCGTCTGGTCGAGCAACATGCCGTCGGCGTAGATGCGGGCGGGGGTGCCGAAGAACCAGTTGCACAGGTCGATGTGGTGCGCGAGCATGTCGAGGCAGACGCCGCCGCTCTTGTCGAAGTCGGCGAACCAGTCGCCGTACACGCGCTTGAAGGCGCCGAAGGGCAGGTCCACGTTGCAGAAGCGGATGCGCCCGAGGAACTCCTCGTCCAGCAGGGCCTTCAGACGGCGCGTCTTGGGGAGGTAGCGGCGGACGAAGCCGATGGTGAAGAGTTTGTCGTAGCCCTGGACCAGCCGCTCGATCTCCAGCGCCGCCTCCCACGTGCGGTCGACGGGCTTCTCGCAGAAGACATGCTTGCGGGCCTGGACGGCCGCCCTCACGCCTTCCAGGTGGCAGTAGGTGGGGCTGGTCACGATCACGCAGTCCACCTTCGGATTGGCGGCGAGTGCCTCGGCGCTGTCCATGACCTCGGCGCCGTAGGTCTCCCGCATGAAGGCGGCGGCCTCGGGGGTGATGTCGTAGACCGCGACGACCTTCCCGTCCGTGCCGCCGCTGATGCCCTTGGCGTGGTTCTTGCCCATGCGCCCGCATCCGATGATGCCAAAGTTCGCCATTGTGATGAATGCTCCCGATCAAAAGTGGTGTTTTCCCCTTGTCTTTAATATGGTCATTCGGGCGCGGATTGCACATGGAGAAAAGGCGCATTGTCATGAATTTTTGGGACGAAGGTGGCGTCGGACGATGTACGGGCGGGTCGGCGGGCGGATATTATAGTATGCGCATTGTCTCAAATCCCCGAGGATTTGTCATGGTGAATCCCGTGCGAATCGGGAACTGTCCCGCAACTGTGTGCGGAGGAATCCGCGAGCCAGAGCCTATCGTCCTCGGTGCAACCACAGCCCAGAAACCATCTGTGCGATCGACACAGGAGGAGCAACCCATGAACCGTAGAGTCTTCACTCTGATTGAACTGCTTGTAGTCATTGCGATCATCGCGATTTTGGCGTCGATGCTGCTGCCTGCGCTGGGGAAGGCGCGGGCGAAGGGGCAGGCGATCCACTGCATGGGGAATCTGCGCCAGCTGGGCCTGGCGAATGTGCTCTACACGCAGGACCACGACGGCTTCTACGCGCCGTATGCGCGTTATTCGGGGCGGAGCGCCCCTGGCTATCCGTATATGCAATGGTGGGGCGAGTGCACGGCGAAGGGCGTGGTGAAGTTCAACGAGGGTGGCTATCTGTCCGCCTACCTCGGCGGCGGGCGGCGCGTGCTGGTGTGCAACACGACCGCGCATCTGGTGGACTACGACGACGGGAACGGCGGGTGCTACGGCTACAACGCGAGCGGCGTCGGGAGCACGGGGTATCTCTCCATCCAGGCGCGCGGCAAGAGCAAGAGCACGGCGGAGTCCGATGAATACGGCACCTCGGCGAAGGATGTGCAGGTGCGCCAGGCGGCGCAGTTGATCATGTTCGCGGATTCGGTGGACGCGGGCGGCATGCGTTCGAAGGATCCCGACAAGCTTTTCTGCATCGACCGCATCTACGGGCCCGATTCCTACACCTACATGCACTTCCGCCACGGCGGGCGCGCGAACATCGCGTGGGCCGACGGCCACGCGGAGGCCACGCCGTCCTCCGCGCGCGAGACAGGCGCCAAATACTTCCACGGTCCGCTCGGCGCGACCTGGGTGGGGACGGTCTTCTCGCCCAACGGGACCCACAATCCCGACCATACCTGCTACGACACGCTGGCGAGATCGAATCCTTTCTAGGGCGGCTTTGAATCTTGGCGGGACTTGAATCTTGACTCGCCTTTGAATCTTGAATCTTGAATCTTGACTCGCCTTTGAATCTTGAATCCTGAATCTTGACTGGCGGGTCTTGAATCTTGAATCTTGAATCTTGACTCGCCTTTGAATCTTGAATCCTGAATCTTGACTGGCGGGTCTTGAATCTTGAATCCTGAATCTTGAGTGGCCCTTGAATCATGAAACTGGCATAGGGAAGCGATGCGCGAAAGCAGGGTAGGCATGATCATCGGTTGTCTGATGGCGCTGGCGCTGTGGGGTGGGGAGGCGGTGCGCTATCGGCAGGCGGACGGCACGGAGGTGGCGCTGCCGACAGGGGCGAGACGTGTGGTGCCCGCGTATGCGTCGCTGGCGGTGCTGTGGGACTTCGCGGGAGGCAGGGCGGTCGGAGCGCCGACGGTGCCCGCGAAGCAGGCGCTTCCAGCGTCGATGCGGGACCTCCCCTCGACGGGGACGCCGATTGTGCCGAACGCGGAGCGGATCGTGGCGCTTCGTCCAGATCTGGTGCTGCTGGTCGTGAAATACGCGCGGCATCGGGCGCTGGCGGAGCAGCTGCGCTCGATGGGGGTGGCGGCGGCATGCCTCAAATACGACCACTACGATGACTTCCGCGAACTGGCGCGGCTCTTCATTCGGCTGACGGGCGGAGGCGAACCGCGGCTCGCGGCGCTGAAGCGCGTGGAGCAGGAGGTCGAGGCCGTGTGCGCAAAATCGCGGCGGCTGGGGCGCCCGAAGTGCGCGATTGTCTTCGCGGCGGCAAGCGGCTTCACGCTGGAGTCGCCGCAGACCAGCACGGGCCTCATGGCGGCGATGCTGGGCGCGGAGAATGTCGTGCGCGGAAAAGGGCCGCTGCGGGTGCGCTTCAGCTACGAGCAGTTGCTGCTGGAGAATCCCGAGGTCATTTTCGTGGTGACGATGGGGGACGCGGCGGGGCTGCGCAGGAAGTTCGAGCAGGAGTTCATGGCGCAGCCCGCGTGGAAGGCGATGAAGGCGGCGCGCGACGGCCGCGTGCATTTCCTGCCGCCAGAACTCTTCCTCTATATGCCAGGCCCAGAGTATCCGAGGGCCTTTCGTCAATTGGCGCGGCTTCTCCATCCGAAGGGGGGATTCTGATGGCGCAGGGCGGCGGAACCCACAGGATGACCCGCGCCCTGGCGCTCGCCGCCCTGGCGGTGCTGCTGGCGGCGGCGCTGCTGGCGAGCCTGCGCCTCGGCGCACTGAAGACGGGATGCGTGGACATTCTCCGAATCCTGTGGCGCGCGGACGAGACGGAGATCGCCTACCAGATCCTGTGGAACATCCGTCTGCCGAGGGTGCTGCTGGGCGCGCTGACGGGGGCGAGCCTCGCCGTCGCGGGGACGCTCCTGCAGGGCGTGATGCGCAATCCGCTGGCGTCGCCAGGCATCATCGGGGTCTCCTCGGGCGCGGGGCTGGCGGTCGTGGTCGTGAATCTGGCGCTGCCGCATTTCGGCTGGCTCCAGGTGCCAGTCGCCTTCGCGGGAGCGCTCGCGACGGCGCTCGCGGTCTATGCGCTCGCGTGGCGCGGCGGCGCGTCGCCCGCGCGGCTGATCCTCTCGGGCGTCGCGATCGCGGCGATGCTGGGCGCCATCTCGGGGGCGATCCTGCTCTACCATGCGGAAAAGGCGGGCGGCATCCTGGACTTCTCCATCGGCTCGCTTTCGGCGCGCGGCTGGCCGCAGTTGCGGCAAGTGGGATGGTACATGGCGGCGGGGCTGCTGCTGTCGATGGGGCTGGGCGGGCGCCTGAACGTGCTTGCGCTGGGGGACGAGGCGGCCGCGGGCCTCGGCCTGCGCGTCGAGTGGTGCCGATTTTTGATGCTTGCGACGGCGGCGCTGCTGGCGGGGGCGGCGGTGAGCGTCGCAGGCCTGCTGGGCTTCGTGGGGCTGCTCGCGCCGCATCTGGTGCGGCTGGCCCTGGGCCCCGACCACCGCTGGCTGCTGCCTGGCGCGGCGCTCTTCGGGGCGTTCCTCGTGGTGGCGGGGGACACGGTCGGGCGGGTGCTGCGCGAACCCGCCGAACTGCCAGTCGGGATGGTGATGTCGCTGCTGGGGCCGCCGTTCTTCCTGTGGCTGCTGCGGCGAAGGAGGGGCGCATGAGGCTGGAGGCGCGTGAATTGATCGGCGGCTACGGCGCGCGGATGGTGCTCGACGGCGTATCCTTCACGGTGGCGCCAGGGGAGGCGCTCGCTCTGCTGGGGCCCAACGGCTGCGGAAAATCGACTTTGCTGCGGCTGATGGCAAGGCAACTGAAGCCCTTCGGGGGCGTCGCGCTGCTGGATGGACGGGAACTGCGCGGGCTGGGCGCGCGCGAACTCGCGCGGCGGCTGGCGTTCCTGCCGCAGTCGCACCAGGCGGCGGAGGATCTGACCGTCGGGGAACTGGTCGGCTACGGGCGTTTTCCGCACGGCGGGCTGCTGGGCGGCGGGGACGCGGCGGGGCAGGCCGCCATCGCCCGCGCGCTGGAGTGGACGCGCCTCGGGGAGCTGCGGGAACGGCGCCTCGGCACGCTCTCGGGCGGCGAATGCCAGCGGGCCTGGCTGGCAATGACCCTCGCCCAGGAGCCGCAGACGCTGCTGCTGGACGAGCCGACGACCTACCTCGATGTGCGCTGCCAGCTTGAAATCGCGGCGATCGTGCGGCGGCTGTGCGCGGAACGGCGCACGGCGGTCATACTGGCGCTGCACGACATGCAGTTGGCGGCGCTGTGCGCGGATCGGCTCGTGCTGCTGCGCGGCGGGCGAGTGCACGCCTGCGGCGCGCCGTCGGAGACGCTGACGCCCGAGACGCTGCGCGCGGTCTTCGGCGTGGAGTGCGAGGTGGGGCGGACGCCTGGCGGCCGATGGTACTGCATTCCCGTGGAGGCGGCGCGATGATTCGACATGGCGGACAGTTGGACGAACTGGCGCGGCTGGGGGGCTGCCGTCCCGAGGAAATGCTGGACTTCAGCGTGAATCTGCATCCTGACGGGATGTCGGAGGGGCTGTTTCCTGTGCTGTTTCGGGCGCTGGAGGAGGTCGGGCCGTATCCCGAGGCGCACGCGGAAAGGCTGTCGGCGCTGGCGGGGGAGCGCTGGGGGATTGCGGCCACGCGGATCCTCTTCGGGAACGGCTCCAGCGAACTGCTGGAACTGTTTGTGCGCTGCTGCGGCTGCCGCCGCGCGCTGCTGGCGGCGCCATGCTATCTTGAATACGCCGCCTGCTGCCGCCAGAACGGGCTGGCGGTGCGGACGCGCCGTCTGCGCGAGGCGGAGGGCTTCCGCATGGATCTGGCGCGGCTGACGCGCGGCGCGCAGGCGGGGGATCTGGTGATTCTGGGCAATCCGAACAATCCGACGGGCGGCGCCGTGTCGGCGGCGGAATTGCGGGCGTGCATCGTCGCGCATCCGAAGGTGCAGTTCCTGGTCGACGAGGCCTTCGCGGACTTCAGCGGCGAGACGCTGCTCTCGCACCCGCTCCCCACGAATGCGGCGGTGCTGCGCTCGATGACCAAGATCCACGCCATCGCGGGGCTTCGGCTGGGGTACATCGTGGCGTCGCCCGCCGTCGTAAGGCGGATGCGGGAGCGGCAGGTGCCGTGGAGCGTGGGGACGGTCGCGGCGCGCGCGGCGGAGTGGCTTCTGCGGCAGCCGCCGCGGGAGACGGCGGCGGTCGCGGAACTGCGCGAGGAACTGCGGCGCGGACTGGAGCGGCTGCCGCTGGTGGTCTATCCTTCGGCGGCGAACTACCTGCTGGTGAAGCCGCCGAGGGAGATCGTGGCGGATTTGGCGCGGCGCCGCATCGCGGTGCGGGACTGCGCGGACTATCCAGGCCTGGGACGGCCATTTGTGCGGATCGCGGTGCGCCGTCGCGAAGAGAATGCGCGGCTGCTGGAGGCCCTGCGGGAGATTCTGGCGCCGGAACAGCCGGAAACTCCGGAACAGCCGGAATCTCCGGAATCTCCGGAATCTCCGGAAACTCCGGAACAGCCGGAAACTCCGGAATCTCCGGAATCTCCGCGAATATCTCATTCTCCCTTGCGTGCGCGTCGCACGCCTGCGCTGATGGTGCAGGGGACCTGCTCGAATGCGGGCAAGAGCGTGCTGTGCGCGGCGTTCTGCAGGATTCTATTGCAGGATGGCTATTCGGTGGCGCCCTTCAAGGCGCAGAACATGGCGCTGAACTCGGCGGTGACGCCAGACGGCGGCGAGATCGGGCGTGCGCAGGCGGTGCAGGCGGCGGCGTGCCGTCTGGATGCGGATGTGCGCATGAACCCCGTGCTGCTGAAGCCGAACAGCGATTTGGGCAGCCAGGTGATCGTGCTGGGGCGTCCCATCGGCAACTACCGCGTGCGCGACTACTTCGCGCGCAAGCGGGAACTGTGGGCGCAGGTGGCCGCGGCGTATGATTCGCTGTCGGCGGAGCACGACTGCGTGGTACTGGAGGGGGCTGGCAGTCCTGGCGAGGTCAACCTCAAGGCCTCCGACATCGTCAACATGCGCATGGCGCGCCATGCGGAGGCGGCGGTGCTGCTGGCGGGGGACATCGACCGTGGCGGCGTCTATGCCTCGTTCATCGGCACCTACGCGACTTTTGAGCCGTGGGAGCGCGAACTGCTGTATGGCTTCCTCGTCAACAAGTTCCGCGGGGACGCGTCGTTGCTGGCGGATGCGCACGAATACGTCGTGCGCATGACGGGGAAGCCCGTGGTCGGCGTCATCGACTGGCAGCCTGATTTGGGGCTGCCCGAGGAGGATTCGGTCGGCTTCGCGTCGGGTTTCGCGGGCGAGGCCGCGAAGACGGGGCCGTGCCTTGATGTCGCGGTGGTCGTGCTGGGTCACATCGCCAACTTCACCGATTTCGCGCCGCTGGCCGCCGAGCCAGATGTGCGGCTGCGGGCGGTGCGGGGCGCGGCGGAACTCGGCGAGCCAGACGCGATTCTCCTTCCAGGCAGCAAGAACACCGCGGCGGACTGGCGTGCGCTGAAGGAAGGCGGGTTGGCGGAGGCGATCCACGCCTCGCGCGCCTACCGCATCGGCATCTGCGGCGGGCTGCAGTTGCTGGGGCGGCGGGTCGCGGATCCGCTGGGGATCGAGTCGCCACCAGGGACGGTCACGGAATGCCTTGGCGAACTGCCGATGGAGACCGTGATGCGCCCGCGCAAGACGGTGCGGCGGACGGCGGCGGGGGGCTTTTTCGGCTACGAGATCCACCATGGTGAGAGTCGGCTGCTGGAGGAGGTCCCGGGGATCGCGGTGCATCGCTCGGCGGACGGGCGGGAGATCGGCTACGAGCGGGATGGGCTCTTCGCGACCTATCTGCACGGAGTCTTCGACGACGACCGCTTCCGCCGCCTCTTCCTGAACCGCCTGCGCGCGCGGCGGGGCTGGACGCCGATCGAGCCTGGCACGCGCTACGGCTTCGAGGCCGCGCTCGACCGCCTCGCCGACCACGTGCGCTCGCGCGTCGACCTCAAGGCGCTTTATCGGAGGATGGGACTGTGAACCAGGGGCTGCTGTATGTCTTCACGGGGGACGGCAAGGGCAAGACCAGCGCCGCGCTGGGGACGGTCCTGCGCGCGTTGGGCTGGGGGTGGCGCGTCGCGGTGCTGCAGTTCATGAAGAGCGCCGAGCGCGAGACGGGCGAACTGCGCTTTGTGCGCGAGCGCTGTCCCGAGGTGCTCTGGGAGTGCTGCGGGCTGGGGCTGACGAGCCGTCCAGGCGACCACGCGGGGCTGGCGCGCGCGGGCTGGGCGAAGGCGGCGCGGCTGCTGCGCGAATTCCCTGGCGAACTGCTGGTGCTGGACGAGTTGAACAACGCGCTCCACCATGGTTTTCTGCTGACCGCCGAGGTCGTGGAGGCGTTGCGGTCGCGGCGGCCTGGTCTGAACGTGGTCGTGACGGGGCGGGGCGCGCCGCCTGAACTGATTGCGGCGGCGGATCTCGTCTCGGAGATCGCAGAGGTGAAGCACCCCTTCCGCCAGGGCATCCCCGCCCGCCAGGGGCTGGATTACTGAAAGGCTCAAGATTCCAGATCCGCCGTCAAGATTCAGGATTCGCCGTCAAAATTCAGGATTCAAGATTCAGGGTGGCTCAAGATTCAGGATTCAAGTTCGGTTCAAGATTCAGGATTCAAGTTCGGTTCAAGATTCAGGATTCGCCGTCAAGAATCAGGATTCAAGATTCAGGGTGGCTCAAGATTCAGGATTCAAGTTCGGTTCAAGATTCAGGATTCAAGATTCATGGATTTTTCCCACATCATCTGGGATCTGCCTGGTTCGGGCATCGAGGCGGAGAGTTTTCGGCGCATCGAGGCGGAGACGCCGCCGTCGCTGCGGGCGCGTTTCGGGGAGTCGGAGTGGCGGGTCGCGCGGCGGCTGGTGCACACTGGCGCGAACTTCGCGGTGCTGGAGCAGCTCGAGTTCACGCCTGGCGCGGTCGAGGCGGGACTTGCGGCGCTGCGGCGCGGCTGCCGAATCTACACCGATTCGAACATGATCAAGGCGGGGCTGTCGATTCCGAAACTGCAGCGCTTCCACGCCGATTACACCCGTGAGGGCATTCTGTGCCCCGTCGCGGATGCGGAGGTCGCGGCGCTGGCGAAGGCGCGCGGCATCACGCGTGCGCTCGCGGCGGTCGAACTGCACCGCGCGGACTTCGAGGACGCGATTTTCCTGTGCGGCAACGCGCCGCTGGCGCTGGCTGGCGTCGCGCGGCTCTGCATCGAGGAGGGCGTGCGGCCAGCGCTGATCGTCGGCATGCCAGTGGGCTTTGTCAATGTCGTCGAATCCAAACGGCTGCTCGACGGGGTGGCGGCGCCGTGGATACGGATGAACGGCCGCCTGGGCGGCAGCACCTATGCGGTGGCGACGCTGCACGGCATCATGGAGAGCGGCTGAGATGAAGCGCGGCGGGACGCCATTGCGGGAGGGCTATTCGACGGGCAGTTGCGCGGCGGCGGCGGCGGTCGCGGCGTTTCGCGGCTTAGCGGATTCCGTGGTGCTGCGGCTGCCGAGTGGCGGCGTGCTGCGGGTGCCAGTGCTCGAGGCGGGCGTGGGCTGGGCGGTCGTCGTGAAGGACGGCGGCGACGACCCCGATGTCACGACGGGACTTCCGGTTCGGGTGGATCTGTCGCCAAATGCGGGGGAGGCCGAGACGGCGGACTACGAGGAGTGCGCGGACGGACTGGAACTGTTGGTGCGCGGCGGGGATGGCGTCGGGCGGGTCACGCGCCCAGGCCTGGCGGTTCCAGTCGGCAAGGCGGCGATCAACCCTGTGCCGAGGCGGATGATGGCGGAGAATCTCGCGGCGGCGGGCTGCCTTGGGCGATGGCTTGCGGTGGTCTCGGTGGCGGGCGGCGCGGAGACGGCGGCGAAGACGCTGAATCCAGCGCTGGGCATCGTCGGCGGCATCTCGATCCTGGGGACGAGCGGCATCGTGCATCCGTACTCGAACGTCGCCTACGGCGCGACCATCCAGGTGCAGCTCAGGAGCATCGGGGCCTCGGGCGGGCGCGTCGCGGCACTGGTGACAGGCGGCCGCACGGCGGCCGCGGTCGCGCGGGACTTCCCCGAGATTCCGCCCGAGGCGCGCGTCAGCATCGCGGACTTCATCTACCTGGCGGTGACGGCGGCGGCGCAGGCGGGAATACCGAGGCTGGTCGTCGCCTGCATGCCAGGGAAACTCTTCAAGTACGCCTGCGGCGAGCGCTACACGCACGCCCATGCGGCGAAGATGGATCTGGGGCGGCTGGCGGAGTTCGGCTGCGACCTGCCCGTCGCGGGCGCCGCGACCATGGGCGAACTGCAGGCGCGCGTGGCGCCGTCGGAGTGGCGGGCGGCTTTGCGCTTGGTGAAGGCGCGCGCGGAGGAGGTGCTGCAGGGATGGGCGGGGCAGGGCACCGCCGTCGAGGTCGCGCTGTACGAGACGAATGGCGAAAGGATGGAGTTGGAATGACGATGCAGAATGAGGATTTCCCGATCGTGGTGATTGGCTGCAACGGCATGGAGCCCGCG
>JAEEXV010000224.1 GCA_016287975.1 Lentisphaeria bacterium | reverse complement strand
TTGACGCCCTTGGGATTGCCGTCGATGACCACGCGTGCGCCATCCGCCAGTTGCAGCGCGATCTGGCGGGTCGGCTCGCCCGCCAACTGCCCCTGCCCTTTGCCGTCGATGACGCCTTCCTTGCGCGCCAGTTTCCGCGCCCGCCCGACGCGCGCCTGCCACGCCGCCCCCCGCAGCCGCGCCAGCGGCAGCCACAGTTCGTAGGTGACGCGGCGTACTGGCGTGCTCTCTGACATCGACGGCAGCGCGAACTGCACCGCCAATTCGACCGCACCCCCGTCTGGCGCGGCGGAGACCTCGCGCCGAAAGCGCACCCCCCGCGCCTCGCCGAAGTCGTTGCGCACGCGGCGCCCGTCCGCCTCGGCGGTCGTCGCGGTCTGCTGGGCCAGCGGCAGCGGCTTTCCGTCGAGGGTAAGCGCCTCGCGCTCCAAAAGCACGCCGCCGTTGGCGTCGATGGCCAGTTCCGGCGCGAAGCGCACGGCGAATGGCGTGGCGCACCAGGACAGCGCCGCCGCCAGGAGCACGATGGGAAACAACCGCGTCATGGATACCGTTGCTTGATGATGACCGAGTTGCTGCCGAACCATGGCGCGCTGTCATCGGTGAGGCTGGTGCTGCTGTCCTGCAGTTTGCGCCTGTCCATGGCCTCCACGTGCCCGTCGCAGAAGAGCACGCTGGCGAGGCCGCTGTGTCGAAAGAAGTAGTTGAATGGGGCGGCCACCCAGTAGCCGAGGAAGAAGCCAGATGGATATTTGTCGGAGCCGAAGCCGACATATTGCAGCGTCTGGGAGGCAGGGCTGGGCGGATCCAGGACGTAGCCGTTGCCCTGCGTCGCGCTGGGGTTCTTGCCATTCCCCATGCCGTAGCGGTTGCCGCCATAAGACACGTAGGTGATTTTCACGTGCGCGGCGAGGTGGACGGAGGGGCAGATGTAGGCACTGTTCCGGCCAAGATACTGGGCGTTCGAATCGTTGGACGAGACGTAGGGGAAGAGCAGCGTCGGCCACTTGATGTAGTCCGTGGTGATCGGCACCGCGTTCGGCACGTAGAAGCCGTGGTTGTCGTCGCGGTAGAGGGCGTTTCCAGTGCCGAGCTGCTTCAGATTGCCGAGGCATTTGATGCCCTTGGCCTTCTCACGCGCCTTGCTCAACGCGGGCAGCAGCATGCTCGCGAGAATCGCGATGATGGCGATGACGACCAGCAGTTCAATCAGGGTGAAGAGGCCGCGATGGAGGTGTTTCATGGTGTCTTCCTGGGGTTATGGGGCGATTCCAGTGCTTTCCCGCTGGATCAGGCGCGGCGGGACGGTCGTGAGGCTGGGGGCCTTCTGCCCCGACAGCATCTGCTGCAGGACGCGAACGGCCTGCCGCCCGATCTCGGGGCCAGGGTTCTCGATGGTGGTGAGGGACGGGGTGGAGAGACGCGCAAAGTCGGTATTGTTGTAGCCCAGCACCGAAAACTCCTGCGGCACCTTGCGGCCGCCCAGCAGCAGCCCGCGTATCACGCCCGCGGCGTTCTCGTCGTTGTACGCGACCACGGCCGTCGCATTGTATTGGTTGGCGGCCAGCGCCTTGCCGATGGCGATGCCCTGCTCCTGGCTGCCGCTCGCCTGGCGTAGCCAGAGCACCTGGTCGCCCGCGGCCTCCGCCAGCGCCGCCAGCACCGCGGTGAAACCAGGGCGCTCGCTCAGCAGCAGCCAGCGGCGATGGCCCAGACCGTGCAGGTGCCCGAAGGCCAGTTCCGCCGCCTTCGTCTTGTCCGTCGACACCCACGGCAGGCCGCATTCGGGCGCCATCGACCCCATGCACAGCGCAGGACGCCCCTGCGTCAGCCGCGCAAACTCCGCCAGATACTCTGGATGCCGCTCGCCAGGCAGGACGACCGCATCCACATTCCGCGCCAGCATCAAATTCACCTTCTCCGTCAGCATCTCCAGCGACGAATACGAGGCCGCCAGAATCCCGAAACCCGTCCCCGACAGCGCCTCGTCGATCCCCGACAGCATACCCCCCGTCAGCGGATCCGACAACCGCCACACCAGCACGCCGAACAGATTCGTTCGCTGGCGCCGAAGCCCGCGCGCCCCCAGATTCGGACGATACTCCAGGCGGCGCGCCGCTTCCAGAATCCGCTCCCGAGTCGCCTCCGACACCCGCGTCGCCCCACGGCGGTTCAACACCGACGACACCGCCATCGCCGACACCCCCGCCTCCCTCGCAATTGTCTTCAACGTGACTGGCATCTCTTTTCTTT
The DNA here is from genome assembly GCA_016287975.1 of Lentisphaeria bacterium. The sequence goes on along the minus strand of JAEEXV010000224.1, from coordinate 2,518 downwards.
CCTGAATCGCTCTGCCCGCAAGAGCATCTCTGAATTAACGTTAATTCTAATGTAATCCATCTTGCTGGAATGTCAAGCAACCGCTACAGTCCCCAGCCAAATACAGCAGAGGCGACGGTGTGTGTTTTTTACAGATAGAGGTAGTCGTTGAGGACGGGCTGGAGTCCACCGCGCTGCATGTCGGCGTACATGGTGGTGATGGAGCGTCCGTCCTGGATTTCGAACTGCTCGTCGCCCGTGTCCTTTTCCTCGGTGCCCGTGTATTTTGCCTCGTGGTCGCCGATGCCCGTGGAGACTCCTGCGGAGATCTTGGTGGCGCAGATTTTGGCGATGCCGTTTCGGAAGGATGCGGATTCGCGGGAGGAGACGGTGATTCCGACGAATGGGAGGAAGATTCGGTAGGCGCAGAGGATCTGGCAGAGTTCGCGTTCGCCGACGTCGCGGGGGTTGATGCGGTCGTTGTTGACGATGGGGCGGAGGCGCGGGCAGCTGAGGCTGAGTTCGGCGTGTGGGTATTTTCGGTTGAGGAGATAGACGTGGTAGGCGGAGGCGAATGCGTCCTTGTGCCAGTCGCTGAGGCCGAGGAGGGCGGAGAAGCCCGCGCCGCGCATGCCCGCGATGAGGGCGCGTTCCTGGGCGTCGAAGCGGTAGGGCCAGACGCGCTTGCGCCCCATGAGGTGGAGCTGCTCGAACTGGACGCGGTCGTAGGTCTCCTGGAAGACGGTGACGTAGTCGCATCCGCATTCGTGGAGGAAGCGGTATTCGTCGGTGTTGACGGGGTAGATTTCGATGCCGATGTTGCGGAAGTATTTGCGTGCGGTCTGGATGGCGTCGCCGATGTAGTGGAGGTCGGACTGGAGGCGGCTTTCGCCAGTGAGGATGAGGACCTCCTCCATGCCCGAGTCGGCGATGACCTTCATCTCGTGTTCGATTTCGGCGGGGGAGAGTTTGCGGCGGGCAATGTGGTTGTAGCAGTTGAAGCCGCAGTAGACGCAGTAGTTCTGGCAGTAGTTTGCGATGTAGAGCGGGGTGAAGAGATAGACGGTGTTGCCGAAATGCCGCTGGGTCTCCAGTTCGGCGCGGCGCGCCATCCGCTCCAGGAAGGGCGCGGCCGCGGGGGAGAGCAGCGCCTGGAAGTCCGCGACCGAGCAGCGCTCGGAGGCGAGCGCGCGGCGGACGTCGGCCTCGGTGAAGGCGGCGGGGTCGTAGGCGTCCATCGCGGCGAGCAGGCGGTCCTTGACATCGGAGTGGATGATCTCCTGGTCGGGGAGATAGGCCATGATGTCGGTGCGGCTGGAGGGATCGGTCTCCAGGCGGTGCTTGCGCTCCAGGGCGGCGGGCGGCAGCTGGTCGCTGTCGATGAAATAGATCTGGTTCTCTTCAAACTCTGCGTGGTTCTTCATGGTCGTGTCATTTTTGCGCCATTCGCGGCGCGGGTATTGGAAAAGCGACGGGACGGAGGGGCGTCACTTGGTGGTCTTGATCGCGCGCTGGACACGCTGCAGGACGTCGGGCTGCATGTCGATGTCCACCATCGCGGAAAGGATGCAGGGACGCAGGGGCAGTTCAGCCGACGGAGGCGCGGCCGCGCGCCATGGCGGCCAGCGCGCCGTCCACCAGCAGGGCGGATCGGGAGATGCCAGAGGCCCCGCAATATTCGTCGATGGCGGCGAGCGCGTCCTCAGGGACGGACACCGCGATGTTTCGGGTGCGGGGGCGGGTGAACACCGTCACTGGCAGGATGAAGGCGACCTTGCCGAGGTCGGCGTCGGCCTTAGCCAGCACTTCCTCGACGGGAGTGGCCGCAGGCGGGGTGCCGTGTCCCTCCCGCAGGCGGTCGGGCAGGATGCCCAGCGCCGCGTCCTGGAGCATGGCCTGCAGATCCTCGACGCTGTCCCCCTCGGTCGTGACCGAGAGGTCGGGGATGTTGCCGACGAACGGATGGGGCTCTTCGGGATAGTGGTAGCAAAGCGCGTAGTAGGTCAGTTTCATTTTTCCGAATCTCCCTGTATTCCAGCATCCTTCAGGATCTTCCGCGCCAGGCGCTCGCCGATTTCCGTGTGCCTCGGGACCATCACCGTGGCCGTCCCGCGGCGGAACTTTTCGTGCTTGGTCCCCCCAGCGGCGATGAAGCCCGCCTTCAGCAGCATCCCAACCAGAACCTCTTTCTTCACCTTCCTGCATTCCTCTCCAAGGCATCCTGTTTTTAGGGCAGCCGACATACTATATAGTCAATATATAGAATGTCAAGCAAAAAGGAGAAAACCCCATGCGAATCAAGTTGAAACTGCCGGCCCCCGACGCCATCCCGCCGAAGCGCACCGCCGTCGACAGGTCGACGCGGATGCCTTCGCGGCGTGGCCCCTTCGAGGCCGCCTGCCGCGCGCAAAGCAACTGGGACGACTGGGACGACTGGGACGACTGGGACGACTGGGACGACTGGGACGACTGGGACGACTCTGCCGACAGACTGGCTATGCCGCTCTGCCGACTATGCCGCGCCAGGCGGCCGCGCAGG
>JAEEXV010000223.1 GCA_016287975.1 Lentisphaeria bacterium | reverse complement strand
GCCGCGGGGCATCCCTGGCGCGGAGACGTTGCCGACCGTCATGTAGTGCTGCGGATTCTCGCTGGCCCCCGCGACGATCTGCAGATACCTCGCCCCCTTGACGGGAACGCGGATCTTCGCGGTGCCGTATTTCCGCTCGCCGACCTCCCGCAGGCGCAGCGCGCCCCCCGCGACCTCCGCGCTCAGGTCGTTGAGCTTCCACGGCGCCCCCCCCTTCCCCAGATCCACCTCGAAGGCCGACGCCAGCGCCGACGCGCAAAGGAGAAGACTTGCCACCAAAGAGTAATGCTTCATGGTTGTTCCCTTAGAGTTTGATGCCTTCATGAACGACGGGCTTAATATAGCGCCCAGAAATCAGGATGTACCTCATGCCCCCTGCCTTCCACCGTTTTCCACCTCCTGCATCTGAGGTCAGAGCAAGGGGAAGACGTTTTGGTCCGCGAGGACGAAGGGCGTGTCGGCGCATGGGATGTCCACGAAGACGGTCAAGGGGCCGCAGGTGTGGATGGAGGCCGTTGGGATCTCGTAGACGGCACCCGTGATGACGTCGATGAGGACGGGTTTCTGGATGGCAAAGCCGCGTAGCAGGAGGTCGGCCTTGCCCGTGGCGGTCTCGTTGGTCGGCGGGGCGGAACGGTCCCAGAAGACGATCAGGTTGCCGTCGGGGTGGTGGAAGGAGAAGAGCTGCGTCTTCTTTTCATAGCGGATGGCGGCCGCGCCCGCGGCGGGCGCGAGCAGGTCGTTGAAGAGGGTGGTCATGTTCTGGATGGCGCCATAGACCATCTTCGGGCGGAGCACGTTGTGGTTCTCGTCCGCCATCAGCAGGCCCTTGCGGTTGATCTGTCGTCCGATGTGGTTGAAGTCGCACGCCGTGAAGACGGAGGTGTGGACGCCCGTGCAGAAGTCGCCGATGAATCGGCGCAGGTCCCACTTGCTCTGGCTCAGTTCCGACCATGGATAGTCGCGGAGCGCGAACTTCTGCGTCTCCTCGGAGGGGCAGCCGTTTTCGCCTTGGCGGAGCACGCCGCGCACGCCGTGCTTCGCCAGGACGGCCTTCAGGAGAAGCCCCATGTCGGAGGCGTCGTCTGGATTGTACCGATAGCCGTGGTAGATGTAGGAGTCGAAAAGCCCGTCCCCGCCTTTTTCCTTGAGCCTGTCCAGGCATTGCCCGAAGAAGGTCGCGTCGGAGCGCGCAAGGGAAAAGCCCGCGATCCTGGCGTTCGGCGCCAGGCGTCGGATAATGGTCGCCGTGCGGATGTTGAAATCGACGATGGCGTCGAGGGAGTTCTCCTTGGAGATGTCGGGTTCGTTCCACATGGCCCACTCGTCCACTCTGTCCCTGAAATGGAGGACGAGGTTCTCCACCCAGGCGTCCCAGGCGGCGAGCGCCTCGTCGGAAGTCGGGAAGCCGCCCGCCAGGTCCCAGCCGCCGCCGCCCTTGTAGATGGGGTTGCCGTAGTCGGTTTCCAGCAGGCACCTCAGGCCCAGTTCCATGGCGTCGTCGACAATGCTGTCCAGCCAGGAGAAATCATAGACGCCCTTGGTTTTTTCCGTCTTTGCCCAGCCTGCCTGCAGGCGTATCAGGGGGATGCCGAGGGGCGGGAGGTAGTCCTTGTATTTCCTGAACTCCGCGAAGTCGCGGTCCAGGGTTTCGCAGCCGAGCATCCAGCCGCCGCCGTGCTTCGCGGCCTGCGGATCCAGTTTCAGCCTTCCGAGTTGTTTCAGGGGAATGTCCATTGGTCGTTGCCTGGGTTGAAGAACGGATGGCACAGGGAATGGGGGCATCGCTCCATAGGCGTTTTCAGACGGCCTCTTCCGCCATGCGGCGGCCGCCCTGGCGCCTATGCGCGGAAGCCCTCGATCGTCTGCTGCAGCGCGAGGAGCCGCGTGTTCATCTGGGAAAAGAGTTCCATGAAGTGGCTGAAGTCGGAGGCGGCGTTCGCGGAGGGCACGGCCCTGGCGTCATTGGAAAGGACGCGGATCGTTCCGAAGCGGATGGACATCCCGCATTTTTCACGGAGGCGATGGCAGAACTCCGCGACGGCGGAGGTCTCCATGTCCACGGCGTCGGCCTGGGCCTCGATCGGATTCCCCTGGGCCTTGGCGGGGTCGAAGATGTCCCCCGAGCAGACCGCTCCAGGCACGGCATGACGGTCGGGGAAGACGCGCTTCACCGATTCCAGCAGGAGTTCCGCCAGCGGCTTGTCCATTGCATGCCAGAAATCCTCCCCCGAGAAGCCAGGGACGTCCCCCAGGCCGCGTGCGCCGAAGAGCGGTTCCAGGCTGAAGTCCTTGTGGGCGGTCCGCGTCGCCACGACAATGTCCCCTGCCTGGAGCGTGTTCGACAGGCACCCCGCGGTCCCCCAGATGACCACCGTGTCGCAGCGGCGGTTGAAGACCAGGTCCGCCGCCGCCGCGCAGGAGGAAGACTTGCCCGCGCCGAAGCCTGCGGCGACCGTGCACGCCTCGGGGATGCCGACCGACTCGACAGTGGTGGGAATCAGAAATCCGACTTTCATGGTTGGTTCTTTCGCAAGAAGGGGGAGGCAGATCAGGAACGGAAGCGCGCGGGCTTTTCAGCCGACATCGTCCATGCAGGCGATATATGGCAGGGCGCGGTAGCGTTCGTCGGCGTCCATTCCGCAGCCGACGATGAAGCGGTCTGGCAGTGAGAAGCCCACCCAGTCTGGCGCGAAGCCTTCGGCGGCGGGATGGCGCCGTGCCCGCTTGGAGACCAGCACCGCGGTGCGCACGCTGCGCGCGCCTCGGTCCAGCAGCCACTTTCGCACGGTGACGAGCGTCAGGCCAGTGTCGAGCACGCCGTCGGCCACCAGCAGGTTCTTCCCTTCCACTGGCATTTTGGTTGCACCCCGCAACTGGATCTCCCCCGTGGAATGTTCGCCCGCGTAACTGGAGACCGCCAGCGAATCGACCTTGAACTCCCCCGTGAGGTGGCGCATCAGGTCCACCGCAAAGAACATCGCGCCATTCAGCAGGGGAATCACCGTGTAGGGCGCGCCGCCGTAGGAGCGGTCGATTTCCTGCGCCATGGCCGCCAGGCGCACCTGGATCTCAGGGGTGTCGATGAGGATTTTCATGGGGAAAACATTGTTTGCCGTATCGGCACGGCGGGATGGCGCCCCTGCTGCGGGGCTGACTCTGCAAATGGTCAGGCGACCATGCCGTGACGATGCGTACTATAGCCTGAAATCAGCCGCCGTCGCAAGGCCGCCTCGCGGCCAGCTGGCAGACGGGCTGGCCGACATCCCCGCCATTCCGCCGAATTGTTGAAAAGATGCTATTTTTTGTTGATTTTGTCAAGGACATTCCCGCTCCGCCTGTGTATAATATGACAGTGACAAGCGGAACCCTGGCAAATCCGCGAGGAATCATCGACCGCCCCCCAGCCCATCAAGACCGCCATCGAGCCATGCACAAATTCTTCACTCTCATTGAATTGCTCGTTGTCATCGCGATCATCGCGATTTTGGCCTCCATGCTTCTTCCAGCACTTTCCAAGGCGCGGGAGAAGGCGCAGTCGATCAACTGCATCAGCAAACTGAAGCAGATCGGGCTGGGCGAGATGATGTATGCCCACGACAACAACGACTTCCTCCCGCGCTGCCACGACCACGGCAGTGGAAGCGCCTTGTCCCGCTCCGCGACCTGCGACATCAAATGCGTGCGCCCGTTCCACAGCATCCCCTCGCAGCTGATGTTCGAAAAATACCTCGGCGGCGCAGGCAGCACCGCGCTCACCGCCGACACCGCGCGCCCCTTCTTCCGATGCCCCGCCGACACCCGCCTCTACGGCACCGCCTCTGGCTCCAACTACATCTACGTCAGTTACATTTTCCTCTCGCACACGATGGAAGAGGCCGCCAACGACAGCAACGACTCCGCCAACTATCTGCACGAAGGACGCTCCGCCACGGGCCAGGGCAAGGGCCGCATCCGCCTCGGACGCGACAACCCAGGCAATGTCATCGCCCATGACGCCCACGCCCGCGCGGTCGCCTACTTCACCAGCAACGCCGCGCCGCGCCTCCCGCTGCACCCTGGCGGCCTCAACACCCTCCACCTCGACGGACACGCCCAGTCCAACCGCGACGGAACCAGCCAGATCAACACCACCTCCATCTGGGCCTACGGCGCCAGCTACGACGCCCAGAAGTAAACTGGCCGTCCCTTGTCCTGTGGCGGGCCGTTCTCGGCCCGCGCCCCCCCGCGTTTCATTCCGCCGCAAGAATGCGGCGGCACAGCACGCGCCGCTCGCGCCCCCCGCCCATCCGCGTTCTGTGGCGGGCCGTTCTCGGCCCGCGTCCCTTCCGTCCCTTCCGTCCCTTCCGTCCCTTCCGTCCCTTCCGTCCCTTCCGTCCCTTCTCATTCCCGCTTCATTTTCCCGCCCTCCTATGAAAGCCCTCGTCCTTTTCCTGCTGGCGATGCTGCCGCTGGCGGCCGCCCCGTTGCTGGACCAGCCCGCGGAAGCGCGCCTTCCCGTGCGCACCTCCAGGGACTACCGTTTCACGCTGGCGCAGGCGCCCGCGCCTGGCCGCACCCTGCTGCTGGAGTTCGACGCGCGCATCGACTTCAGGACAGGCTTTGGCGGATACCACGCCAAGGCCATGCTCGCATACGTCAACGAGCAACTTGTCCCCGTAGAGGCGTGCCTGAACATCCCGATGGAGTTTCATTTCATCAACGGCCACACTGGCGAGCCTGGGCGCTGGTCGCCCGCAAAGGTCAACTTCGAAAGCATCAAGACAGGCAACCGATACGAAGACAACGTCCTCAAGCGTGGCGGCAACTACCTCGCCCTGACCTACGCCCCCAACTTCGAGGACATCGACACCCCGAAAAACAAGTACAGCAGCACGGAGTGCAGCCGATGCCATTTCGTCATGGACATCACCTCGTTGTGCAAAAAGGGCGAAAACACGGTCACCATCTACAGCGCCGTCTCCCCCGCGGACGTCAAGATCATGGGCGGCTCCCTGACGAATCCGAACAACAAACGCGGGTCGCTGGATGTCGTCGTCCGCCGTCTCGTCGTGCATGACACGACCGAGGTCCCCGTCCGTAAAGCGCCGTTCTGGCTGGCGGAACTGGCGGAGATTTCAAGGGAAATGCCATTTGTCGAACCCCGTTCCGACTTCGCCGAAAACTACCGCCTGCGCATGGGGCTGGGCGGCGCCGTCATCCTCGCCATCGGCAAGGAGGAGTACCGCCTCAACACCCATCTCTCCTATCCTGGCAAGGGCGCGTTCAACCGCATCCCAGGCAACGCGAAGGACATGGAGCCGACATGGAAATTGCAAGTCAACCCCAAGGCGCTGACGCTGGAGGGCAAAGGCGATTTCTACAAAATCAGCCGCGAAATCGACCGCAAGCCAGGCTGCGTCGAAGTCCGCGACACCCTGGAGAACCTCACCGACAAGCCAGTGCCGATCATGGTGCGCTACGAGGTGCCGTTCAAACTCCACGGCAGGGAAAGGTTCATCATGAACAGCGGACTCAAAGTCACCGCGCCCATCATCGACTACACCTATTTCCCCGAGAATCCGACCTTCTTCCTGAACTCCCCCGACGGCAGCCTCGGCCTGATCCCAAGCGACGACATCCTGCGCATCCACGCCAAAAACTACGTCGTGCCTGGCGCCGTCCAGCTCCGCGACGAGCAGCTGCTGCTGGCCCCGCGAAAAAAGATCACCCTGAAACTCCAGCTCTATCCCGTCGAACACGGCGACTATTTCACCTTCATCAACCAGGTCCGCAAGACCTGGGACCTGAACGGCGAGGAGGCCGACGGCACCATCCGCAGTGCCATCGCCATGCCCTCCCCGACATGGAAACTCCGCAAGGGCAACACCGCCATCCACGTGAACTGCCGCAACGACAAGAACCAATGGCTTTGGGGTCTCGCCCTCGCCCAGAACAAGCAGGTCCACCAGAACTGCCGCGAAATCATCGCCGCCTTCCGCAAGATCCTGCCGAAGGGCGTCAAAATCTACGCGAACTACATGGCGCTCTACTTCAGCAACGCGACTGGCGAGGACCTCAAGCGCTTCAAGGAGTGCGTCCTCGTCAACAAAAACGGAACCTATCCCATGGAGGCGGGTTGCCGCTTCTACATCCCCACCCGCACCAACGACTTCGGCAAGATGATCGTCAAGACCATCGACATGATGCTCGACGACTGGAAGGCCGACGGCATCTACTTCGACTACCTCGAAGGCGCAGACCCCTATTTCACCTACAACCAGAAGGACGGCGTCAGCTGCGACATCGACCCGAAGACGGGCACCCTCCTCTGCGAGAAGGGCTCCTACCAGCTGCTGGCCCAGGACTTCACTGTCTGGCTCATGAAATACGTGCACGGCAAGGGCGCTCTCATCGAGGCCAACCGCAACCCGTTCACCTGGACGACCGCGACCACCCTCAAGAAGGAGACCCCGTTCCGATTCACCGAGTGCGGCTACCCCGACCAGCTCGCGCGCGGGCATCTCGGCTTCGTCCCCCTCGGCCTCCAGCGCACCCTCAACAACGACCTCCATCTGCAGGTCATCCGCGCCCTCTACGAGGGCATGCTGACCATCCCGTACAACGTCAGCTACGGCTGGGACGACAACCCCGTCGCCTACACCTTCCCCTTCCGCTTCCGCGAACTCCGACGGGGCTGCGCCATCGGCGACAACAAGATCGTCACCGCCGTCAGCGGATATTTCGGCTGGGGAGACGACAGCGGCTTCATCGTCCGCGTCTTCGACTCCGTCGGACACCTCAAACCCGACGCCCCCGCCCAGACCGTCGTCAAGAACGGCAGGCACTATGTGAAAGTCATCCTCGCCCCGCGCGAGGTCGCCGTCATCGAACGGCGGAAGTGACAGGGGCGGGAGGGCGCGGAGGCGGGGCGGCGGCGCGCCCGCGCCCGCCGCCCGCATGCCAGGGTCACTTGTAGTTCAGCGCGTCCATGTTCCAGCCGACGGCGATCAAGTGCCCGCCGTTGTTGGGGCCGCAGACGTGGGTGCCGTCCTGCCGCACCGTGATGCCGATCTTCTTGCCAGGGGTGCTGTTGGCGGGCATGATCTGCTGCATGCCGAGGCTTTCGACGTGTCCGTCGAGCAGCGCGATGTTGGTCTTGCAGGCGGAGGGGGAAACGTCGGTGGCGGAGCGGCTCTGCATGTTCTCGTTCGCCCAGCCGCGCGTGTCGGCGCCGCCGTGGCGGTAGCCCATGTCGCGCACGTAGGAGAAGATGAAGGCCGCGGTGCAGCTCGAATCGGCGATGGCGAAGGTCTTGCCAGGATACGGCAGCTGCGCGCGGCGGTACATGAGGTTGCGGTTGTCGCTGGCGCCAGGATAGCCGCTGATGTAGCCGTTCAGCGAGTACTGCGCATAGGTGAACTCGCCTGTCTTCAGGGAATGATCACCCAGCGGGCGCGGCTCCGACGGGCAGCTCCAGATCGTGTTCTGCTTCTTGG
>JAEEXV010000222.1 GCA_016287975.1 Lentisphaeria bacterium | reverse complement strand
GTCGGGGCGTGTCGCCAGGATGCGCCAATGGAGGCGGCAGGCGCGTGCGCCGCCGGTGCCTGGGCGTGCGACGCGCGCGCAGTGCGCCTCCTCGTCATGCACGAGCCAGTCCTCGAGCACGCCTTCGGAGGCGGGCGGGACGGCGCCGACGAGGGCGCGGTAGGTCTTGGCGATGGCGCCTTCGCGCTGCGCGGCGTTCAGCCGTGCGAGCGCCTTCGAGGTGCGCGCGAAGAGGACGGCGCCGCCGACGACGCGGTCGATGCGGTGCACGGCCTCCAGGAAGACGGCGCCTGGCTTGGCGAAGCGCTCCTTCAGGAAGGCCTTGCCGCGGGCCTCCAGCGAATCCCCGTCGCTGCCAGAGGGCTGGGTGAGGAGCCCCCAGGGCTTGTCGAGGATGAGCAGGTGGTTGTCGAGGTAGAGCGGTTCCGTGGCGGTCAGGCCTCCCCGGCCCACTTGCGGAGGTTGCCGATGGTCTCGCGGATGTCGCGGGTCTGCTCCTCGCCCGCGGGGATCTCGCGCTCGATGATGAACTCGCCGTCGAAGCCCAGGTCGAGGAGCATTGGAACGAAGCGCGGGAAGTCGACGCAGCCCTTGCCGACCTGCACTTCCTTGCCGAGGCGCAGGCCGTCGGTGGGCGGCATGCCGTCCTTGACATGGATGTTGCGGACGTATTTGCCGAAGACGCGGAGGGCGTCGCAGGGGTTGCCCTTGCCGTAGAGGAGAAGGTTCGCGGGGTCGAGGTTGATGCCGATATTGTCGAGGCCCATGTCGCCGAGCGCCTGGATGTAGCGCAGCAGCGTGACGGGGGTCTCCTGGCCGGTCTCGAACCAAAAGCCGAGCCCGAGTTTCTTGCAGTATTCCGCGACGGCGGCGACGGCGACGCGCACGGGATGGAAGAGCGGGTCCGAGGGGCTCTCGGGCAGGAAGCCGACGTGCGTGATGATCGCCCGCAGCCCCAGCGCCTTCGCGAAGTCCGCCGCGCGCTGCAGTTCCAGGATGCGGTGGTGCCGATGCTCTGGCGGAATCAGCCCCAGCGTGATGGGGCCTTCCGTGAAGTTCCAGTAGACGCGCCCGCTGTAACCGCCCCAGATGGCCGAGGGCGTGACCCCCTTCGACTCCATCTGCGACTTGATGGACGCGACAAGCCCGTCGAAGTCCCGCTCGTAGAGCGTGGGGTCCCAGTTGGAGATCTGGCAGGTGGAAAGCCCCAGGTCGACCAGGCGGTCGAAGAGGTGCGGGGCGGCTCCGTTCCAAAGGCCGATGATGGTGCCGATTTTGATGGACATGGTGGATTCAGTTCTGGGGGGGGAATGGCGGACGCCGCACCAGGGCGTGATGCAGCAGCGGAAGCATTTTCTGCAGAAAGCCGTCCCATTGCGGCGATGCGGTTTCGCCCTGGCGCATCAAATGGCGATATTCGTCAAGAAGTTCGCCAGTCAAAACTAGGTGCAAATGCCTGCCTTCAATGCCAGCGATGTGGTCATAATCTTCTGGAAATGCCCAGAAACAACGTTGACACATGGCTTTGTCTTTTTCCTGAAAGTTCTTACAATGTTCACATGCCCATGACTTTTCGCGGTTGGCGGCTGGGCAAAGCAGCATAAAATGTTCTGGTGACATATCCGCATCTTCCCCGTTGATTTCGTAAGGAACGCGATGGTCTATCTGGAGAGATGCCGCAGGGACTGTATCTAAATGGATGAAACATTTCTCTCCATATTGTTTCAATAGCGCCACTTTCAGTTTTTTGGAGAGAACGGTTCGGCCTCCACTTTTGGCTTGGGCACTTTGGTGGGTGGGGAAATTCTCACCAAATTTATAGGCAGCAATGGATTTTCCGTCATCATCGGAAATCCTGAAGGTAACTAAAGGGATGCCAAGTTCCCGAACATCCCTGGCAGCACGCGGTGGGTGGTCATATCCATACAACTCCTTCAGTTGCTTGGTGGTAATATAACCATGCTCCAAAATGTGGTCAATGACGGTTCGTGGACGTTTGCCTGCACTTTGTGCAATTTGTTTTAATTGTTCACGCTGGAAGGGTGTCATGGGATTGCCTCCAGAAACGAAGGTTGGCTGTAGCGATGGGGAAGTTGTTGAAGCAAACCTGCGCTGACATAAAGTGCTTCAATGGTGTGCTGCGGTTTCCCGAGCAGGATAGATTGCGCGGAAGTGCCTGCATGGACAAGGAATTTTCTGCATTTTAATTCAGCAGGAAGATCTTGGCCGTAGGATTTATCGCCGTAACTACCGTCATAACTGACTATAAAATCAATTTTACGCTTGTTGAGGGCATGGAGGGCGGCTACGAATTCCTCGAATCGGATGCCGCTGATATATCGGTTGTCGCGCGTGTCGCATACTCCTTGATAGGGAGGATCCATGTAGACAACATCTCCAGGCTCAGTTTGGGCAAGTACTTGGCGGTAATCCAACGCGGAAAAGATGGTGCGTCCCTTAAGTAAGCCGGAAATGGCGCGGACATTTTGCGCCAAAGTAGTGGGATGGGTTCCGTGTCTGCGCTTGTCGGGGGATTGATTGAAATGGCCATTGTGCCCATAGCGAACTGCCCCCTTGACGCATCGCGCCAGCAGATATAGCATTTTGGCAGCTGTGGTGTCGCCCGCGTTGAATTGCTCGCGCACCTGGTAGAAATGGGCCAGATGCCCGTCTGGTGCCTGGTATTGCTGTTCCCAGAGCATCTGATATTGCTGAAGGAGAAGGTCAGGTTGGGAGATGGCTTGCTCAAGGATGGACATGAGTGGTGCATTCTTGTCGTTCAGCCAGAAAAAAAGAGCGCGACGATGATAGGCGCACGAAATGGAGATGGCCGCCATGCCAGCAAAAGGTTCAACAAGGCGATAGAATCTCTGAGGCATGAAGGAGAGGATAAAAGGAGCCAATTTTCGTTTGGAACCTTGATATTGGACGATATGGGGAACTGCATCTGGCATGGTGTGTTGCTACTCCAATGGACATACTATAATCTCTTTCGTCGTGTCCGATGCGTCTGCGCAATGGACGCGTCAGGTGGGCGGGAGGCCGCTCAGCGCGGGCGCCCAGGCCAGGGGGCGGTATCGGGGAGATTGCCGCGGGGGAGTTCCGGGGTGGCGCTGCATTTGCGATAGGCGAGCGGGGTCATCTTGAAGCAGGCCTTGAAGTTGCGGTGGAGGCTGGCGACGTTGCGGAAGCCGCATTGGAGCGCGATCTGCGCGATGCTTTCGTTGGAGAAGCGCAGGCGCGCGGCGGCGAGGCGCATGCGGTAGGCATGGAGGAGTTCCTGGAAGGTATAGCCAGTCTCCTCGCGGACGACGTGGATGGTGCGCGGTCGACTCAGGAACAGTTTTTCGGCGAGTTGCCCCAGAAGATCGGGGCGGTCGCAGTTTTCGCCGATGAAGCGGTGGATGATGTCCCGTCGTTCGGGCGCGGCGGGGTGCGACTGGCGGCTTTCGGCGCGGAGATCCGCGGCCAGGGTGGCGGCGAGTTGGCGCAACGCCTCCATGATCCAGGCGGCGTGTTCGAAGTCGAAGTCGTCGTCCCTGGGGAGTGCGTCGAGATTGTCGGCGAGGATCTGTGGCTGGAGGCGGTCGAGTTGCGTGGGCGGGCGGACCGCTCCCGCGAAGAGGATGCCGAGGCGGCGGTCGCCGTCGGTCACGGGCATGATCCATTCAAGCAGGTTGGCATGGCAGACCTTGTAGGCTCCAGCCTGGAAGCGGAAGAGTTCCCTGCGCAGGGTGCGGATGTCGAAGGCGACGCACTGCGCCTCGGCGGCGTCCTTGGCTGGACGGCAGCCTGCGAATCCATGGGAAAACCGTTCCTGGGGCAGAAGGGGGCGGAACTGCCCGGTGAAGTCGTGCAGGGAGACGACGAGACGGCTCCAGTATTCGAAGCATTTGATTGCTTGTTCCAAATGGCTTTGCATGGGAAAAGGGGGGCAGAGATGTAGGCAGGGCGTTCGCGGCGAGGGTCCCAGGCCCCAGGCCCCAAGACCCAGGACCCAGGGGCAAGCGTTCTGTGCCAGCCCATTGGGCTGGTGAATGATCCAGGGGTGCGCCCATGGCAAAACAGCCTGCGGGGGAGGAGAGGGAGGCTTCCGCGCTACCATAATGCACAAAGAACGGACTGGATGATAAAATAGCATCTTCTGCAATGTTTTCAGCGTTTGTCGGTGTTGTTTCCTGCTATGATTTTGATACATTATAGGAGTTGACGAAAACGGGATGCGTCGCGCGCGGTCCCGCAGTCGCCGTGCAAGGATTTTTGACCCCTCCGAATCATTTCAACAAAAAGGATTTCATGCCATGCGCCTCAAAACGCCAAATCATTTCTTCACTCTGATCGAACTGCTGGTGGTGATCGCGATTATCGCGATTCTGGCCTCGATGCTGCTGCCCGCGCTGTCGAATGCACGGGCGAAGGCGCGGGCCATCAGTTGCGTCGGGAATCTGAAGAGCATCGGCACGTCGATGATGATGTACGCCGATTCCATGGACGGATATGCGCCGCCGATTTCAGGGAAGTTCCGCTGGCCGCTGACGAACAACTGCAACTGGGCGTACGCGCTGACGGCGGCGAAACTGCTGCCTGAGGGGGCGCCGCTCTTCTACTGCCCCGTTTCGGGGGTGACGAACCGAACTGCGGCGAAGGCGAAGAACTCGGCGGAGCAGTCGTGGACATACTACACCTACGGGCTGCGGATGAACAAGGACAACAACACTGGCTTCCGCATCAATGGCGGGTCGATCGTCTGCGCGGACACTGGCTATGGCCCCTACAGTCCAAGCCGCTTTTTCCTGCTGGCGGACAGTGTGCTGGCGAACGACGCGGACCATCCTGGCACGGCGGTTCTGCACCCAGTGAACACCAGCGCCGACAACTATAAACTGTGCGCACGGCATGGCAGGCGCGTCAACCTGTGGTTTGCGGACGGCTCGGTGCGGTCGATGCAGAAGCGCGAATTGGTGGATTTGCATGATGTCAAGGAATTCCAGATACTGGAACTGCCGTAGGGCGCTCGAGGCCGCGCTGCTGCTGTGGGCGGCGTTCCTGCCGTGCGCCGCGGCGGAGATCCTGGTGGGGAATGCTGGCGTGCCAGGAAATTCATCCCGGCAGGCGCTGGCGCGGGTCGAGGCGGATGTGCTGGCGGCATCCCCGACGGTGGTCGTGGTCCTGCTGGGGACGAACGACGCCCTGAATCCTGGAAAGTTCACGGCGGTTCCAGCCTACGAGGAGAATCTTCTGGCAATCGGGCGGAAACTGCGCGGCGGCGGCGTGCGGTGCCTGGTCTTGGTCACGCCGCCGCCTGCGGTCGAGGCGATCCTGCGGGGGCGGTCACCGAAACTCGCGGAGTTGGTGCCAGGGCCGCTCGACGCGCATCTGCGCGGCTACGGTGAGGCGGTGAGGCGGGTGGCGGCGAAATTGTCCGCGACGTGCCTGGATTCGTTTGCGTTCGTGGCGTCGCAAGGCGGCGCGTCGGATACGCGGGGGGCGATCTATCGCACTCGCGCCAACAGCGGCGCCAATGACGGCGTTCACCTGACACCCGCGGGCTACGAGGCCTTCGCCGCATGGATCGCAGAGGCTCTGCGCCCGCAGTTGAAGGACGCAGATCGGATCGTCTGCTTCGGCGACAGCCTCACCTTTGGTTCGCATGTGCGGGGGGAGGGGAGTGCGGAGGGCGAGACCTATCCCGCGGCATTGTGGCGCCGACTCAATCCGAAGTCGGCGGCTGCGGGCGGGCGCCCCTCGCTGCTGATGGCGGATCCTGACGGCAACCTGCTTCCCAATGGCGGCTTCGAGGCGCTCGACGCGCAGTCGTTCCCTCGGCACTGGAAGCCCTACCGCAAGGACCAGGACCGCTCCGAAAGCGGTGTCGGGGATGCGGCCGAGGGCGAACGGTTCCTGCGGATGCGGCGTTCCTCGCCGCGGCCCGCCTTGTGCCGCAGCGACCTGGTGCGCATCCGCCTAGGGCGCTGGCGCGCGTCGGTGAAGGCACGCGGGCGCGGGCAGTTGACGCTGGCGGTGTCGCTCTATCATCCAGTGCGGCAGGTGGAACTCAGGACGGTGGCGCTGAATTCAGACTGGCAGCCCGTCACGGCGGAGTTCGAGACGCCACGCGGCGTCTCGCAGGCGTCGCTGGTGGTGCGCTGCACCGCCGAGGCGGACGTCGACGACGCGCGGATCGAGCCGCAGGGGCAGGCGGCCCCGCCTTCGGCCGCGCATCGGCTGTCAGCGGACACGCTGACGCTTTCCTTCGCGTCTGGGGCGGCGGGCGCCGCCGTCACTGAAATCGCGGGGGCGAACGGCGTGGAGTTCATCCACTTCCCTGTGCGGCGGGGGCTGTGGTCGGTGCGCCTGAAGTCGCGGCGACTTCCGGCGGGGTTGCCGTCGGTGACGCCGATTGCGTGCGATCCTGAGATGGATGATTCCGCCGAGCGCATCGGCCGCGACGGCGCGGCCACGGACGACATTGTGCTCGACGCCGCCGACGCGGCGTCGGCGGGCGGGCGGTGCAGCGTCGCGGATGAGGCTGGCGCGCTGGTCTTCCGCTGGCGCGGCATCCGCGTCGGCCGCGAGGCGGATGCGCTGGATGTCATGGTGCGCGTATCGGCGAATGGGCAGGGCGGAGTGCAGTTCGAGGGGAGTTTCGAGAACCGCTCCCGCGAGTATGCCGTCTTCTATTTCAGCGCCCCGCAAGTGGAGGGGCTGGGCCGCGTCCACGGCGACGGGACGGGGGATTGGCTGGCGACGCCGCACTATCTGGGGCGGCTCATCCGCAATCCCGCTGCTGGGAAACTGCTGCAGGGAAGCCGCCTTTTCCGCAGCAACAACTCGGGGCATTCGATGCACTTCGATGCGCTCTACAATGGAGGCGACGGCCTCTTCTTCGGCGTCTGGGATCCCGCGCAGAACTGCAAACGCTGGGATCTGGAATCTTCGGCGACACGCGGCTTCTCGTGGCGCTGCCTGCACCTCCCCGACAACATGCGGTGTGAACCGCCCCAGTGCTGGCGCGTGCCGTATCCAGTCGAGTTGCGGGGCTTCCGCGGCGACTGGTATGACGCGGCGCAACTCTACCGCCGATGGGCGCTGCGCCAGGAATGGTGTTCGCGGGGGACGCTTGCCGCGCGGCGCGGGCGGGACATCCCCGCCTGGTTTCTCGACACGACGCTGTGGCTGCATGTCTCGGTCGCGAACCTGCTGCATGGCCAGCGGGAGGATTGCGAACGCTATTTCCAGGACTTCGCCGCGCACCGCGTCGCCATCTGGCTGACCCACTGGGGGCTGGACAATCGCCGCTACGACTTCCCCAATCCCGACCGCTTCCCGCTGACCCACGCCGACCGCGAGGCGCTGAGTCGGCTGGCACGGCAGGGGCTCCCCGTCTCTGGATATCTCCAGATGACGGGCTGGACGCGCACCCTGCCCAGTTTCCAGAGTCGGCCAGAGGCGGAGGACAATCTCCTGCGCAACTACTACGGGCAGGTTCTATCCTGGGGCGGAACCGGGCCGCGCGCCGAGACGATGCTCGCCTGGCCTGGGCCGCTCTGGACCGAGGTGCTGGGCGGTATCGTCGAGCAGATGGCAAAGGCTGGCTTCCAGGTGGCTTATCTTGATTCAGGAAACCACGGCGGGGCGCATCTGAACTTCACCCCCGCCTGCGGCGCGAACGGCGGCGGCGGCCATGCCTACGTGGACGGCAACCGCCGCCTGCTTGCTGCGCTGCGCGCGCGGGCACGCCGCATCCAGCCTGGGTTCTGCATCACCAGCGAGAGTTTCTGGGAGGGCAATCTGCATTGCCTGGACGCCGTGCTTTGCGTCAACAGCCCGTCCGCGTATCTGGAGCGGGGACGGGTGATGGCAATCCCCCTGGCGCCCGCCGTCTACCACGACTACGCGCTGCTCTTCGCCACGCATTACGGCCGCGCGGATCTCGCGGGGGACGCACAGGGGCTGGTCGCCAAGACGGGGCAGGCGCTGCTCTGGGGGATCATGCCAGGATGGGAACTCCCGCACGCGATGTACCGCTTCAGTTCGCCAGGCACGGCGCTTCGTGCGTCGTTGCGGCGCATGGAGGCCTATGACGCGGGCCGCGTCTTCCTACAATACGGGAAGATGCTCCGCCCGCCGAGGCTGGGCGGCGACAATCCCTCCAGTGCGGTCGCCTGGGGGATCGGCTGGCGGGACGCCGCATACGAGGTGGCGGCGCCCGCCGTCGACGGCACCGCATTCGCCGCGCCCGACGGCGCGCTGGGGATGGCGCTCTACAATCGCACCGACGTCCCCCGGGTCGTGACGGTGGCGCTGGACGACCCCGAATACTACGCGGCGGGGCGGCGCTTCCGCGTGCTCTATCCTGCGGATGCGCGCATGGAGGCCGTTTCGGGGGAGGCGCTGCGGGTGACGGTGCCACCGTATTGTCCACTGGTGATCGAGGGCAGATGAAGATGCGGCCGCCGAATTGCCTTTTCCAGACCGCCGCCTGCCTGCGGCGCGCCCAGGAGAATCCAGTGCTTTGCGCCGCGGACGTGCCGTATTCGGCCGCGCTGGTCTTCAATGCGGGCGTCGCCAAGTTCGCGGGGCGCTATGTCATGCTCTTCCGCAACGACTATGGCGCCACGGAGGCGGAGTTTCGGCGGGGCAGGCGCTTCCAGGGGACCTCGGTCGGACTGGCGGAGAGCGCGGACGGCCTGCATTGGCAGGTGCGTGCGCATCCCGTCTGGGAGGTGCATGATGCAGAGATTCTGCGGGTCTATGATCCGCGCCTCACCATTCTGGAGGGGCGCCCGCACGTCTGCTTTGCGATGGACACGCGGCATGGGCTGCGCGGCGGCATCGCCGCCACGGATGACTTCGAGCATTTTGAAGTGCTGTCGCTGACGGTGCCGGACAACCGCAATCTGGCACTGTTCCCTGAGCGGATCGGCGGACTCTATCGGCGTCTGGAACGGCCGATGCCAGTCTACAGCCGCAATGGCGCCCCCGAGCAGTTCGACCTGTGGACTTCGGCGTCGCCAGATCTGCGCTTCTGGGGCGACAGCCAGTTGGTGCTGGGGACGGAGCAGGTGCCCTTCTGCGATGCCAAGATCGGCCCTGCGGCGCCGCCGATTCGGACGCCCCGTGGCTGGCTTGCGATCTTCCACGCCGTGCAATCTTCGCCGCATGACCTGTATGCCTGGCATCCGAACTGGCGCAAGCGCTACTACGCGGGGCTGATGCTGCTGGACCTGGAGGATCCTTCCCGGGTGGTCGGGCTGTCGCGCAAACCGCTCCTGGTTCCCGAGGCACCCTGCGAGACGCACGGCTTCCGCGGCGAGGTCGTCTTCCCAGGCGGAATGATCCTGGAGGATTCAGGAGAGGTCAAGATCTATTACGGCGCCGCCGACACGGTGGAATGTCTGGCCACCGCCGATCTCGCCGACCTGCTCGCGCTCTGCGAGCCGCTGGCATAGGGCGGCCTGCCCTTTCGGGGCCGCACCGTTTATCGGCTGGTCAACTTGGCGAAGGTGTCGGCGAGGAGTTCTGGGGCGTCGGTCAGCAGTTCCCGAAGCCACTCCGCGAGGCGGAACTGCAGAATTCGCGCACGGGCAGGCTCCTGTCCCGTTGCGGTGAGGCCGCCTTTGTGCCTCCAAATGGCGGGGCTTCCATTGATCCTCTGAAAATGCCCGTGAATTACTTTGATCTGCTTCTGAAAAGTGTCGATATCATAAGATATTTTCTTCTAAAAAAAGCATTAATTTGGTGATTTCTCCTTTGAAAAAAGTAAAATTGAGTTACATTATAGGGGGGATGCTTTGCGGAGGTGAAGTATGGAAAGAGCGTTGATGTCCAGCCTGGTGGAATGGAAGCGTGAGCGGAAGCGGAAGCCGTTGTTGCTTCGTGGGGCGCGTCAAGTCGGCAAGACGTGGTTGCTGAAGGAATTTGGCGTCCGTCACTTTGCCCGGTGTGCCTACATCCGTTTTGACAAGTCGCGGGCGATGCAGGAGGTTTTTTCGCGGGAGAGCGATGTGCGCCGTCTGCTGACTGCGATTCAACTGGAGGTCGGCTTCAAGCCGGTTCCGGGAGAGACGCTCATTGTATTGGATGAGATTCAGGAGGCGCCTGGGGCCTTGACCTCGCTGAAGTATTTTTGCGAGGAGTTGCCAGAGTATGCGATTGCGGCGGCAGGATCGCAGTTGGGCATATCGGACCGGCAGGGCACGGGATTTCCCGTGGGCAAGGTCGATACGCTGTTTCTGCATCCGCTGTCGTTTCTGGAGTTCCTGCGGGCGATTGGGCAGGATGGCTTTGCCGAGATGCTGCAGGAAGGGGATTGGGGGCTGATTGGTTCTTTTCGGGAACGGTTGACCGATTGGCTTCGGCACTACTATTTCATCGGCGGGATGCCCGAGATTGTCGCGGATTATGCCGCGAACGGAGATTTCCAGCGGGTGCGCCGTCTCCAGCGGAATCTGCTGCAAGACTATCGGGATGACTTCGGGAAGCATGCGCCCCCGGAAGCAGTGCGGAGAATCGAGTTGCTTTGGGATGCGATTCCGCGGCAACTGGCAAAGGAGAACAAGAAATACGTCTACAAGGAGGTGCAGCCTCGGATGCGGGGTGAGGATGTGTTGTCGGGAATGCAGTGGCTGGTCTCGGGGGGACTGGTCAGGCTGGCACGGAAAGCCAGCAAGCCAGGCGTCCCGTTGAGCGCATACGCCAATGGCGGCTTCAAGGCTTTCATGGTGGATGTCGGCTTGCTGGCCGCCGTGGCTGGAGTCCAGGCGCGGACTTTGCTGGAGGGCAGTCGGATCTTCGAGGAGTTCAAGGGGGCGTTGGCGGAGCAGTTCGTGCAGCAGGAATTGGCGGCGTATTTTGGCACCGTGCCCTTTTACTGGTCCTCGGACACCTCCAGCAACGAGGTGGATTTCCTGATCGAGTCCGATGGCGCGGTGATACCCGTCGAGACAAAGTCCGGCGTGAATGCGCGGGCGAAAAGCCTTCGGGCCTACTGCGAAAAATACCGCCCCCCCATGGCAGTACGCGCTTCGCTGGTCAAGTACTATCGCCAGGCCATGCCATTGAACGGCATGGGCGGCGCACCCGCCTCCTATGAACTGCTGGATTTGCCCCTGTATGCGCTTTGTCGGCTCATGGCGGAGTGCGGGGGCACGGCAGGGGAATAGCGTTTGGGGATCACTGGCTGGTCAACTTGGCGAAGGTGTCGGCGAGGAGTCTGGGGGCGGGGGCGTCGGGGCCGGTGGTCTTGACCTCGCACTGGATGCACTGGAGGCGCGGGGCGCGGCGGAGGTTGTCCATGATGCGGTTCCAGTCGACGGTGCCCAGCCCAGGGAGGCGGTGCTGGTCCTGGATGCCGTCGTTGTCGTGGAGGTGGCAGTTGACGAGATAGGGGCGGACCTGCTCGATGAAGTCGTGTTCCCAGACGACGGGGAGGCCGATCTCCTCCCAGATGGGCGGGACGCAGGTCTGGCCTGGGAATTCGCGCCCGCGCTCGGTGAGGTTGCCGTGGCCCGAGTCATAGCAGATGCCGAGCCAGGGGGTCTCGAAATGGCGCACGGCGGCGAGCAGGCACGCGGACTGGTTGAGGGGCGTCCACTGGTTTTCAAGCGCCATGGTGACGCCGAGGCGCTCGGCGTCGGGCAGCAGTTCCTCCAGAGAGCGCAGCAGCATGCGGCAGTAGTCGTCGAGGACGAGGTCGTCGCCGTAGACGGAGTTGAAGGTGTTGGCGGTGTGGTAGGCGATCGTGGTGACGCCGAACTGGTGGCAGAGGCGCAGCGCCATCTTCTGGCGCAGGACGATCTGCTCGTGCTCGGCCTCGACTGGGACGCCAGGGTCCTTCCAGGTGCCCCACGGCGCGTGCGCGTCCACGAAGGAGAGGCCCGCCTCCTTCAGCGCCTGGCGATAGAGCGGGACGGCGTCGGGGTTGACGATGAAGTGCTCCAGGAGGGCGTTGTTGAGGACGACGTGGCGGATCCCTGCGTCGGCGAGGCGGCGCAGGGCGGCTTTCAGGTCGTCGGTGGCGAGGGCGGCCAGTTGAAAGTTGAAGGTGACGGGGACGGAGGGCATGGCGGGAGGATGGGGGTGGGTTGGAAATCACCAATAATATAAATCCGCTATTTCGTGTCGGCAGGCGCGTCTATATTAGGGAACCGCCGTTTTTCAGACCTGACGAGGGAAACACATGTCCACCAGACTCCTCCTGACGATTTCCGCCCTGCTGGGGCTTTCACTGGCGTCCGCCTACGATTGGACCGCGGACATTCGGAACGCCGAAACGCTCAAGAACACGGTCCAGGTGTATTTCCAGAACGGGAGCCGCGACGCGATCGCGGTCGACACGCCGCATCTTTGCGCGGTCGGCGGGCTGGACAACCGCGAGAACAACGCGCTGACGCTGATGACGCCAGACGGGGTGCGGCTTGCGGACGGGACCTTCGACACGTATGTCGTCGACGCGGAGGGCAAGACCCGTCGTTCCTCCCTGTCGCACTCCAGCGGCCGCTTCAACGCCTTTCGGCTCGGCTACTACTATTACGACGTCCATATTCTGGGCCAGTCCATGACTGGCGGGCAGGAAGGCGCCCCGCCGCGGCAGACGAATGCGAGACTCGACGTCTCCAACTTCAGGCCTGGCAAATGGTTCGTCCACGACCTGACGAAGCCCGTCTTCACGGGCGGCGCGATGCGGCTGAAATGCGTGAGCGCCCACGACCCGTGGGTCGCGCAACTCGGCATTGAGCAGCCCGCGGACACCTATCCCGCGATCGAAGTGCGGCTGCGCGCGCGGCACGCCACGCTGATGCACGTCTATCTGGCGGTCGGGGACTATCGGAACTTCAATCCGAAGCAGGTCGTCGCGCAGGGCATCCAGCCTGGCGCCTTCCGCACCTACAAGATCTACATTGACGAAATCCCCGGCTTCCAGGGCAACATCCACGGCATCCGCTTCGACCTGGGCGAGGCCGGCGACGTGATTGAAATCCAGTCCGTCAAACTGGTCGCGGAGAAGCGGCCGAAACTCCAGGTCAAACTGGACCGCATCCTCCATGCATACCCTGACAAGATGCACCAGGTGCTGCGCTTCGTCGTCGGCAACCGCGACGCCGCGCTCCGCGAATACGGCTGCGAGGCGAGATTCGCCAAGGCCGCCATCGCGAAGGTCGTGGTGAAGGACAGGAACGGCATCCACGACGGGTTCGACGGCATCGACGCGGATTCCGTCGAATACGTCGGCTTCGACCATCGGCAGGGCGGCGTCTTCGGGCTGATCTTCCCGACGTGCCCCGAGGCGGGGCGGGTCGCGTTGGCGGAGACGGCGTCCGAATACATCCTGACGCAGTCGCGGCCCTCGCACGGCGTGCTGAAGCCAGGCACGCGGCTCCTGCTCGCACACCGCCTCTACCGCGACGCCGCCCACGACTTCGCGGCGCTCGCGGAGGCGGCCTTCTGCGAACGCCATCCCCTGGGCCCCGAGGCCGTCCGAATCCTTGACGGCTCCGACGGCGGACGGTTCCTGGGCTACAACAAACTGGACGGGACATACGACTTCGCGCTGGACGGCACGCATTTCAGCGCCGCCTACTACGACATGCCGCAGAAGCACTTCAGGCTGCCTGTGGCGATCGCGGGGGACGCCCATGGCCGCCGCGTCTATCTCTGCGTCCGAGGCGCGGCGGGCGGCCTGGAATGCGCCGCCATGCTGGACGGGCGGGAGAAACTCCTGCCCATGCCGATCCAGGTCTCCAAGAACTTCCGCGGCGACGGCGAGGAGTTGTTCTTCTACCCAGAGGACGCGGGCTACGGCGAGACCCTCTTCCCGCTCCTGCTCGGCGCCAGGACGGAGCGCTCCTTCACCGTGCTGAACCTCTACCAGAACTGGGGCGCCGCCCCGCTCAAGCAGCTCTCCGCCATCAAGTTCGTCATCCCCTACTACCACCTCTCCTGCGGCGTCACGGAGACCAACTGCATCGCGCCGTACTACGTTGGCGGCAAATCCGGGTGGACGCTGCCAGATTTCCGCGCCATGTCCGCCAAACTCTGGGCCAGCCAGCCGCAGCACTACTCGGTCGGCCCGCTCTACTTCCCCTGCTACCGCCAGGGCCAGGCGAAGATCCTGTTCGAGCCGAAACACCAGCAGGTGAGGTCTGCGGGGCCAGTCTATGCGGACGTCGACTTCGTCTACGAATCCGACGACCAGGCGGCTACGCTGACGGCCCGCCATCTGGAGTTCCCGCAGACCGACGAGAACCGCACGTATTACTCGTTCTCCATCGACTTCAAGAAGGCGGTCGCCTTCCAGGACTTCCAGAGGGACTTCAGCCTCTTCTCCTTCAGCACCACGTGGACGAAGTTCGCGCATCTCGGCTATCTGGACCGCGGCAACCGTCCAGTCGTCGTCGGGCTGCCGCAGAAGAAGCCCCTCACGGCCATGATTCCGCTGGGGCAGGAGGCGCCCTATTTCTCCGTCTACACCTCCTTGGGCAATGCGCATGTCTGCAACTTCGGCCTCGTGGTGCGGAAAATCGACGTGCGCGTCGGCGGCAGGGAGAGACCCGCGCGGGCCGTGCTGAACTTCACCGACACGCCAGTCGTCGACGCGCGCCTGACCCTCGACCTCGGCGAGGTGGCCTTCCAGCCTGGCGACCGCATCGCCTACGACTTGATCCTCGTGCCTTTCGGCGACCACGACGTCCAGACCGACCAGAGCGTCCGCCAGGTGCGCGCGGATTCCGCGCTGAGGCCGTTCCGCGTCGAGGTCGCGGTCGGGAAACTCCTCCCCGACACCTATCTGCCCCGCGTCCAGGCCGTCGGCCAGCAGGCCGAGTTCACCCTCGGCGGCGGCCGCAACAACGCCGCCGTGCGCGTCGACGGCTTCCGCACCTTCGAGCGCCCGCGCATCCTCGTCAAGGACGCCCAGGGCGCCTTCGTCCCGCTCAAAGTCAGCCACCACGCCTACGACGGCATCCAGTCCTATCTGAACCCCGACGGCACCTACGGCTTCGCCTTCGCCGTGGACACCACCGACGGCCCGCGCACCCTCCGCGTCGTCCAGTAAACCGTTCGCGGGGCCGTGGATCGATTGTCTGCTTCATTGCCGCCCTGCTTGGGGGAAAGCGCGCTTGACGAAGCGGACGTAGCCACGGCGGCCTCGCCGTGGCGGCGCGGTGAATGAGGCACCTTCAGTTTCTGAGCCTTGACAACAACTATTGGGGTTGGAATGGATGCGGGGGCTCTTTGGGGCCTCCGCGTGTGTTGCCACGGCGGCCTCGCCGTGGCGGCGCGGAGAATGAGGCGCCTTCAGTATCTGAGCCTTGGCAACAACTTTTGGGGGGGGGATGGAGGCGGGGGGCTCGTTGGGGCCTTCGCGGGTGGTGCCCCGGCGTCCGCGCGTGGGCGGTGGGGTGAATGTGGC
>JAEEXV010000221.1 GCA_016287975.1 Lentisphaeria bacterium | reverse complement strand
GTCCTCGTCGGCATGGATGCGAAGACGCTCGCCATGGCCTTCCCTGAAGCGCCCGGCCTGACGCGCTTCGACCGCTGCTTCTATTTCCTGCATGGGCGGCTTGGCGCCTTGCCGCGCCTGCCGCTCGACCGCCTCGCGCGCTGCTACCAGGCCGCCGACCTCGTCCTCAACCTCTCCTACGAGGAGAGTTTCGGCCTCACCACCGCCGAGGCCCTCGCCACCGACTTCCCCGTCATCGCCTACGACCGCACCGCCTCCCCCGAACTCCTCACCCCTGAAATCGGCCGCGTCTGCCCCGCAGGCGACCTCGACGCCGTCCAGACCGCCATCCGCGAACTCCTCGGCAATCCGCCCGCCCCCGCGCTTTGCCGCCAGCACGCCCTCGACCACTTCTCGCTCGCCCGCCAAATGGACGCCTATCTCCAACTCTACACGGAGGCGCTCCCCTCATGATCTGGCTCGACCGCAACCGCAACCGCGCCCTACGGCTGCTTCAGCGCCTCCTTCCAGGAAGCCCCGCCGTCGCGCGCTTCGTGCAGCGCCATCTGTGCTATGCGCCGCCGCCCCCGCTCTTCACCAGCGCCGTCCACGGGCGCGTCTACGCCCCCTACTATTGCCAAAACGCTCCCTTCCAGGGAACTCCTGCGCTCTACAACCGCGACGGCGAGCCCCTCAGGGGCTTCTTCCTGCGCGACGCCGTCTCCGCGCACCTGCCCTACTCGGAATCGCGCCACTTCTTCTGGGACCGCTTCAATTTCGGCCTGCCCGTTCACTTCTACGGGCACGGCGCGATGCTGGAGACCATGGGGCATCCCGACCACCGCTACGGCATCTTCGTCGAATCCGAGGGCATCATTCCCGAGCACTACGACATCTTCCGCCGCCACCCCGGCCTGGAACGCGACTTCGACGCGGTCTTCACCTACTCCCAGCGTCTCCTCGACACCCTCCCCAACGCCCGCTTCTTCGCCGCCTGCGCCACCGTATGGTACAGCCGCGAACAATGCAACGGCCAGGCCGACCCCGCGCGCCTTTCCGAAACCGCGCACGCCGCCAAGACCCGCGGCGTCTCCATGATGTGCAGCCCGAAGCGCCTCACCCCGATGCAGATCATCCGCCATCGCATCGCCCGCGAAGCCCAGCGCACCGGCAAAATCGACCTCTTCGGCGGCGCCTGCGGCTCCCCGCGCCTCCCCTTCAAGTCCGCCTCCCTCCAGGACTACCGCTTCCAGATCGTCGTCGAAAACGACCTGCAGCCCTTCTACTTCACCGAGAAGCTCCTCGACTGCCTCGCCGCCCAGACCATTCCCGTCTATCTCGGAGCCTCCCGCATCGCCGACTTCTTCAACCCCGACGGCATCCTCCCCTTCACCCCCGACACCCCCGTCGAACGCCTCCTCGCCCAGTGCACCCCTGCCGAATACGAACGCCGCCTCCCCGCCGTCCTCGACAACTACCACCGCGTCCTCAAATACCTCAACCCCGACGACCGGCTGTATGAAGAGTTCTTCGCCTGAATATCTGCCCGCGCTGGACAAAACGCCGTCCCGCCTCGTCATCGGCGACGAAGCGCGCGCAACCGCGCGCCAGCCGCTGCTCGCCGTCGTCATCCCCACCTACCGCCGCCCCGCCCTGCTCCGCCAGACCCTCGACAGCGTCCTCGCCCAGCCTGGCATCAAAGACGCCGAAATCGTCGTCACCGACAACTTCCCTGAAGAGGACGAGACCGCCCAGATGATGCGCGCCGACTTCCAGCGCGACAATCTGCGCTACTACAAGAACTCCTGCAACCTCAACAGCAACGGGAACTGGAACCGCATGGTCCAGCTCGCCTGCGCCAAATGGTGCGTGATGCTCCATGACGACGATCTCATGCTCCCAGGACGCCTCCCCCTCCTTCGACGCATCGCCGAGGCCCTCCCCGACGCCGCCCTCGTCAGTTTCCGCGCCCTCGAATTCAGGAGCGACACCCCATACGCAGGCCCCGCCCCCCTACCCCGACGCCTCCGCCTCCACCCGCTCCCGCTCCACGAACTCCAGCGCCGCGACTACGTCTCCACCTGCTGCACCCTCTTCCGACGCGACCGCTGGATGGAGGCGGGCGGCACCGACATCACTGGACGGCACGACCCCTGCCCCGACTACGACCTCTGGCTCCGCATGACCAGGCAATTCAACGCCACCTGGCTCTGCGACACCGCCGTCGGCGCCTACCGGTGGCTCGACAACGACTCGCTCAACCCCGAAACCATCCGCCGCATCGTCGCCCAAAACCTCGCCTTCCAGCTCGAAGCCACCCGCGGCGCCTCCCGAACCCGATTCCTCCACACCATCTCCCTCTCCTACGAATATCTGCGCAAGCGCCTCCGCCAGATCGGCATGGCCCCCGCCGAAATCGACGACTTCTACCGCCAGGCAGGATTCCCGCGGCTATCCCCCTTCGACCGCCTCCGCGTCTTCCTCCACAAGACCGCCGTCCGCCTCCGCCAGGAACTCCTCCCCCCGCGCGGACAAATCACACTGTAATCCGCCACTGGAAAAGCCGGCCCCCCGGAAATTCTGGAAAACCCGGAATTGCCGGAAACTCCGGAATACCCGGAAACTCCGGAATGCCACGCGGCGATGCAGGCACAAAAAAAAGGCGGGGAAGGCAAACTCGCCTTCCCCGCCCTGCGCGGATTGATGAATGCTTACTGCTCGATGGAGATCTTCTTCGCGCCCGCATCCGCCCGCTGCGGCACCCGGAAGGTCAGCACGCCGTCCTTCAGGTTCGCGCGGATGGCGCCCGTGTCAGCATCCTCGGGCAGCGTGTAGAAGCACTCGATGGAGTTGCTGTAGGCCTCGCCGTCATTCTCGTTCTCCGTGGCGCCCTTCACCGACACCCCGCCGTCCCGGAACTCGACCTCCAGTTGCTCGGCCTTGATCCCCGGAACCTCGATGTGAAGGATGTAGGATCCGTCCTTCGCCTTGCGGAACCCCTCCAGCGCCCCCTCGTGGTGCAGCCCATGCGTAGGCCGCGAGAAAATCGGAACCATCGGCCAGCCGAACAGCTCGGCGAACGGATTGCTGGAAACGTGGCGGCGGACGGTGTTGTCGTTGCAGTTGCACATCTGATTGTCTTTCATAGTTCTTTCCTCCTTTTGTCCTTGGTTTGTCTTGATTGGGTTGCTCATTT
Source organism: Lentisphaeria bacterium (assembly GCA_016287975.1). The sequence goes on along the minus strand of JAEEXV010000221.1, from coordinate 26,198 downwards.
GCGGTTGCCCGCATTTTCGGAACAACTCATATCATAGCAACCGGCGTGCCAAAAAAAAGCCAGGGGATGCAATCCACTGCCCGCAAACATTGTCGCACTTCCGGGGGACATTCTGTCGCGCCCCGCCACTTTCCGACGCATTTTCGGGTACTATATTAGACGCCCCGCGGGGCAGGCGTCGCCGCCCCGTCCAAATCCCATCCACCCTCCAAAACGATATGTACTGCCATGCCTGATCCCGCCTCCGACAACGCCGCCTCCCCCGCCTCCCCCGCCGTCCTGCTTGGCCTCGACCGCCCCAAACCCCACAACGAACAGGCGGAAATCGCCGTCCTGGGCTCCATGCTCATCGACCCAGACGCGGCCGCCTACGCGATGACGCGCCTGAACTTCGAGGGCGCCTTCTATCGCCCCGCCCACCAGATCCTCTTCGACGCCATGCTCGCCCTCAACCCCAAGGGCGACGCGGCCTTCGACATCGTCGTGCTGGGCAGCCATCTGGCGAAGACCAACCAGCTTGAGGCGATCGGCGGCCTCACCTACATCCAGATGCTGATGGAAAAAGTGCCCACCTCCGCCAACATCGAGCACTATGTGCAGCTGGTCAAGGAAAACGCCGTCCTGCGCCGCATCATCGCCACCTGCTCCGAATCCATCCTCAAATGCTACGAGGCCGACAGCGACGCCGCGACCATCCTCGACCAGGTCGGACAGCAGATCATGGACGTCTCCACCATGAAGGAGACCAAGGACTTCCTGCCCATCCAGCCGCTCGTCGACGAGGCCATGCACTACATCGTCGACCTCATCGCCCACAAGGAGGCGGTGCAGGGCCTCCCCACCGGCTACGAAAAACTCGACAGCGCCATGACGGGCGGCCTCAAGCCAGGCATGCTCTTCGTCCTCGCCGCCCGACCCTCCATCGGCAAGACCGCCCTCGCCCTCAACATGGCCGCCAACATCGCCCTCAAGGGCAACGCCGACACCCCCGTCGGCATCTTCTCCCTCGAAATGACCGCCCAGCAGCTCACCCTCCGCCTCATCGCCTCAGAAGCCAAAGTCAACATCAACCATTGGGCCTCCCGCGACGAAACACCCACGACCAGCGACATGCAGGCGGTCAAGAACGCCTGCGACCTCCTCGCCAAATCGCATATCTTCATCGACGACACCGGCGGCATCGACATCCTCGAACTCCGCGCCAAGGCACGACGTATGCGCGAACAACACCACATCCAGGCCATCTTCATCGACTATCTCCAACTCGTCAAGGCCCACACCAAGGCCAACGCCAACCGCGAAAACGAGGTCGCAATGATCTCCGGCTCCCTCAAGGCCATGGCCAAGGAACTCAATGTCCCCGTCGTCGTCCTCGCCCAGCTCAGCCGCGCCGCCGAACAGGGAGACGCACAGCCCAAACTCTCCCATCTGCGCGAATCCGGTGCCATCGAGCAGGACGCCGATGTCGTCGCCCTCCTCAACCGCAAGCGCGAAGACCAGTTCGAACAACGCGACGACAAGGGCGTCGACGCCGAGCTCATCATCGCCAAAAACCGCTCCGGACGCACCTGCCGCCAGATGCTTACCTTCTTCCCCTCCTTCACCCGCTTCATCGCCCGCGCCGACGAAGCCTCCGACGATGACATGCCAGAGCGACCGAAATGACAGAACCTACTGTGCGCCAAATCGTTTCCCATAATACTCCCCCGCGGCGTCCCAACCCCGCGCGTTTTTTTTCCACTTTTTTTCGCAAAGGCACTTGATTTTCCATCCAACCGGGCTTATAATTAACACCGTTACCGCCCGATGCGGCGACACCAAATCACGCCTCCAGATCGAGGCGTTTTCTCAATGCACTCCAACCCAAAAGGATAGACAATCCCCATGAAAAAGGATTCCCTGTTCACCCTGATCGAACTCCTGGTGGTCATCGCGATCATCGCCATCCTGGCCGCCATGCTGCTGCCCGCCCTCTCCAAGGCCCGCGAGAAGGCCCGCACCATCTCCTGCACCAGCAACCTGAAGCAGATCGCCCTCTCCGCGACCATGTACACCCAGGACTACGATGAGACCCTCCCGCTCGTCGCCACCTCCTACGCGACCGTCTACACCAACGTCAGCACCCCCGGCAACAGCTGGTACGGCCTGATCAACGTCTACGTCACCAACGAGAAGTCCTTCGAGTGCGGCGCCGACACCGCGAAGACCAACGCCTACTCCGCCGGCCAGGGCAATGACAAGTTCCTCCTGTCCTACGGCTTCAACGGCGTCTGCAACGCCTCCGCCGCCGGCAACTACGGCACCTGCGCCACCATCGCCCCGAACATGACGGTCGAGAACCCCTCCGCCACCCTGATGCTCGCCGACACCGGCGTCGTCTGCGCGGCCCTCTATCCCTACGTCTCGACCTCGATCGAGGCCAGCGGCTACCTCGCCTACCGCCATGGCGACACCTTCAACGTCGCCTTCATGGATGGCCACGCCGCCAACTTCAACAACAAGCTGAACAAGGTCACCCCCGACAAGATCAAGCTGGGTCTCACCAACACCGCTTTCTAAGTTGACCTTGACTTAGACAGTCCTTGGCGCCGGACGGAGCAATCCGCCCGGCGCTTTTTTGTACCGCCATCCGCCCCACTCCACGAGCCCTCCCTTTCCGAATGAGTCTTCCCCGACCATCGCGTGCGCAGTTCCTCTACGGTGCCGCCTTCGCGCTGTTTCTGCTGCTGAGCGGCCTGGCGACGTGGTTCCACGAGCCCTGGTCGGATGAATTGCAGGCGTGGCTGATCGCCCGCGACCTCTCCCTCCCCGCCATCTGGGACATCATGGCGGTGGAAGGCCATTTCATGCTCTGGCACCTGTGCCTGGCGCCGCTGGCGAAAGGCGGCCTGCCCCCCGAATCCATGTGCTGGTTCGCCTGGGCCCTCAATGCCTTCACGGGCTGGATGATTCTCTATCGCACCAGACTTCCAGGATGGTGCCGCGCACTGATGCTCTTCTCCGCGCCGATGCTCTATTTCTACGCCTGCACCGCGCGACCGTATGTCCTCCTGCCGCCGCTTCTGCTGCTCCTGCTTCAAGTCCATCCCAGCCGCGACAACCGCCCCTTCCTCTACGGCATCCTCATCGCCCTCGTCGCCCAGATCCACATCTTCTGCGAAGGCATCGCCGCCGCGCTCTTCCTCGAATGGGCCTGGTCGCAGCGAAACGACCTCAAACGCCGCCGCGCCCTCGCGCTCCTGCTCCCGCCCTTCAGCGCCCTCCTCGCCTTCCTCCAGGTCGTCGGAGCATTCCAACGCTCCTCCTGGACCACCCAGATGCCCACCCACGCCAAATCGTTCAGCATCATCCAATCCTTCATCTTCCAAGTCTCGGAAATGGCGGAGTTCTGGCTCGGCACGCCTCTCTGGACGGGCGCCTGCGTCCTCATCATCCTGGCCGCCTTCACAGCCGTGCTCATCGTCCGGCAGGGACGCCCCGCCGGCCTGATATGGAGCATCGGCGCCCTCTGGATGTTTGGATGCTCCATATTTCTATGGACGTGGTATCCGCAGCGCACTGCCCTGCTGCTCTACCTCGCAGTCTTCAGTGCCGCCCTGGCGGCCACGCCCGCCTCAATCCCGGGCAAGCAGCCCCGCTTCATTCTTCTCCTCCTCGCGCTTCTCATAGTCTCCACCTATTGGCTTGGAACCAAATGGCTCCTGCTCGACCTCCAACGCCCCGCCGCAGGCTTCCAGCAGACAGGACGCTTCCTCCGACAGCATTTCCCTCCAGGGCAGATCGTCATCTGCTATCCAGACCTCTGCACCCAGGCCAGCGCCTACGCGCCCGACCTCGAATTCTACACCATGCAGAACGGCGCCCGCCGCACCTACTACGACGCCAGCAAGGAGGCGATGCGCCTTCCCCAGGTCTCCGTCAACGAACTGCTGCCGCTCATCCTGGAACGGGACTGCCCGCTCATCCTCAACCGCACCAAGGCGGAGCAATTCGTCGACCGCTTCCCCGCCAGTTTCCCGATGCTGCGCCTCGAATGCCTCCAGCCCTTCCAGAATACCCTCTATAAGCCCGACGACCTCTGCGTCCTCGTCGTACGACGCGCGACATCGGATGCCCCCCGGAAAGGCGGGCCATAACGCAATGTTCCCCAAGATGGTCGTTAACAGCCTATCATAATGCAGATACGCCAGAAGCGTGTGGGTTGGGCGCGCTGGGCGAAACGGATGTAGCCACGGCGTCCCGCCGTGGCAGGAGGGTGAGCCAAACAGTTTTTCAACTGGGCGGCGAAATCGTTCGCTGCGTCGCTCGCCGGGGAGACCACGGCGGGACGCCGTGGCTACTGTTTTCGGGCGTCAACCGAGGCGTTTGTCGACCTTCTTGGGGCCATAAAAAAACTCCCCGCGGGGCCGCTGTAAAACGATCCCGCGGGGAGAGCGCGCCCACGCTATTTCAAATCAAACTACTCCTGGCTTTCCTGGACGGGGCGCTGCGGGCGCGGCTGCCCCTGCGGACGGCCGCCGCGGCCGCCACGGCCGCCCCCCTGTCCATCCCGACGCGGCGGACGATTCAGCATCAGGTTCTCGATCTTGTTGAGATCCGCAACCATCTGCGCGCGCTCCTCGGGATCCAATTTGCCGTTGCGGTTGGCGTCGTACGCCCGCGCCGCCATCTGAAGCCCACGAGTCTTGTCCATCTGGCGACGCGGCCCCTGCGGGCGGTCGCCAGGACGCTGCGGACGCGCAGGACGATCGCCCTTCTGGGTAGCACCAGTCGCAGGCGCGGCAACCGCGGCGGGCGCAGTGGTCGCGGCGGTCGCAGCGGGCGCGGTCTCCTCGGCAATTGCAAACGTGGCCAGCACTGCGGCCAAAACCATCAGCATTTTCTTCATGTTGTCATTCCTCCTGGTTCAGCCAGTTGAGCACTGGCCCTGCTGCCGACATGCGGCGGGATTTCGGACGGGAAAGCGCTTTCCATTTCAAAGAGGCCTCCGCCTCTTCTCGTCTCTGCCCATAAAACTGTTTTTCCCGCGGGAAATTGTGCCCGCGACACTTTTTTCCCGACTGCGCGCATCGACCAGCGTCCAGCGATTATATTATCACCACTTCCCACAAGCAATGCCCATCAGCGTATCGGACACCGTATGTCAGAGCAGGAAGAATCCGCGACCACCGCATCCCAGGACGCCCCCCTCACCGACGAGGAGAAGCAGGCCCGCATCCGCGAGGCCCTCGCGCGCCTGGAAATCGAGCATGAAAACAACACCGCCTCCACCCCGAGGCTATCCAAGCAGTTCTGGTACGCGGTGTTCGGGCTCGTCTTCTTCGCCTTCATGGCCATGCTCTGCCTCTGGGCGTGGCGCGACCTGAGGCGATGACACTCGCCGCCGCCATCCAGGAGCACCTCGACCGCGCCGTCGCCTCGGGCGCCGAACTCGGCTGCCAATGCGCCGTCTGGCGGGACGGCGCTCTTGTCGCCGACTGCGCCGCAGGCTGGTGCGAGCCTGAGCGCATCCGCCCCGTCACCCGCGAGACGTTCTTCCCCGTCTTCTCCGTCGGCAAGGCCGCACTCACCACGGCCGCCCTGAGGATGCTCGCGCGCGGCGAAGCCGCCCTCGACCAGCGCCTCTCCACGCTGTGGCCCGAGTTCACTGGCGGCGGCAAGGAGGAAACCACCTTCGCCGACGTCCTCAGCCACACCAGCGGCCTCTTCTGCCTGCCGCACGCCGCCACCCCCGCCGAACTCTGCGACTGGGACCTCATGTGCACCCGCCTTGCCGCCATGCGCCCCGCCTGGCCACCTGGCACCCGCACCAGATACCAGGCCTTCACCTACAGCTGGCTCCTCGGAGAACCGCTGGCCCGCCTGAGCCGCCTCCCCGTCGCCGAACTCCTGCGCCGCGAGGCCCTCGCCCCCTGCGGCATCACCGAGGAGTGCTTCTTCGGGCTCCCCCCCGAACACGAACCCCGCCTCTGCCGCCTCGAACGCGCGCCAGGCCTCCTCCCGCCCCTCCCGCCCAGGCCCACCTTCTGGAACCCCTCCGAAAACATGCTGCGCGTCCCCGCCGTGCGCCGCGCCGCCCTCCCCGCCTTCAACTGCATCGCCACCGCGCGCGCCCTCGCCCGCCTCGGCGCAGCACTTCTCCAGGGACTCGTTCCCGCCACCGTCCTCGCCGACGCCACCACTCTCCACCGCCCCGCAAACCAGCCCATCCCCGAACAGCCTGGCTACTGGGAACTCTTCGGATACGGCTTCCTCCTCTACGCCGCGCCCCCCCGCCGGGGCCGCGTCTTCGGTCACGGCGGCTACGGAGGCGCAGAACTCCTCATCGACCAGGACACCCGAACCGTCTTCGCCTTCACCAAAAACCGCCTCTCCCAGGAACAACCACTCCGCACCACCCTCCGCCAACTCCTCGCCCTCGACCTCCCCACCATCCCTTAAATCCCTGAAATCCCTGAAATCCCTGAAATCCCTGAAATCCCTGAAATCCCTGAAATCCCTGAAATCCCTTAAATCCCTGAAATCCCTGAAATCCCTGATTATCCCTGCCTATCCCTTCCCTCCGACTTCCAACTCACCGTTATATTAGGCTATTCACCACCATGAAACACCCCCACCCCACCATTCTCGGCACCCTGTCGGTCAACCTCTCCGGCTTCGGCTTCGTCAAGGCCGACGACGGCACCAGCGTCTTCATCCCGCCAGGCTACCTCGGCGGCGCCATCTCCGGCGACACCGTCGAGGTCGACATCGACGCGATGAGCGACCCCATGCGGCCGTCTGGATTCATCGCCCGCATCGTGGCACGCCGCTTCAGCGAGTTCGTCGGCTGCCTCGTCCCCTATCGGGGCGGCTGGGCCATCCGCCCGCTGCGCCGTGAACTGCCCGCGTTCCTGCCGCTGGATCCCGCTTCCTGCGCCAAGGCGCGCCCCAAACCCGCCGAAGGCGTCTGGGCCGTCGCCGAACTCCCCATCCCCGCCGATCCCGACGGCATCGGACGCGCCATCCTCAAATCCACCATCGGGGAATCCGGCGACGTCACCGCCGACCTCGACGCCATCGTCCACGAATACCACCTTCCCGAACAGTACACCGAGGCCGAGGAGCGTGAGGCCGCCGCCCTCCAGCCCCTCGTCGTCCACCGCCGCGACTGCAAACGCCTCTGCTGCGTCACCATCGACCCCGTCGACGCGCGCGACTACGACGACGCGCTCTCCTGCGAACCAGGCAAGCATCCCGACGAGGTCGTCGTCGGCGTGCATATCGCCGACGTGGCATGCTATGTGCGGCGGGGCAGTCGGCTCGACCAGGCCGCCCGCGCACGCGCCTTCACCTCCTACCTGCCGGGCCGCACCATCCCGATGCTGCCGCGCGCCCTCGCCAACGTCCAGTGCAGCCTCCAGGCGGGCGTGCCACGCCTCGCCCACACCGTCTTCATCCGCTTCAACCGCCACACCGGCGACATCCTCGGATGGGAGCGCTGCCACACCACCATCTGCGTGCGCCAGCGCCTCTGCTACGAGCAGGTGCAGCAGTATCTGGACGGCGGTTCGTTCGAGGCCGAGGAGGGCGTGCTGCCCCTGCTGGACCGCCTCTCCTCGCTCGCCGCGCTGCTGCGCCACCACCGACAGTTCAGCGAGCGCTTCCTCCCGATGGAGATGCCCGAGATCCGCGCCATCTGCTCTGGCGACCCCCCGAAGGTGCTCGGCGTGCAGGCGAACGCCGACAATCCCTCCCACCAGCTCGTCGAGGAGTTCATGCTCGCCGCCAACCAGTGCGTCGCCGAGGAACTCCTGAAACGCTCCCTCCCAGGCATCTTCCGAAACCACCTGCCGCCCGACGTCGAGAAACTGCGCGAGTTCGTCGAGACCGCCACCATCCTGCTGGGCAAGCCCGTGCGCTCGCTCTCCACCCGCGCCAGCATCGTGCACTTCCTGCGCCTCGCGGGAAAGTCCCCGCTGCGCGACGTCCTCCTCATGAACTTCCTGCGCCATCTGCCGCGCGCCGACTACGGCGCCGAGTGCACGGGGCACTTCGGCCTGGGAAAGGAGCACTACTGCCACTTCACCAGCCCCATCCGCCGCTACGCCGACACCCTCGTCCACCAGCAGCTCCTCGCCCTGGACGCGCACCGAAAGCCATACGGCTTCGACGCCGTCGCCGAACTCGCCGCGCACTGCTCCGCCCAGGAAGTCAACTGCGACCAGGCCGAATTCGCCGCCCAGGACCGCCTCAAGATCCGCCTCATCGCCAAGGAAGCCATCGAAAAAGAGGGCTTCACCGTGGAGGCCGAGGTCTGCCGCGTCACCAAGGCGGGCCTCCAGCTCTACCTGCCCGCATACGGCCTCGTCGCCTTCGCCAACGACGAGCAACTCCCCCGCAGCCGCTGGACCTTCGACGCACGGCGCCTCGTCTGGCAGAACCGCCGCACGGGACAGCAACTCGCCGTCGCCGCACGCGGGCAATTCTCCGTCGATGTCGCCGATCCCGTCCGAGGCGAACTCCGCCTCTGCCCCGAAGAGGACGACACGCCCGCCCGCCGACGGCGGCACCGCTGAGCCCCATTCGGCGGCGGCATGCCCCAGGCATCCGACCTGCGCCTCTGCTCCCAAAAACAACCAAACTCCTAAACGACTGATTCCCAATGCTGACCTTGTGCATCATGATCGTCGCCGCCGCCGTGGCTGGCTTCTTCACCTGGACTGCTGGCGAGGGCGGCCACTGGGCCTGGGCCATTCTGGCCGCCCTCGGCGCCGCCATCGCCGCCCTCTTCCCCATCAACCTCTGGATCAGCAAGCGCCTGAACGCCATCTTCACACGGCTCCAGGCAAAGCTCGCCGAATCCCAGGAGACCATCCGTCGCAAGGCCGCCGCCATGCAGAACCGCGGCATCGGAGGCCCCAAGGCCATCGCGATGCTCGAAAAGGAGCAGAACGACGCCGTGCGCGCCGCCATCGCCCCACTGGACGATGAAGTCAGGCCGCTGCGGAAATGGAACCTCCTCGCCCAGCGCCAGGCCAACATGCTCAAGGGGACGCTCCTCTTCCAGATCAAGGACTACGACGGCGCCCGCCCCCTCCTCGAAAAGTTCATCCTCGTCAACGACCCGACCCTCGTGGGCATGCAGATGGTGCTCCACTACAAGCAGGACCCCGCCGAGACCAAAAAACTCGACGCAATGTTCAACAAGGGCATCGGGCGCTTCAAATACGAGCAGGGCACCCTCCTCTACGCCCTCTACTCCTGGCTCCTCGTCAAGCAGAAGCGCATCTCCGAGGCCGTCGCCGTCCTCGACGAGGGCAAGAAGAAGACCGAGGACCCCGTCATCGCCCAGAACTGGGAGAACCTCGTCAACAACCGCCTCTCCCGATTCAGTTTCGTCGGCCTCGGCGAAAAGTGGTTCGCCCTCGGACTCGAAACCCCGCCCGTCGTCCGCCAGCGCGCCCAGATGCCGTTCGGCGGCGGACGCCCCGCACGCATGCGCTAACCCCTCCTGGATCCCCCGACATGCGCTTCCGTAAATACCACGGCCTCGGCAACGACTACCTGATCCCCACCGACGCCGGCGACGCCGCGCCCGACGCAATCGACGCGGCCCTCGTCCGCGCCGTCTGCGCCCCGCACACAGGCTTCGGCTCCGACGGCATCCTCTACGGCCCCTACCTCCCTGGAAGCCCGTTCTTCGGACGCCTCGCGCAGCCCGAGGCCGTCGCCGCCTTCCGCATCCTCAACCCCGACGGCAGCGAAGCCGAGAAGAGCGGCAACGGCGTCCGCATCTTCGCCCAGTATCTCTATGACTGCGGGATGGTGAAAAAGGGCGTCCCCTTCACGCTCGCCACCCTGGGCGGCCCCATCCGCTGCCGCATCGAGACCCCCTTCGACGCCATCGTCGCCGAAATGGGGCAGGTATCCTTCGACAGCCGCGCCATCCCCGTCGCGGGCCCGCCCCGCGATGTCCTCCACGAACATTTCGAGGATGGCGGCACGCCCCTCGAATACTGCTGCGCCACCATCGGCAACCCGCACTGCGTCGTGCTGCTGGACACGCCCCCCACGCGGGAATTCGCCTGCCAGCACGGGCCCGACCTCGAAACCGCCCCGCGCTTCCCCAACCGCACCAACGTCCAGTTCGCGCAGCGCCTCGGCCCCCACGACCTCCGCATCGAAATCTGGGAGCGCGGCGCCGGATACACCCTCGCCTCAGGCACCTCCGCCTCCGCCGCGGCCGCCGTCGCCGTCCGCATCGGCTGGTGCGCCTCGCCAGTCGCCGTCCACATGCCAGGCGGCGACCTCGCCGTCGCCATCGACGACCAGTTCCGCATCACCATCACCGGCCCCGTCCGCCCTGTCTACAACGCAGAAACCATCTCGTAGCCATCAGCCATGAAATACTTCGGCGCACATGTCAGCATCGCGGGCGGCGTCGCCAACGCCCCTGAGAACGCGGCGGCCATCGGGGCCACTGGCTTCGCCCTGTTCACCAAAAACCAGCGCCAATGGCGCGCCCCCGACCTCACGACGCAGGAAACCGACAACTTCCGCGGCGCCTGCAAACGCCACGGCTTCGCCCCCGAGGCAATCCTCCCGCACGACTCCTATCTCATCAATCTCGGCAACCCCGACGCCGAAAAGCGCGCCAACGCGACCGCCGCCTTCGCCGCCGAACTCCAGCGCGTCGAGGCCCTCGGCCTCAAATACCTGAACTTCCACCCTGGCTCGGGCCTCAAGGAACTCTCCATGGCCGAGACCATCCGTAACATCGCCGAGGCCATCCGCGCCGCCCTCGCCGACACCTCCACCGCCATCGCCGTCATCGAAAACACCGCGGGACAGGGCGCCGTCTGCGGCAGTTCCCTCCTCGAACTCCAGCAACTCGCCGAGGCCGTCGGACGCCCCGACCGCTGCGCCGTATGCATCGACACCTGCCACGCCTTCGCCGCAGGCATCGACCTGGCAACCCCCGAGGGCTACGACGCCTTCTGGAAGGAGTTCGATGCCCGCCTCGGACGCCCCATGCTCCGTGCCATGCACCTCAATGACGCCAAGGCGCCGTGCGGCTCCCACCTTGACCGCCACGCCCCCCTCGGCGACGGCACCATCGGCTGGCCCCTCTTCGAACGGCTCGCAAAAGACCCCGCCCTCGACGGCATCCCCATGATCCTCGAAACCCCCGAACCCGAACGCTGGCCCGCCGAAATCCAGCGCCTCATGCAGGCCGCGCGCAACTGACCCCCGCCGCGCTCCCATTTCCGCATTACATTGTGCCATGCGCCTTTTCCAAACGGCCGGGCCGTCCCCGACCATCCCCACCCCAACAGAACCTGGAGGTTTGATTCCATGAAAGTCCCGCTGAACATTGATCTCAAAGGCAAGGTCGCAGTCGTCACCGGAGGCGGCGGCGTGCTCTGCAGCATGATGGCCAAGGCCCTCGCCTCGGTCGGCGCCAAAGTCGCCATCCTCGACCTCAAGGCCGAAGCCGCCCAGCAGGCCGCCGACGAAATCACCGCCGACGGCGGCGTCGCCATCGGCGTCCCCGCCAACGTCCTCGACCGCGCCTCCCTTGAAGCCGCGCACGAGACCATCCTCGCCAAATACGGCCCGTGCGACATCCTGATCAACGGCGCAGGCGGCAACAACCCCAAGGGCACCACCGCCAACGAGTTCGCCAGCCCCGCCGACATCGCCGCCGCCCCCGAGCCCGGCAAGTTCAACTTCTTCAACCTGGATCCCAGCGGCATCCAGTTCGTCTTCAACCTGAACTTCATCGGCACCCTCCTGCCGACCCAGGTCTTCGCCGCCGACATGGTCAAGAAGCAGCACGGCACCATCCTCAACGTCTCCTCGATGAACGCCTTCCGCCCCCTGACCAAGATCCCCGCCTACTCCGGCGCCAAGGCCGCCATCTCCAACTTCACCCAGTGGCTCGCCACCCACCTCGCCAAGGTCGGCATCCGCGTCAACGCCATCGCCCCGGGATTCTTCGTCACCAACCAGAACCGCGCCCTCCTCACCAACCCCGACGGCTCCCTCACCCCGCGCGGCCAGACCATCCTCACCCATACCCCCATGGGACGCTTCGGAACCCCCGAAGACCTCCTCGGCGCGGTCCTCTGGCTCCTCGACGACGGAGCCGCGGGCTTCGTCAATGGCACCGTCATCCCCATCGACGGCGGCTTCGCCGCCTTCTCAGGGGTGTAGGAATCCCCCCCATGCGCGGCGCCCGCTACACGGACGCCGCGCCCGCGCCGCAGGCCCACTTCCAGACCGCAGGGCAGGTCGTGGACACCGCGGCCGCCCCCGCGCGGCGCGCGGCAAGCACATCCTCCGGCGTCTGGATCAGCCCGCCCGCAATCAGCGGATACGACCCGAATTCCTGCTTCGCGCGCGCCAGCACCACGGGAGCCACCCCTGGCAATATCTCGATGCACTCAGGCGAACACGCCTCGATATGCTGGCGGCCTGTCCTGAGCGCCTGGGAATCAATCGCGAAGACGCGAAGAATCGCCAGCATCCCCGCCTCGTGCGCCAGTTTCAGGCACGCAGGGCGCGTCGAAATGATCCCCGCAGGATGCAGCATCTCCTTCACGAACGCTATCCCGCTCGCGTCGTTGCGAACGCCCTCCAGCAGGTCGATATGCAGGAACAGATGACGGCGTCGCGCCTTGAGCAGCCGCGCCGCCTCAGGCAGGCTCTGCAGATCCCCGCCCAGGAGAAACACCGTCTTCAGCCGCGTCTCCAGAACCGCAGGCAGCTCCGCAGGCGAGCGCACCGCCGCAATCACCGCATCCTCCCATGACCCAGCGCCCTTCAACATCACCAGCCGCTCCTTTCGTAATCCTTCTCCGATGGCGGGAATGCCAGACCGCCCCGGGCTCCTTCGACGCCCCGGCGCAAACGCCTGCCGACGGGCGATGCGCAATCCTTTGATCCGACGCATGGCAATCGCCGCCAATGGCATTAAGTTAATGCGTCTTCGCCGCTTCCCACGCGCCAGGCGATGAAATATCCGCCCGCAACCGACGACACGACCTCACCCCATCATGGACACCCTGTGCGAAAAATGCCATAGCAGACCTGCCTGCGTCCATATCCGCGTCATCGACCAGGACCGCTCCGCCCACGTCATGAACCTGTGCGCCTCCTGCGCCATGGAGACCCTGGCCGCCAACGGCAAGGGCGGCATGTTCTTCTCCGCCCCGCCCGAACTCGTCGCCGCCGTCGGCGCCAACCTCGCGAAATTCCTGGAAGAGGGCGGACTGCACCTCCCCGACCTCATCGAAAAACTCCAGTCCGCCAAGGAACCCGAACCGCCGCACTGCCCCACCTGCGGCGCCACCATGCGCCAAATCCAGGACGGGCTCCGCATCGGCTGCCGCGACTGCCTCACCTTCTTCCGAAACGACCTGCGCAACCTCCTCGGCCCCCAGCTCGCGGAACAACGCCGCCACCGCCAGGAATCCACCGCCGTCGACTTCGCCACCCCCGAACAGGAGCAACTCCTCGTCCAACGCCAGGAACTCCTCGACCGCCTTGAACAAGCCGTCAAGACCGAGGCCTACGAGAACGCCCAGGAAGTCAAACTCGCCCTCGAAGCCCTCGACGCCAGGCGCCGACGCATCCTCGCCGCATCCCCCGCGCCCCAGGATCCCGAGGCCGCCCCGCCACCCGACGCGGCCGACGGCTACCGCCGCCTTCGACGCCTCCTCCAGGTGCCAGTCTGGGCGCCACGGCAGGCCACCCCCGCCGCCGAAAAGCCCGACATCGTCCTCTCCAGTTTCGTCCACCTCGACCGCAACTTCGCCGACCTCCCCCTGAAACTCGACTTGACCGCCGACCGTGTCCGCGAGACGGCGCCGCTCAAAGAGGCGCTGGTGGACGCCCTGCTGCAGGAGCCGCTTTTCCATTCCAGCACCCATGGCGATGTGATGGACCTGGAAACTCTCACCACCTGGGAGCACCTCGCCGCCGCCGACGCCATCGACCGCACCGCGGGAGACCTCTCCCCGCACCGCCATGTCCTCGGCAACCAGGACGCCAGCGCCTTCGCCCAGATCTTCGCGGGCCCCGCGCATCTGCGCCTCTCCCTCTGGGCCGCCCCCGGCCAGCTCTTCGCCAGCTGCCGGCACCTCCAGGCGGTCGCGCAACGCCTCGCCCGAAAGTTCGCATTCGCCAACGACGCGGAGTTCGGAGCCACCCACCTCGACCTGACCATGCTCGGCAGCGGCCTCCGCCTCGGACTCATCCTCCATCTCCCCCTCCTCGTACGCGAAAACGACAACAGTCTCGACGCCCTCCAGACATTCGCCGCCCAGCACCGCCTCCGCATCCAGGCCGCGGAGGAATTCGACGACAACCCGCCCACGGGACTCTTCCAACTCACCACCGACTTCGGACTCGGGGACACCCTGAACCAGCGCTGCCGCGCACTGCTCCGCACCGCCGCCATCCTCGAACGCCGCGAACTCGAGGCACGAGCCTTCTTCCAGAACCACATCGGACTCCAGACCAGCCTCCTCGACGAAATCGGACGCGCCGCGGGCACTCTGCTCGGCGCCGCACGCCTCGCCGTCCCCGAACAATGCCATGTCCTCTCCGCCATCTGGCTCGGAGCCGAACTCGGAATCTTCCCGGACATCCACCACGGACAGATCTACCACGCCTGGACCAGCCGCATCTTCCCGCCCCCGCCCAACGCCATCCCACCCGACAAGGACGCATTCGAAGACCTCGAAATCCAGGCCTACAACGCCACCCAGACCCGCAGCGGCTTCTTCGCCGCCGTCCCGCAATGACCCCGGCCGCCCTCCAAGTCTCCAGACTCACCCGCCGCTTCGGCAAGACCGTCGCCGTCGACAATCTGTCGCTGACCCTCGACGGCCCGCAGGTCGCCTGTCTCCTCGGCCCCAACGGCGCCGGCAAAAGCACGCTGATGCGCCTCGTCACGGGTTTCCTCCCCGCCGACACGGGCACCATCGCCATCGCGGGGCACGACCTCGCCACAGCCCCCGCCGCCGCGCACGCCGCCCTCGGATACCTCCCCGAAAACGCCCCAGCTTTCCCGAGGATGCGCGTCGCCGAGGCCCTCGCGTTCTGCGCCGACATGCGCGGAATCCCGCGCCGCGAACGCGCGGACGCCATCGAGCGCGCGCTCGGCCTCTGCGAACTGCACGAGGTCGCCTCCCGCCTCTGCGACCAACTCTCCAAGGGGTTCCGACACCGCCTCGGCCTCGCCATCGCCATCCTCCACCGCCCCCCCCTGCTCATCCTCGACGAACCCACCGACGGCCTCGACCCCGCCCAGAAGGAGACCGCCCGAAAACTCATCCGCCGCCTCGGAGAGGAATCCGCCGTCCTCGTCTCCACCCACATCCTCGACGAAGTCCCCGACATCTGCGACCGCGTCATCATCCTGCACCAGGGCAAAATCGTCAGCGACACCCCTGTCCCCCCAAATCTGCCTGAACTCTTCTTCCAGGCCACCAAATAAGCCCAAGCCGCCTCAGTCCCCTGTTCTGGTGGCTTGCGCCCCGGCACAGGACACTCACTCGGATCCCTTTCGTCGCTTCCGTCCCTTCCGTCCCTGAAGTCCCTTAGGTCCCTTCCGTCGCTGAAGTCCCTTCCGTCCCTTCCGTCGCTTCCGTTGCTTCCGTCGCTTCCCCATGCGCAAGTTCTTCCACGCCTATCTCCATGAACTGAAGAACTACTTCTTCGCGCCGCCCGCATACGCGCTGCTCATCGTCTATCTGCTGCTCTCGGGCTTCTTCACCCTCACCTTCGGGGGATTCCTCGAAAGCCCCCGCGCCGACCTCAACGGCTTCTTCGTCTGGCAGCCGTGGCTGCTCCTCTTTATCGGCGCCGCCCTCTGCATGGGCCAGTGGTCCGAGGAATACCGCAGCGGCACCGCCGAACTGCTGCTCACCATGCCCGTCCCCCATGCCGCCCTGGTCGCCGCCAAGTTCGCGGCGGCGTGGAGCGTGCTGCTGTGCGGCCTGCTGCTGACCGCGCCGCTGCCCCTCACCTGCGCGTGGCTCGGCAATCCCGACTGGGGCCCCGTCGCCACTGGATACTTCGCCTGCGCCCTCGCCGCCGCCCTTTCGGCCGCCCTGGGACAGGCCGCCTCCATCGTCTCCCGCAGCCAGTTCGTCAGTTTCATCACCGCCTTCCTCGTCGGACTCGCCGCCCTCCTCACGGGCTTCCTCCCCTGCAATCTGCTGCTCCTCAAATGGGGATGCCCTCCAGGCACCCTCGACTTCCTGGCCCGTCACTCCATCACCACCCACTTCAACACGCTCGCCCAAGGAACCCTCACCCTCGCCGCCCCCACCGCCGCCATCCTCGCCATCCTCCTGCTGCTCGCCTTCACCGCCTGGCGCCTCGCCCGACGCCACACCCGCGCACCCTCCGCCCGATTCGGCCGCGCCGCCATCGCGGGCGCACTGCTGCTCGCGCTCCTCGCCGCCGCGCTGTTCCTCCCTGGCCGCATCGACTGCACCGCCGACCGCCTCTACAGCCTCGACCCAGGCTCCAAAAGCCTCCTTGCCGACCTCCGCCACCCCGTCACCATCGCCTTCCACTATTCCCGAAACTTCCCCGAACTCACCGCCCCGCAGCGCAGCCATGCCGCCCGCGTCGAGGAACTGCTCCGACGCCTCCGCGACGCCGCGCCGCGCGGCGCCATCACCTTGCAGTTCGTCAACCCCGAGACCCCCGAGGCGCAGGCCGCCGCCGAAACCGCGGGCCTCGCCCCCAATGCGGGCTCCATGGGCCAGCTCTGGTTCCTCGGCGCCACCATCGCCGCCCCCGACGCGGGCACGCCCACGCAGTGCATCCCGTTCCTCGATCCGCGCGACGCCCATGAACTCGAATACCGCCTCGTCAGCGCCATCGTCGCCACGCAGAATTCACGCCGCAGGCGCATCGGCGTCGTCTCGGCCCTGCCCATCTTCGGCGACGCGGGCTCCGCCACCCGCCGACCGCATGAACGCTGGTGGACGCTGCGGCAGCTCGCCCGCGCCTACGAACTCGTCGAGGTCATCCCCTCTGGCACTGGCCCCCTCCCCGAAGACCTCGACCTATTGCTCGTCGTCCACCCGCGCGGCCTCTCCGCCGAACGCCTGCAGCAGATCCTGGACTTCCTCCGCCACGGCCGACCGCTTCTCCTCGCGCTCGACCCCCTGAACCGCGTCGAGGCACAGGCGCGCCGCGGCCTGCCGCCCGCCAGCGCCGCCATCCCCCCCGAACTCCTCCGCGAACTCGGACTCGCCCTCGACAACGCCGTCGTCGCCGACCGCGAACTGGCCACCCCCATGACCCATGAAGTTCGCGGCGTCGAATCCGTCCCCACCCTCCTCTCCATCCCCGCCGCGCAACTCGACCAGACCTGCCCCGTCACCGCCCACCTCAACCAGCTCGTCCTCTTCTGCGCAGGCGCCCTCGCACCCGCCCCCGGTGCACACGGCGCCACGCTCACCCCGCTCGCCCAGTCCACCGCAGACGCCAGACGCCTCAAGCCCTGGGAAGCCCAGCGAATCCCCGCCGACATCCTCCTCGACTACCACCCCGACGGCAAGCCCGCCATCCTCGCCGCCATCGCCGCCAAGGGCCCCGCCCGCGCCATCGTCGTCGCCGACGCCGACTGGCTCGCCAACTCCCTCGTCATCCAGCAGACCACCGACCAGCACGGCCTCCCACGCGAAACCACCGTCTCCGACAACGCCGCATTCCTTGTCAACGCCGTCGACTTCCTCTGCGACGACGCCCGCCTCATCCGGCTCCGCACCCGCGGCCTACGCCAGCGCACCTTCACGCGCCTCGAAGCCCTCGGGCAGCAGGCCCAGCAGCGCATCGCCGAACTCTCCAAGGCCGCCTTCGCCGAGGAACGGCCGCTGCGCGAACGCCACGCCGCCATCGCCCGCCAGGCCGCGCTCATCCGCGACAACCCCAAACTCGATCCTGAACTGCGCAAACTCCAGCAAGAGGAACTGCGCCGCCAGCTCGAACAACTGGAGGCCGAAGACCTCCGCCACCAAAACCGCCTCAAGGCCAAACAGCGGCAGGAACTCCTCGCCCTGCGCCATGAACTCGACCGCATCGAACGCCGCGTCGCCCTCCTCGACATCGGCCTCGTCCCCGCCCTCCTCGCCGTCGCCATGCTCCTCGTCGCCTGGAAACGCTCCCATTAGCCCCAGACCGCCATGCCCTGCCACTCCACCACATACCGAGTCCCGTACGCCGACACCGACCAGATGGGCATCGTCTACCACGCGAACTATCTCAAGTACTTCGAAATCAGCCGCACCGAAATGCTCCGCGCCCAGGGCGTCGCATACCGCGACCTCGAAGCGCAGGACCTCCTCCTGCAGGTCGTCGGCGCCGAACTCGCATTCCATCATCCCGCACGATACGACGACCTCATCGAACTGCGCACCTCCGTCCTCCAGGTCGGCGCCGCCAGCATCCTCCTCCAAAGCGAAGCCTGGCTCGACAACCGATGCCTCGCCACTGGAAAAATCCGCCTCGCCGCCGTCGCCAAGTCCACTGGACGCGTGACCCGCCTCCCCGACACGCTCAAAGACACCATCTCCGACACCCTCTGCGACTGAACCGCGCCTTTTCCCTAACGTTTCGTTTTTTTTTGCCGACGGGACGGGACAACACGGAAAAAGGCTTTACATTGTGTCGTCTGCAATTTTGTTTTCCGCTCATTTTGTAAGGAGACTGTAATGTCCACCCGCCAATCCACACTTTTCTGGCGCATTCTGACTGCCTTCATCCTCTGCTTCGCACTCTGCAACGCCGCGCTGGCCCAGGACGCCCCGCCGCCGGATGACCCCGCCGCCGCCGAAGGCGAGGGCGGCGCCCCCCAGAAGTCCGAGGAGGAGAAGAAGAAAGAGGCCGAGAAGCTTGAAAAGGAACTCGACACTCTCCTCCATTCGCCGCTTGACACCGGCTGGGCGAAATCCCCCGAGCGCGCCATCATCTCCCAGGAAATCGACACCGCCAAGAAGAACTTCCACGACCGCCTCACCGAAGAGTGGAACGGCAAGATCACCGAGTGGATCCAGGCCATGATCCGCCGCCGCCGCATCGTCCAGTTCACCGTCAACAGCAAGGCAAAATACGACTTCCGCATCTTCCGCCGCCCAGGCGGGAAGGAACTTGACTGGACCAACTGGATGGAGACCCCCGCCAAGCGCGGCGGCGTCAACGCCGTCATCGCCGAAGTCCGCAAGGAAGCCGAGGAACACGCCGACGCCGAACTCAAGCCCGTCGAGGCACGACGCAAACTCCGCGCCGAGGCCGACGATCGCTTCAAGCCCGTCAAGAAAGGCCAGCGCGTCTCCATCATCCTGCGGAATGGACGCGGCACCCAGTCCCGCATCGACAACCAGCCCTTCCGCTCCAAAAATGACGAATACGTCAAGATCGGCGGACGGCAGATCCCCCGCGGCGACATCAGCGAGGAGGACCAGGCCAAGTTCTATCCCGAGGTCAACGAACGCCTCAAGGCCGACTTCATCAAGCACGGCGAGGAAAAGATCGACTCCCAGCGCCAGACCTACATCGACAACTACTGCTACAAGCACATCCCCGAGGCCCTCCTCGAAAACAACTACGTCCCCAACGCCACCCGCCCCAACGCCAAGATCACCACCGCCAAGCCCGAGTTCTGGCTCGCCAAGAAAAGTTTCGTCGAGACCCTCCTCAAGAATCTCATCGAGGAGGAATACCAGCCCATGGTCGACGCCATGGTCCTCGCCCACATGCGCAACAAGGGCTATGTCCGCCGCGACAACGAATGGGTGACCCCCGCCGAAGTCGAACGCCGCGTCGCCGCCCAGAAGGAGCGCATCCAGAAGATCGAGGACCTCACCGTCCAGATCGCCGTCCTCAAGGAAAACAAGAGCGAGGCCGACGCCCGCAACGACCTGGCCAAGCCCTGGGAGAGCGAGACCTCCGACAGCAAGCCTGACGAGGAAGCCATCAACAAGGCAATCGCCGAGTGGATCGACGCCTGCAAGAACACCGAGGCCGTCGACTCCTCCAACACCCCCGCGCGCTTCTGGGTCAATCTCGACCAGTACACCGAAATCTACCAGCCCACGAAATTCGAGATCGTCCCGCCTTGCTCCTTCTCGGGCAAGAACGCCGTCGCCACGGTCCGCATCAAGGTCTTCAGCAACATCGACCCCCAGGGCGTGACCTACAAGCTCAGACTCGTCCACAAGAAGAAGGCCGAATTCATCGTCCTCTACCGCAACGGCTACAACTACGGCGATTCCTGGAGCGGAGAATCCACCCGCTGGCTCCTTGAATCCGCCACCGAAGAACGAAAGTAAACCGCCATGTCCGACGCGCCACGACTCTTCAACAGCACCGTCCGTGCCTACGAGGACAAGGACTTCCTCGCCTCCCCCGACTGCACGGGCATCCGCCTCGAGCTCGAATACCTCAAGCCCGAACTCCAGATGGAGCGCAAGCGCGTCACCTCCACCATCGTGGTCTTCGGCAGCGCGCGCCTCAAATCCCCCGAAGAGGCAACCGAGGCGCTCGGCAAGGCCGAAGCCGCCCTCGCCGAAAAGCCTGAGGACGAAGACCGCAAGCGCGCCTGCACCGCCGCGAAAAAAATGCTGGAGAACAGCAAATACTACGCGATGGCGCGGGAATTCTCCCAGATTGTCACCACCTACGACCAGAACACCACCGACGGCTTCCAGTTCGTCACCATGACTGGCGGCGGCGGCGGCATCATGGAGGCGGGAAACCGCGGGGCCGCCGACATGGGCGGCATCTCCGTCGGCCTCAACATCACCCTGCCCTTCGAACAGCATCCCAACCCGTTCATCACCCCCGACCTCTCCTTCCTGTTCCACTATTTCAGCGTCCGCAAGATGCACTTCATGAAGCGCGCCAAATGCCTCGCCGCCTTCCCTGGCGGGTTCGGCACGATGGACGAGCTCTTCGAAGCCCTGACCCTAGTCCAGACCAAGATCATCGACCGCATCCCCATCCTGCTCTTCGGAAAGGAGTTCTGGGAAAATCTCATCAACTGGCAGCTCTTCATTGACAACGGCCTCATCTCGCCCGAGGACCTCGACCTCTTCCACTACTGCGATTCCGCCTGGGAGGGCTGGAACCTCATCAAGCAGTACTATCATATCTGACGGAAGAATGCCCCTCCTCCTCCATGCCCGGCAGCGCCTCCGCGACGGAGGCGTCGAAAACGCCGACGCCGAGGCACGCTGGATGACCGAACTCCTCCCCCGCGACGGCCACGAGGCCGCGCGCCTCGAAGAATGGCTCGACCGTCGCATCGCAGGCGAGCCGTTCCAGTATGTCGTCGGCACCGCCGCCTTCTACGGCATCGACCTCGATGTCGGACCTGGCGTGCTCATCCCGCGCCCCGAGACCGAACTCCTCGTCGAGCGCGCCCTCCGCCTCCTGCGGCCCCGCCCCGCAGACACCCCCGTCCTCGACCTCTGCACAGGCTCCGGCGCCATCCCCCTCGCGATCCTCCACGAACGCCCCGACCTCTCCGCCATCGGCGTCGACCTCTCCCCCGATGCGCTCGCCTGGGCCGAACGCAACCGCCGCCGCCTCCGCGCCGAACGGTGCGTATTCCTCCAGGGGGATCTCTTCGGCCCCCTTCCCGCAGACGCGCGGTTCCCCCTCGTCACCGCCAACCCGCCCTACGTCTCCCCCCGCGAATATCCAGACCTGCCTCCCGTCGTCAAGGACCACGAGCCACGCCTCGCCCTCGTTGCCGAAGACGACGGACTCGCCCTCGAACTCAGGATCGCCGCCGACGCACGACGCCATCTCACCCACGACGGCGCCCTCCTCCTCGAAATCGGCGAAACCCAGGGCCCACGCATCGCCGACCAGCTCCGATGCCTCGGATACCACGATGTCGCCATCCTCCCCGACCTCGCGGGAAAAGACCGCATCGCCGAGGCGCACTGGAGCGGCAATTGATCCGACGGCGCCCTCGACAGGTCTCCGAACCCTGAAAGCGCGCCGTCCACCGCCCACAGTATGCGGAAAAGCGGTTATGTTATGCAGTTGACTGTTTTCCCCACCTCGTCAACCGCGCCATCCGCGCGGAAGGAGCGCCCACATGCCCGACATCCCCTCCAAGAACGATCTTCTCAAAACACTGGAGCCCTTTGGCCAGGAACATCTGCTGATGTTCTGGGAGCAACTCAACGACGCGGAGCGCCGGCATCTGGGCGCGCAGATCCAGTCCGTCGACTGGGCGCAGGTCAGCCAGTGGCTCGCCGCCGTCCTCCCCGCAGGCGGCGCGTCGGCAGTCCCCTTCGAACGCCTCGAACCCGCGCCGTACATGCCTCTGCATCCGCAGGATTCCATCCAGCGCAGGCAACTCCAGGAGGCCCGCGCCCACGGCGAGGAACTCCTCCGCGCGGGACGCGTCGGATGCTTCACCGTCGCGGGCGGCCAGGGCACGCGCCTCGGATACAACGGCCCCAAGGGCACCTACTGCTTCTCGCCGCTGCGAAACGCCTCCCTCTTCGAGTATTTCGCCCTCGCCATCCAGTGCAACCAGCGCAAATACGGCACCATCCTGCCATGGTACATCATGTGCAGCCCCGCCAACCTCGCCGACACCGTCGAGTTCTTCCAGCAGCACAAGTATTTCGGACTCGCCGCCGACAACGTCCGCTTCTTCGAGCAGGGGACCCTCCCTGGATTCGACCGCGACGGAAAGGCACTCCTCCAGACCCCTGGCGACCTCACCAGCTTCGCCAACGGCCACGGCGGCGCCCTCGCCGCCATCCACGATTCCGGCACCCTCGACGACATGAAGCGCCGCGGCATCGACTTCCTCTCCTACTGGCAGGTCGACAACCCCCTCGTCGCCACCGCCGACCCCCTCTTCCTCGGCCTCCACGCCCTCACTGGATCCGAAATGTCCTCCCGCGCCCTCATCAAGCGCGACGCCAAGGAGAAGCTCGGACACTTCTGCCGCCTTGACGGACGCACCGTCATCATTGAATACAGCGACATGCCCGACCCGCTCCTCCAGCGCCGCGATCCCGACGGCCGCCTGACCTTCCGCGCGGGCTCCCCCGCCATCCACGTCCTCAGCCGCTCCTTCATCGAACGCCTCACCCACGGCGGGACCCTCCACCTCCAACCCCACCGCGCCGACAAGAAGATCAGCCATGTCGACCGCCACGGCGTCCAGATCATCCCCGACGCCCCCAATGGCATCAAACTCGAATTCTTCATCTTCGACGCACTCCCGCTCGCCCAGAATCCGCTCATCCTTGAAGCCGACCGCGCCGAGCAGTTCGCCGCCATCAAGAACGCCTTCGGGCAGGATTCCCCGGATTCCTGCCGCGCCGCCCTCGCCGACCGCACCGCCAAATGGCTTGAGGCCGTCGGCGTCCACGTCCCCCGCACGCCCGACGGCGCCCTCGACGCCACCATCGAGATCTCCCCGCGCCTCGCCACCGCCCCCGAAGACCTCCTGCCCCTCGTCAAAAACGGCCGCCTCCCCATCGAAATCCCGTCCGGCGCCAAGATCTGCCTCGACTGCCCCATGCCTGCTGACCGCTACCGCATCTTCGACCTCCACGACCTCCTGCTCGATTCCGCGCAGGTCGCACGCTCGCTCCTCGACGACTGCCAGCGCACCACCCCCGCCCGCGTCCGCGCACTCTGCCCCGTCGACGGCAAAATCATCGCCGTCCTGGAGGACACCACGCCCCAGGAGGCCGCCCGCGACCTGCGCTTCGACGAAGTCACCGCAGCCTCCCCCGACACGCTGCTCACCGCCCTCCGCCAGCGCTGGCAGGGCGGATACGAACCCGTCGGATGCATCGACGACACCGACGCCGAAGGCCTCCCGCGCTGCTTCCTGCTGACCCAGAAGACCGCCGAAGACTAGTCCATGCCCACGGAAGAACCGCCATCTCCTCCGACACCCAGCCGCGTCGAGCGCTGGCTGCTGCGTCCGCTGCTGCATGGCCTCGCCTGGTTCTTCCATACCCGCTCGCCGCGCGCCGTCCGCGCCTGGGCCGCCGTCCTCCATTTCCTCGCGTGGCCCCTGCTCATCGGCAAGCGCCGCATCGTCCGCGCCAACCTCGCCGTCGCCTTCCCCGAACTCGGCCGCGCCGAGCGCGACCGCCTTGCCGCCCGCAATCTGCGCTACCTCTTTGAGCTCGCGCTCGACTGGCTGAACTTCTTCGTGTATCCCGAGGACATCCCGCACCGCCTGATGCGCCCCGCCGAGACCGCCACCACGCTTGCATCCCAGCGCGCGCCCTCTCCAGGACTCCCCGGCATCATCTTCTGCACCCCCCATCTCGGCAACTGGGAACTCGAATCCCGCGTCTCCTATCTCTCTGGCCACCCTGGCGCCGTCATCGTCGCGCGCTTCCGCTCCGAACTCCTGAACCGACTCGCCTTCGGATTCCGAACCGCAGGCGACGACACCCTCGTCATCCCCGCCGACGGCGCCGCGCGCGGATCCATCCGCGCCCTCCGAAGCGGCCGCGACCTGGGCATCCTCATCGACCAGAACATCAGCCCCCGCCACGGCGGCGTCTTCCTGCCCTTCTTCGGACTCCCTGCGCCGTCCTCTCGCCTCCCCGCCTCCCTCGCCCTGCACCTGCGCGTCCCCATCGTCGTATGCGCCTGCATCAAGCAGCCCGACGGCACCTTCCGCATGGAGGTGGAACCCCTCGGACGCCCCGCCGCCGAATACGCCGACGACCTGGCGCTCACCGCCGCCATCCTCGGGGCCTTCGAGCGCCTCATCCGCCGACACCCCGAGCAATACCTGTGGCTCTACCCGCGCTGGAAATACCTCCCCTCCAACACGCCGCCAGAATCCAGGGGCAGATTCCCCTTCTACGCCATCCCCAAACGGTACCCCTGTCCCCCCGAATACCTCCCATGACCATGGACAAGATGATCCTACGCGGGCTGCGATGCACCGCGCACATCGGCTGCAAGCCCGAAGAGCGGGCCCTCCCCCAGGCGCTGCTCGTGAACGTCTTTATCGACCTCGACACCACCCCCGCCGCCACCTCCGACGACCTCGCCCAGACCGTCAACTACGCCCATCTCTCCAAGGCCATCCTCCGCCACTGCGAGGAATCCACCTGCCAGCTCATCGAGACCCTCGCCGCCAACCTCGCCCGCCTCGTGCTCGATTTCTCCCCCCTCGTCCAAGCCGTCACCATCCAGCTCCAAAAACCCGCAGGCCTCCCCAACGGCGACTACGCCGCCATCGAAATCACCAGAACCAGGGCCTGACAACCAGCCGCCCCAGTTGTCCCAGCCGTCCCAGTTGTCCCAGCCGTCCCAGTTGTCCCAGCCGTCCCAGCCGTCCCAGTTGTCCCAGCCGTCCCAGCCGTCCCAGTCGTCCCAGTCGTCCCAGCCGTCCCAGTTGTCCCAGTTGTCCCAGTTGTCCCAGTTGTCCCAGCCGTCCCAGCCGTCCCAGCCGTCCCAGTTGTCCCAGTTGTCCCAGTTGTCCCAACTCCCCCACCCCACCATGCCCACCACTTTCCGCACATTCATCGGCCAGGGCGGCCTTGAAGCCCTGGAAATCGCCAATGAAGCCGCCACCGCGGTCGTCTACCGCATGGGCGCGCATGTCACCTCGTTCATCCCGCAGGGGCAGCCCGACCTGCTCTTCCTCTCGCAGAAGTCCGAGTTCACCCCGACTGGCAAGCCCATCCGAGGCGGCATCCCAGTCTGCTGGCCGTGGTTCGGCCCCGCCAACCCCGCCCTCATCCCCAACGCCACCACGGGTCACGGCTTCGCCCGCCAGTGCATCTGGGACCTCGCCGCCACCCGCGCCGTCTCACCGCGCCTCGCCGAAGCCCTCTTCCAACTGGAAAGCGACGACGCCACCCGTGCGATCTGGCCCCACGACTTCCGTCTCTCCCTCCTCGTCCGCGTCGGCGACGCGCTCGAACTCGAACTGACCACCGAAAACACAGGCGACGCCCCGTTCACCTACAGCCAGGCCCTCCACACCTACTTCGCCATCGGCGACGTCCACGCCGTCCGCGTCACGGGATTCGAGGGCTGCGCCTTCATGGACAAGGCGCCCCCCCCCCCCCCCCCCCCCCCACCCCCCCCCCCCGGGCAAACCCCACCCCCCCCCGGCCCCCCCCCCCCCCCCCCCCCCCCCCCCCCCCCCCCCCCCCCCCCCCCCCCCCCCC
>JAEEXV010000220.1 GCA_016287975.1 Lentisphaeria bacterium | reverse complement strand
TCTCAATGAAGGAATACTCCTCCTGCGTCAGGTAGTTCGGGCCGCCGAAGGCCGCCGTCAAGAGTTCGATCTCGCGCGCGTTCGCCAGCGCAATCGCCGTCGAACGCGCCTCCTGCAAGGTCGCCCCCGCCGTGAACAGCGCGCGCCCAGGCACCTCGACCACCTTCGGCAGATAGCCGCGCTCCTTCTGGAACGCCGCCAGCCCCGCCGCGTCCGCCTCGCCGCGATAGGCGAACGACTTCGCGTAGACGATGTGGTCCGGCGTCAGCGGCCCCGCAAAGGCCGCCGCGTTCCCGACGCAGTGGACGACCGCACGGTTCCCCGCCTCGTCCGACAGCAGCGTCCGCAGCCTCGGCGCCAGTTCCAGCACCTCGGCGTCCGACGCGACGCCCGCCTCAGGCTCGCCGATGGGCACGCCTGCCTCGGCATAGGCCGCCTTCAGCGTCTCCATCACCCCCGCGTAGAGTTTCGCCACCTCGTCGCAGGTGTCCGCCGCGACGAAGATGCCGTGCTTCTGCAGGAAGACCACCTGCGGCTGCCCGCCGTGCGCCTTCTCGTAGGCGTCCAGCGCCTCCTTCACCGACCACGCCAGCGTGCTGCCTGGGTTGCAGTAGCCCAGCCACAGCGCCTCGGGGAAAAGCCGTGCGCACGCCGCCGCCCCGTCCTTCGCGCAGGTCAGCCCGTTCACCAAAGCGGGATGCGTATGCACCACGAAGCGGTATCGGAAGACCTCGTGCACTGGCGCCTCCACCGACGGACGCCCCGCGCCCACTGGCCGCACCGCCGCCAGCTGGTAGTTCTTCACCAGTTCCTCGCGCACCGCCCCGGGCAGGCCGCGGTCCAGATCGAAGACCTTCCGCAGCGCCGCGCGGTCCATCCGCAGGAACTCCTCCGCCTGGATCGTCGCCAGCGCCACGCCCGACGGCTTGATGTAGAGATCCGTGTCATCCTTCCACGAGGTGTTTCCGCCCCCCAGGAAGACATACGACGGATCACAGCCATACTGGCGGGAGAGTTCCGCCAACTCATTCAACGCAGTCGATTTATCCATGTCTGTTTTGCCCTTGTTTGGATTGTCTGGCACAAAAAAACTCGCCGTCCCGCCCCCGCGTCAGCTATTCGGAGGCGCGGGCAGTTTCAGCCCGCGCCGCAGATAGGTCGGCACATCCAGGTTCTCGCCGTCGATGATCGTCGGATAACTCTTTGAGAAAACCCCGCGCGGGATGTCATCGAAGTTCAGCGCGGGACGCCGCGACGAGCCGTCCGAAGGCCCTGGCGTCTCCTCCGCGGAGGCGCGCGGCAGCGTGAACAACTTCAGATAGCCCAGCGCGCACTCCGTCTGCCACCGCACCGCCTGCGCATACGCCTTCTCGGGCGCCGCATCGGGGAAGAAGCGCCCGAAGCGCGCGCAGTCCAGCGTCACCACCTCGAAATGCTCCGCGCGAAGCGTCGCGAGCATGTCCTCCGCCTGGTGGCGCACCTCCTCGCGGTCGTTCGCGTGCGGCATCGCCGCCAGCGCCAGCGCGGGCAACTCGTGTGCCCTGCCGTATTGCAGCGCCGCCTGCGCGTAGAAACCGCTCGTCGCCCCGCCCAGGAAAGTCAGCACCACCAGCAGTTGCGAATTCCCCGTGAACTCCTCCAGTTTCTCCCCGAAGGCCTCCCGCTGCGCGGTGGCCGCCGCACCCACTGGCAAGGCAGGCGGCGGCGGCACCTGGATGCACTCCAACGACGGCAGCATCGCCAGCGAATCGGGATCCGAATCCACCGCCGCCAGACGCATCCCTGGAAGCCCCCCGCGCTGGTAGACATAATACGCCGAACGGGCGCCTGCCGTGCCGATGCCGAGGAGCGCGATGCGGGTCGCCGCCTCCGATTGTCCCTGGTTCTCCATGACGCCTCCTCCTACCAATCCATCAGCATCCGCCAGTAATTGGCGATCCGCCCCCACACCGACCCGCCCTGGCTGTTCTTCAACGCCCGCAGCAGCATTTCCTGACGGCACGCCCGCAGCAATCCCAGCACCGCGTTGTGGCGCGGATACAACTGCACCCCGCCCGAATCGACCAGATACGGAGACGCGACCCGCACCTTGCGGTTGAAGACCTTCGACGCCAGTTCCGTGATCCGCGGAATCCGCGCCACGTCCCCCGACAGCACAATCTCATCCCCCAGCCAGTCCAGCGCCTCCCGCTCCTGCAGGCGCTTGCGGCACAACTCAAAAATCTCCTGCAGGCGGGCCTCGACGATGGTCTCCACGGCGTCCGCCGTGCACTGGCACCGTTTGCTGTTCTCAATCGAAATGGAGACGATCCGTTCCACCCCGTCATGGGTCGCGACCGCCGTGCAGTGCAACTGCTCCATTTCCCGCAGCAGTTGATTGCCTGCTCCGATGGGGATCTTGAGCCCGAACGCCAGGTCGTGGGCGATGTGGTCGCCCCCCAGCGCCAGCTGCTCGCAGACCAGATGGCCGATGTTGGTCGGCATCGCCAGCGTGGTCATGCCGCCCCCCAGGTCGATCACCAGCCCGAACCGTTCGTCCGTCTTCTGCGGCGGCAGCACCGCCGAGGCGATCGCCAGCGGCGCATAGCACACGTAGTCCAGCCGATGCCCGGGGAACAGCTTCTCCACCACATTCAGGACCGTCCACATCCGAGCGCTCTCCGCCAGGAAGAACCACGCCTCCGACTGGAGCCGCGACGTGCACTGGCCGCACGGATTGAAGAGCACCCGCCCGTCCGACAGCCGAAAACGGCGGTCGCTCGCCGTGGGCAGGCGCTCGCAATTCTCCGCCTCGGGCGCCAGGGCATTCACCGATCCCAACGCGGCCTCCATGATTTCATCGTCCACGGGCATGTTCTCAGGCACTTCGATCTCCCCCGTCACGACGACTGGACGCACATATCCCCCCGACAGCGACAGCGCCACAGGCCCGTCGAGCCTGGGGGGCAGCCCTGCCGACCGAAGCGCCTCCCCGAACGCCACGCGCAACTGCTCGGCGACCACCTCGTCCGCCTGCGGCTCCGCCTTCAGCATCTTCAGCGATTCGGCCTCGCCCAGGCCGCGCAGAACCAGCGTCCCGTCGGCGCGGAACTCCCCGACCGCCACCTTGATGGTGGTGGTCCCCAAGTCAATGCCGTAGAAAATGGTGTTCGAAGAACTCATATTGGCCTAAATATAATCCCCCTCCCCTGTCTTGTCCGCCGCCGTCCCCGCCAGCAGCGCGAGGCCGACCCAGATCCAGCGCTTGGAGAAGAGGTCGTCCCACATCAGCGCGAAGGCCAGGGCCAGCAGGAAGAAGGCCGCCTCGGGCAGGCGCAGGCGGCACGCCCGCCAGCCCAGCCTCCCCAGAAACAGCAGCATCAGCAGCAGCGCGGGCACCCCGAAATGCGCCGCCAGGTCGAGATAGCCGTTGTGCGGATCCATGTAGGTCGCGTATTGCTCCGCCATGTCCGCCGCGCCGTACGCGGAGAGGATTTCGCGGATGCGCCCTAACTCCGCCTCCCGGGGATAGCGCCGCCGCAGCTCCCCCTCGCCGAAGCCAGCCAGCCACCCGCCAACGCCACCATGCGCCACCACCCGCGCATAGATCTGGTGGTGGATGAAGTAGTTGCCGCGCGCCCCGAAGTCCACCCACGGGGCCTCCCCCACCGCGGGATAGCTCCTAAACCAGATCGTGCACCAGCACAGCGCCCCCAGCACGCACAGCGCCGCCGCGCACAGCCAGCGGGGGCGCAGCGGACGCAGCCACGCCGCACCCGACGCCGCACTTCCCAGCAGCGCCAAGGTCAGCAGGATGTGCTTCGACCCCGTCGACAGCACGGGCGGCACCAGCAGCGCCGACAGGATGGCGGCGACGCCCGTGCACACCCAGCCTGGCACGCCGCGCCACGGCGTCCCCGCCCATCCCCGCCGCAATGCGGGCAGGATGAGCAGGACGGGCAGGAAATAGGCGCTGCCCAGAAGATTCGGGTTTTGGAAGAGGAACGTGTATCGCACGCCCAGCGCGCCAGGGCGGTAGGCCAGCACCCGCTCGTCAATGAAGAGCAGCCGCCGCAGCCAGGCGGCCTCGGGGATGCCGCCGCGCGTCAGGAGCCATCCCGCGCCGATCAGCGCCAGCGCCGCCGCCCCCCCCGCCACGCACCAGCGCCGCCGCGGCATCGGCGTGACCCGATAGAAGACGTAGAGCACC
>JAEEXV010000219.1 GCA_016287975.1 Lentisphaeria bacterium | reverse complement strand
TACGGCATGCCCGTGCGCATCTCCGGCACGGTCTTCAGCGGCAACCGCTCCGAGGGCGCCGTGCTGCCCGGAATGGACATGGACAACGCGGGGGCGGTTCTCCTCTGCAGCTCCACGGGCAGCGTCATCGAGCAATGCACGTTCATGGGCAACCGGGGCCACGGGGCGGGAGCCGTCTATCTGGCGGGTGCGTCCGCCGTCATCAGCCGGAGCCGCTTCGTCCGAAACGTTTCCACGTACCAGGGCGGCGCCGTCTCCGGCACCATGGACTGGTGGCATGTTTCGGGAGGCACGGCCCCCTGCGCCGCCGCCACCGTCGTCAACTGCCTCTTCATGGGCAACCGGGCCGCGTCGGACTTCTCCGACCTGCATGTCGGCGACAGCTGCGAGGCCATTCTGCTGAACACGACTTTCATGGAGGGCTTTTCGCGGGACGGCCACGCCATCGGCATCGACGGCGACGCGTCAATGGAGAACTGCATCCTGCGGGGCACCGTCCTTCTGGGGACATACGCCCAGTTCTCCGCCGACGGAAACTGCACGGCGTCGGACTGGTCGGCCTTCGGAACGGGAAACATCAGCTTCGACCCCATGCTGACCGGCGCGGGCATGCTCATGGCGGGAAGCCCCTGCATCAACGCGGCCACCGCCACGGCGCCGACGAACGACCTGTTCGGCAACGCCAGATCCGACAGCGGCACGGCGGACATCGGCTGCCACGAATTTGAGGACACGGACTCCGACGGCATCCCGGACTTCCTCGAAGGAGCCAATGGCCTCCTGCCAAACGGCGACGCCGACAGCGACGGACTGACAAACCTGCAGGAGTACCTTCTCGGCACGGACCTGGCCATTGCGGACACGGATGGCGACGGCATGAGCGACGGCGCGGAGGCGTCCATCGGACAGGATCCCCTTTTCCCGACCCGCACCATCCATGTCAGCCCCTCCGGCCTTGACGCGAATTCCGGCCTGAACGCCGCCAGCCCGCTGAAGACCCTGTCGGCCGCCGTGGAGGCGTCCAAAACCATAGATTACGAGAACGTCGTCCTGTTGGCTCCGGGCACCTATTCGGGGGCGTCCAACCGGGGGCTTGACTTCGGCGGCTACGACATCACGCTGCGCTCCTCCAACGGGGCGGCGGCCACCATCATCGACCTTTCCGGCGGAAACGGCTTCCTGAGCCTGCACAGCGGCGAATCCCATGCCTCCTGTCTTGCCGGGCTGACATTCACAGGAGGGCGTGACGAGACGGCGGCCATCCAGCTGGAGAACGCCGGTCTGACCATCCGCGGCTGCCGCTTCCGCCGTTTCGCCCACACGGGAATCGCCCAGGACTACATGCCCATGGCCTATGAATTTCCGCCCTCATGCCTCCTGTCCCTGAACCACGGGGCCTGTCGGCTCCTGCATGCGGACATGGAGGGCTGCGCCTTCAGCCCGGGCTGCGCACTCATCTCGGCAAACGCCTCAAATGTCCTTCTGGACGGCTGCCGCCTTCTGGACAACAGCACGGGGGACGAGCCCGTCATCTCATTGCAGGGGACGGACTTGGAAATGGTCAACACCATGGTGGCGCGAAACAACACGGCGGCGACGGGAGGCGTTCTGCGGCTTCAGGGAAGTTCTCAGGCGCAGATAACCAACTGCACGTTCTCCGGCAACGGCTTTGGCGTCTATCCCACCATTCGGGGACTTGACTCCGGCCAAGTCCGGCTGCTGAACACCATCTTCCGGGAACCCATCCATGGCTGTTCGGTCTCCATGTCGCATTGCATTGTCGCCGAGGGATATGAGGACGCCGCCACGTTCTGCGTCGCCGCCGACCCGGAGCTTGTGGGCGGCATCTTCCTTTCCTCCGCCTCCCCCTGCGTTGACGCGGGAACGGCCGTCGGCGCACCCGCCGTTGACTTTGCCGGAACGGCTCGGCCCCAGGGACAGGCGGTGGACATCGGATGCGAAGAGCTCGCCGACGCTGACGGCGACGGCATCACCGACTTCTATTCGGCGTGGTGCGGTGGCGGCCTGACCGCAAACGGCGATCTGGACGGGGACGGCCTCTCCAACCTGCAGGAGTTCCAGATCGGGACGGACGCGACACGTGCGGACTCAGACGGAGACGGCATGGCGGACGGATGGGAATGCCAATACGGCCTCAATCCCCTGGCCGACGACGCGAATGCGGACGCCGACGAAGACGGCCTTGTCAACGTCGCGGAATATCGGGAGGGAACCAACCCGCTGGACTCGGACACCGACAACGACGGAAGGGACGACGGATGGGAGGTCCACACCGCGTTGAGCAATCCCCTTCAGGCCGACTTCGACGGCGGGGTAACCGTGGCGGCAACCCTTTCGGGAAGCCTGTACACCGACAGCAGCGGGACATGGGAGACCGACGGCACGGCGGTCCGCGCCCGCAGCCGCGCCGGATGGCTCCAATACAGCGTCCAGATTCCGGACGACGGCGTGTACCTGATGGAGCTGCATGTCTCCGAGGCCTCGGAATGCGCAGCCTCCTCCTTCCGGCTGAAATGCCGCATTGACGGGGCCTCCATCGGCTCCACGATGGACATCCCCCTGGACAGCCAGGGCACGGGAACAGGCTACTGCATGACCTCGTTTCTCGACGCCGGAACTCATTCCATAAGAGTCGATTGGGACAATGTCTACAGAAACACCATCCTGCGGGTCGACTCCATCCGCCTTCTCGCCCTCACGGGGCCGGACACGGACGACGACGGCATTCCCGACTGGACGGAGACGCGGCTGGGAAGGATGAGCGCCGTCACGCTGCCGTCGACCAGTCTTGTCTCCCCGCTCTGCATAGAGGGCGGCAACGCCTCGTTCATCGAGTCCATTGACATCGCCGGCTACTATGTCGCCCCCAACGGAACGGACCCGTGCCCCCAGGCCATGCGCATCGCGGGCAACCACTGGGTCGCGGACCTTCCCCTGAACCCGGATGGCGTCACCTCCGTCGCGGTGACGGTCTCCTACCAGAACTCCGCGGCCACCGTGACGGAAGACATTCTGTGGGAGCCCGTCGACGTGGCCGCCCTGGACGAGGTCTGCATCCGGAAGGATGACGAAATGCTGCTTGGCGCCACCTTGCCGGAGGGAGTGCAGACATGGACGCTCACCATAGGCGGCACGTCGTATCAGATGGCGCGCGGGCAGGTCCGCCGCCATTGCTTCGCCGCGGCGGGGGACGTGACGGTAGGCGCCTCATGGACGGAAGGCGGTGGACCGGCGGCCGGCAACGAGGGCACCGTCCATGTCATCGCCGCCTCCTTCGGCGGAGAGCAGGTCTGCCACGTGGGGACGGAGCGCCGCTGGTGCATGACAGGCGTCGGAAGGGACGTGCATGTGGACATCGACGAGGACATCCATGCCATTGATTTGGGATTCAAGGACGGCGCGAGGCAGTTCTATCTGCGCGGGGACGCCGTGACACAAGGCTATGCCACGGCCCGCCTGTTCGAGGAGGGGCCGGTTCTCGACAACACGCGAATCCATGTCATGGAGACGGCCACCCATGTGGGCGACGGCTATCATCGCGTTCTCACGGACTATGGGGACGGAACAGTCCTGTATGACGGATATGTCATTGCGGGGCAAGTTGTTGCAGGAATGAGCGTCAGGGTCATCCTCTGGGGGACGAACAGCACCTTCGAAGACGGCACACAGGAGAAGGTGTTCGACGACTCCGACTTCGACGCCGCCGGCGAACTGCATTTCAATGTTCTCGGAGGGAGCCGCTTCTCCACATGCATGTCGGTCATCCTCTATCAGGACGGGGAGGAGGTCTGGCGTCTGCAATGAGGATCCGTTTCGCTCCATCACTGACCGCCGCCGCGCTTCTGGCCACCGCCCCCCTCATGGCGGAGGGGACGGACGGGGTGGCAGAGACCGCTTTGCGGCTTGAGCCCATGCAGGTGGATTTGGGGCGTTTTCCGTCAAACCGCCCGCCGTCCGCGTCCATCACGCTGGTCAACGACAGCGGACGGCCTCTGGAGGGCATTTTCATCCGCTCCAGCTGTGGCTGCCTCGCCGCCGTCGCGGAGGGGACGTCCGTCCCGTCGGGCGGACGGATGGACATCCGTCTGTCCATCCTGCCGGAGAAGCTTGACGGCCCGTTCTCCCATTGTGTCTTTGTGGAGGCAGGCGGAGACCTTCTCCGAGCCTCCGTCATCGGGGAGGGTGTCCCCTTGTTCAAGGTGCATCCCGAAAACGCCGCAAATCTGGGGACCCTCCCCTGCGGTTCGCCGTTCCAGGCCGAATTCCTGCTGGAGGCGACGGAGACGGCAACTCTCGGAGCATGTCCGCCATCCCCTCTCGTGGTGGAGACCATTCGGATGTCCCCCTTCGCCTACCGCGTTCTCCTGCGGGGCACCGCTCCGCGGAAAGCCGGACGATTCCGCCTCTCGGCCGCCATCCCCATCGTCTCCCCTGCCGGATGGGAGCCATTGAAGCTCTCCGTCTATGGCAGGGCCCGACAATGATTGCATGATATGGATGTTCCGTCCACTCATAATCCATAAGAAGCTGATGAATCCATGAATAATCGCCCCTTGCATTTTCGTGTTTTCCATGTGATGGCGCTGCTGCTCCTGTTCCTCTGCGGGATTGCGTCCGCCAACCTGCCGGTGGTCTGCGACGGCTCCTGCGGCGTCTGCCCCTGCACGGGCGACGGCGGCGGCGGGAGGCCGGAGGGGCTTTCCTTCCTCAATCCGTTGCGCGGCTGGGCCATCGGCGGCGTCCCTCTCATGCCCTATATGCTCAGCGCCGCGACGCCCGCCAGCGGCGGCGCGTCCGTTGGCAGTTTTCACTTCTCCGTGAACTTCGGGCAGGCGGCCAACGAGGAGCTGGAGCTTGGCGGCCAGTTCAGCGTCCACGCCGTCGCGCCGTCCCCCCTCCTGCCCACGCGGCAGTATCTCCAGTACCGCAACTGGCTGCTGGACAGGATATTGCAGACGGAGGTCGCCACGGCCCACGCCGCCTCCATCCTCGGCGCAAACTGGGAGGACCGGCTGGACACCCTCCACGTCTACGGCCGCGTCACCACGGACGACACGCTGCCGCAGGGCGTCACCCACCAGGTCCGCATCCTGCAGGAGCGACGGGAGCCCGTCATCTTCCGCTTCACGTCCGGCGACCCCGTCGGCCGCCCCGTCGGCGACCACTCCACCATCGGGCAGGTCCTCGTGATGCTGGACGCCGGCGGAGTCGAAACCACTTCCCTTCCAGCCATTTACGAGCTTCGCTTCGGCAACGGGGACAACGTCCGCTACGCCGCGTCCGACGGCAAGGCCGTCTCCTGCGCCACCGCCTCCGGCCGCACCGTCACCGCCGCCGACGCGGGGCTGGAGGCGGTGTGGGACGACACGGGGCTCGTCCGCCAGGTGCTGTCCGAGCGGGACGGGCTGGCGGACGTCGTCGCCCTCGACGACGGGACCGGCTACGAGCTGCGCTTCTATGCCCTGTCGCAGGTCAGCGGCCAGGCCGACGGCCTCTACACGGTGACCGGCCAGCCCCACACCGTCTGGCGGCTGGCCGCCTCGCCAAACGCGGCCACCGTCCTCGTCACCCGCTCCGCCGGAGGCGCGGAGGAGACGACCCGATTCGACTACAGCCACCGCATGGACGGGTGGATGGAGACGGGGGCCGACGGCCGCGCCGTCGTCTCCATGTCCTCCGAGCGGGACGCCACGCTGACCCTGCGCACCGTCCGCCAGGAGGAGAAGACCGCAGGCGGCGCATTGGCCTCCCGCAGCGCCAGCGACGTGCGGAAATACCCCTTCGGCGAGCGGACGGTCTCCGCCACGCTGGACCCCGGCGGCGCCGCGCTGACCACCACATATGCCTACTATGACGCGACTTCCGACGGCGGGGCCTACGGCCGCCTGAAGTCCGAGAGCCGCCACGACGGGGGCTGGACCCAATGGCGATACGACCTGCAGGGGCGGACAACCGCCGTCATAACTCCCTGGAAGAACGCGCATTATGAATCTTCGTACAGTCAGGCGAAAGTGGAGCTGCGCTCCTACGCCCCCGTGGACATGCGGGACACGGTGGCCGAAAGCGACCGCCGCCCCCGCACAGAGGAGACGAAGGTCCTCGGCGTCACCGTCGCGAAGGCCTTCCACGCCTACTTCACGGAGAGCGGCCGCCGCGTGGAGGTCCACGAGCGGTGCGTCCGCCCGGACGCCGCCTACGGCGACCCCGACAACCTGCGCACGGTGGTGCGGTTCCATCCGGCGGGCAGCGCGGCCGCGTCGGTCTCCGCGGGGCGGCTGCACAGCGTCACGCACCCCAACGGCATCGTCGACACCTATTCCTATGAGAGAGGGACCTGGACGCCTCCGCTGAATGACTCCACCCCAGGCGTCTTCACCGTCGGAAGCGGCTCCGCCCTCCGCATCACCGCCACAAGGGGGACGGCCGCCCATCCCGACGGCGTCGCCTACAGGACCCTGCGTCTGCGCTCCGTGCGGGACGCGGCGGGCAACGAGGTCCTCGCGGAGCGGCAGGTCTTCACGGGGAGCGCCTATGACACAATGGACTGGGTCGCAAGGACATACGACGGGCAGAACCGGGTCGTGCGGGAGCGGAGCTCCAGCGGCGAGCTGACGGAGGCCACATGGAGCTGCTGCGCAAAGGCCTCCGAGACGCTTCCCGACGGCAGGACATACCTCTATGAATACGACCTGCTGAAGCGCCTCGTCTCCAGGACTTTGCAGGGCACGGGCGGCCAGCCGGACATGGTGACCCACTACGCCTACGACGCGGCGGGGCGGCTGATCGGCGAGACCGCGGCGGGCGGGCAGCTGTCCGAGACGACCACAAGCGCCTACGACCTGGCGGGGCGGCTGGCGTCGAGGACGGACCCGCGCGGCCTGACGACAACGTACTCCTATCTGAACGGCGTGAACACGGGAGCACAGCGGCACGGAGGCGTCACCACGGCCACCCGTCCGGACGGCGCGACCACCGTCACGGCGACCTATTGCGACGGGCGGACCGC